>NZ_JACYGY010000001.1:1290000-1612500 GCF_015221875.1 Dyadobacter subterraneus
TGTTTAATTAATTGAATAAGAGCAAATCTCATTTTTAGTAACGTTTAAAGAATTATCAGAAGGCGGCTGCAAGTATAATACATAATTTATTGATGGCGAATAACTTAATATTGTTTCTTTTCGGTAGCGATATACATCCGTGCAAATATTTTTGGCAGATTGAATCTTATTTTTTGTTGGCAAGCAGCTTATCAAAATCGTACTCTAGCGTGTTTAAATGTAGTCATACAACAGCTGTATCATTACAAATGACGTTTATTCATCCTTTACCGCGTCTGCAGATTTCACTTTTGTTTTTAAATTCTGACAAATATAAACGATTGCCTGGGGCAATAGCCTTTCGTATAAACTGTCTGTATAGATAATTTTCTTCTGTTCACGTTTAGTTGGGGCAGAAAACTTCAAATAATAGTATCCGTCCGATGATACCATATTTCATTAAACTGGTAGACTCTATATCTTGTTTCATGAAAAAAAATGATACAAGATTTCAAAATATCGGAATCTGATTAAGTACCTGATTGTCGGACGGAAAAGAACACAACTACAAATTTCTTACGGAAGACACCAAATAGGGAGCTGACTTTTAGCAGCACCTAGATATTTTCCTAAATTGTTTGCTACACAAACCTCATGATTCTTTCTGTAAAATGTTCAAAATTCAACACTTAGATAAAAAAAGATGCAGAATTAGGGGGAAAAGAGTAACTTGATATCAAAAAACTGTCATTTCCTCATGAAAAAGAAATTACTAACGCTAATCGCTCTTTCAAGCTTTTTCTCTTACTCAACAATTGCCCAAAATGTAGGTAAAGAAGCGATCGTAAAAGTCATTGACAACTATGAACAGGCTTGGAACCGTCATGATGCAAAAGCCCTGGCAGAGCAATACCATACTGATGCCACATGGGTCAACTGGTTTGGAGCTTATTACAACGGGCGGGCTGAAATTGAAAAGCATTATCAGACGACTCATAGTACATATTTCAAAGAGACTAAATTTACTACCCGTTCGATAGAGGACGTAACCATGATAAAGCCGGATATGGCTCTTGTTCACGTCCGCACAGATCTTAGTGGAGATGAGCGCTATCCGGGCCAGACCTTCCGGTTTCGACGAACGATCCTTTTAACATATAAGGAGGGTGGTTGGCGAATATTAGCAGGGCAAAATGCAAAGCTTAATGAAGGGATTGATTAAGTTGCGCGAAAATCCGTTCCGGTTCTTTTCTGGAATTAAACGATTTGATGTGCCAGAATGACGGTAAAGTTTTTCGGAATATGCACGTATTCGTCCGAGAAGCCGTATTTTGAAGTTTAGCTTTGTGACAGGTGATCAACCGTTCCGGTATTTGATCCAGTTATTGGGAAGCAACTGATAAAGATCTTTATGTTTATGAGATTGTATTGTTTCAAATACATCTGTCAGCCACTGCTGCTCGTCAACGCCGTTTTTCTTGCATGTTGCCATAAGGGAATACATAGCGGCTGTCATTTCGGCTGCCTGGTGGGAACCAGCGAACAAAAACGCCTTTCGTCCAATTTTATGTAAAGCTTTACATAACATCGGTTATGCATAGTTAAAGATTATGTAAAGTAAGTGAGCAATACCACGTTTTCTTTTCAGTAGACAGCAGTTTTCTGTCACGTTACTTTACATAATAACAATGGTCAAAAATGTTTGAGCCAGTCCAAAAGGTTTTCATTCGACAACCAGACCGGCTGCTTTTCCGGTACAACTGATGTGTATGCTCTTTGGATCGCTTCCCGTTTCGCACGCGAATCGGCTCGTGCATATACTTCCGTCGTTTGAACAGAAACATGACCGAGAATATCGCGAATGTACACCAGATTGACGCCTGCTTGCAGTAAATGCATTGCTTTGCTGTGACGCAGGGTGTGGCAGCTGATCTTTTCTGGTAAATGAACCTCACCTGTTGTTTTTCTGGCCATATCAGCATATTTAAGTAGAATATGATTTACACCAGCCCTTGTAAGCTTTTCGTTCCGACTATTAAAAAACAGCGGATGTACGTCGTTATATGCCTGAAGAAGATCATGTTCTTTCAAATAAGGCTCCAATAATTTTACTTGCTCGTCGAGCATTGGAACAATGCGGGTTTTATTGCCTTTGCCATTAATCCGGATTGTACTCAGCTTGTCAAGCCTGAGACTAGACGGCGTCAGATCAATAATCTCCTGAACACGTGCGCCTGTATCGTACATCAACGAAAGCAACGCCAGATCACGTCTACCTCCAACGGTCCGGGTATCCGGTTGCCGCAAAAGCATTTTAATCGCGTCAATTGTCAGATAGTTCATTGGTACTATCGCCTTGCGCTTCATTGGTATTGATAAGATTTTCTGACATTCATAAAGATGTTCAGGGTGCTGATACTGCATGTAGTGAAAAAAAGCATGGATTGCAGCCAATCTCGCATTCCTGGTTGCGTTACCATTTTTGCGTTCTACCTGTAGCCAATCAAGAAAACCGACGACTGCCATTTGATTAATATTCTCCAGCGTTAATCTTGATACAGGGATACCCTGGACTTCCATGTAATTTATGAACAGGATGAAAGTGTCCCGATAAGCGCTGATGGTGTTCTTACTTGCGCCGCGCTCGTGCGCCAAATACCCGGTCAAAAAACCTGTCAGGCATTTTGAGAAGTTAGTAGGTTTCATAGCCTGAGCTGTTAGGGAAAACGTTTATACAGATCCTGTCAATATCCTTCAACAACCCAGGGTACATGGCAGATACCAGCCTGACATAATGATTTGTCGATTCTACTGATTTATGACCAAGGTAAGTTGAGAGTACCGGTAAGCAGCAGTAGATATCCGCTCCACGTTCGGCCATCATCGCCAGTGAATGGACACTAAATGAATGACGTAATGCATGTGGAGTGATACCGCGACCTTTTGGAATTCCGGCAGCCAATAACAAACGTGAAAACCATCGGCCAAAGCAGTGGTGTGATATCCTTTTTCCATCAAGGGAGATGAAAAAGAGGTCCTTCTTGACCAGGCAAGCGGGTAACTCATTCCTGTAAAAGGCGTATTGCCTAAGTACCGCTGCCAACGAATCTGAAAAAGGAATAACACGCTGCTGTCCATTCTTGCTGTCCCGCACAAGGATGGTCCGGTCATCGAGGTTAACATCACCAACCGATAAAGCCAATGCTTCGCCGCCTCTCAGGCCGGTACAGTACAGTAACCTTAAAAGTGCAGGCATAGCAAACATGATTTGACGTAAACCCTTCCGGATGCGAAAATGATCTGCTGCTTCAAAAAGGCGTCCAAGCTCATCTTGTGAATAAATATGTGGCGTAAAATCCATTTTACATACAGGTAAACGCATCAGGTAAGAGTGGATACCCTGTTCGTTAAGGAATGATGCCAGTTTATTGATTAGCAATGCGCGATGAAAATTATAGGATGACGACAGGTTGGCACCTGTTTGCATCCATGCTTGCGAAAGTTCCGGCGTGATACCCAGCCGGGTTTCACCACGGCTAACCGTAAATCGGTCAAAAACTGCAAGTATTGACTCCTCTGTTTGCTGTTTAAAGCCTAATTGCCTTTTATAATCCAGGTATTGATCCAGATACGGGGCATAAATGCCGGTGAAGTGATTATGCATAAAAACAACCTCCTTTCTGATTATAGAAGTCATCAGCTACAGCAGGCGCCTCAAGCATACACTGCTTCATGGATGTGAGGTCTATCCGTAAATAGTATTTTGTTGAACGGGAGTTTTCATGACCAAGCACTTCTGTAATAACCGGCAAAACTGTACTCTGCTCCAGAAGTAAACTGGCAAGGCTGTGCCGAAGCGCATGAGGCCCGTGGTGTCGATGTTCAATATTAACCCCTGAGAGAATAAATGCGCGGTTCACAAGATTGGTTATTCCGCAGCTATGCATCCTGCCAAATGGCGACCCAGCTGCCAGGAACACATACGGCTCATTAGAAATTGGCCTTCCATATTTCAAGTACTCAATGATCGCTTCACCAACTTCGGCAAGTAAAGGCAGTTGGAGTTGCCGCCCGGTTTTGTACTGACATATTGATATGATGCTCTGTTCCCAAAACAAATTCTCAAACTTCAGCCCGGCAATATCAGATGCTCGTAGGCCCAGTCTGGCGGCAATTAATACGATGGCATAATTACGTTTACCACTGGGCCTGGCGCGGTCTATTTTACTGATCATTCTTTGAATCTCATCGACGCTGAAGACAGACGGGAGCTTAGCCTGTTTTTGATACTTATCTTGCGGGACAGAAAGTGAAATGTCTTCTTTTATTAATCCCTGTTCAAAGAGAAATTTTAAAAATGTTCTGATTGCTCGTAATGTCATATGAGCAACAGTGGAATGGCGTATGTCTAAGGTTCTTAGATAATCTATAATCACAAATTTATCCACCTTGTCGATGGAAGCGATACCCTTATCTTTCATATAGATAAGAAACTTGCTCAGGTAATGTTCGCGCTCCCTTATTGTTGTTGACTTTAAACGTAGCGTGGCCAGGTGATCAACAAATTGCTTAACCAGCGCGCCGAATACACCGTCCAGTTGGAGCCGTTCTCGGGATCTGGTTATAGTACCGGTGTCATAAAATTCACATAGTACACTGACAATTTTCACAAAATCCTTGTCTCTTTTGGAAAGTGTGGCGTAATCGAGCTGGCCAAACCGGTCAAGTAAATGTTGCCTGCCAAGATTAGAAGTGAATTCGGGTATCTCTTTGCCCCGTAGCTCACGCCACATTCGTCGCCAATAGATACGATACCAGTTAACTGTCGCGTCAGTTCTTAATAGTTTGGTTCTCAGCACTTCGCCTGCATCATAGATGAGCTGATCAAAGCATGTCTGTATTTTTCTCATAGCTGCATTGTTTTAGTGATTGCAACATCGCAATCACTAAAACAACGTATTATTATGTAAAGTACTTTCGTCTTCCGGTAAGCCTGGAAGCAACTTTTATATGCTTACTTTACATAATCTTTAACTATGCATAACCAATTTTATGTAAAGCTTTACATAAAATTGGACGGAAGGCATTTTTGTTCGCCGGCTCTCATCAGGCAGCTGAGATGACGGCAGCTATGTATTCCTTCATGGCAACATGCAAGAAAAATGGCGTAGATGAACAGGAATGGCTTAAAGACGTCTTCGAAAGAATCCAATCCCACAAACACAAAGATCTTTATCAACTGCTTCCAAATAACTGGAATAAGTTTCGGAATCAGGACGGCTAACCTACCTGTCTGAAAGCGAATCTACACAATATGGATTCGTCGGACCGATACAAATGACCAGCGATAAATGATTTAGGCTTTTTCATGTTATTTTAGATTTACTTGGGTTTAACCAAAGTGCTAATTTAATATGTGATCAGGTAAGTGAAAGGTCAACGGCCAAGATTTAACTTCTGAACTTCATATTTCATTAGACGTCGATTTAAACGGTGGTTTATCTGAGAATTGGATCTTTAGCAGAGCATTTGGAGGTTGTCTCATGAGCGAGGGTGTTGTGTGGAATTTATCTATATTGGCAAATTGTGCTTTTAGGTCTCGTAAGACACATTCCTCTCCAATCTGCCTTACTTGACATAAATCTGGTAAAACAGACACCGATGTGTGGGTCCGACACTCTATTTTTGCCGATATATTATTTCCCATACTGGTTCAAATTCTAATTCGCCAAAGTCAAAGGTGTGTAAACTTTGTCCTTTGTAAATACCGTTGCTAAAAGTGTCTTGAATCCAATTTGAAAATGTCCAGTTTCCTGCTTTCTCAGGTTTACCCCATTTTCTTGTTTTAAAAATTGTCGCTTTCGAATTTATTCTTTCTGATAAGTTCTTTAAAATGGGTTTTGAATCAATTTGTAAGTTCTTAGCGATTGCAACAACTATGAAATACCCAAATTTAATATCAAGCTTGTTTTCAAAATCCCTTTGATTGGTCATTGAGATATAAATGTCAGGAGGAGATTGCCTTTTGTCGCAAATTGTCCATGTGGGTGTCCAAAGTTCAAAATTGAGAAAGTAGTTTTCAATGTTGTCAGGTGTCGTCCATTTCCCGTGAGATTTATTGTCCCATTTCAATTTTCCTAATCTTATACTTGAATGATAAATAAATTCTTTGTTGTCCTTTTTGGAAAATCTCTTTTCTGGTTTGTATTTTGTTGCTCTTATCCCTGAATCATTAGAACGTGCTGTTTGTTTTATGAGCAAGTTAAAATAGGGCTCAAAATCTGATTCCCAATTAGTTGTTATCCAAGGCGATTTGTTCTCCTCATTCTGTCCAAATATTAAGTAAAAGTCATAAAGTCTGTTATCCCACCCAAAGTCAAGTTGACTGATTGTGTCCAATTTTTCCTTAAATAATTGTTTTGTTTTTTCGATTAAATGCATTTTAATTCGTTTAGGTGCTACTTGTGCCGACGCACAACTCGCCGATTGACGTACTTTTAACACAAAATATGTAATGGGTATTTTGTACTTTTCAAGAGAAGCCGAATGGAGAATCTACTCATGATGCGTATTTGGCCGTCTCACAAAAAGTAGATTAAAACGGTGGTTTATCACAGATTTACGATTAAGAATTAATGTTTCAATAAATTAGGTTTAGGGTATTCCCAATGACTAATAACCCATTTTATGTTAAGTGACGGAATACAAAACAAGAGGGTACCGGTCGAATGGCGAAAAATCTTGGTTTTGTACAAGCACTGCTCACTTTTCCCATTTCGTTCTGGACCTCCAGCTGTACTTGGGCAATGGCTTTTAAGGATGTGCCGGCACCTGGTGGTAACCGTCATTTTTCATTGCCATATGCAGTAAATTCGAGATCTCACTTTTGCTTAGAGCATGATAGGTTATTGTAATAGAGCTAAAAGAATCAGGAACAACATAAGAAACTTCACCGTCAAAAAACAAGTTTAAGCTATCGTTTCTAAAATTATATAGGAAAGGATCTAGCCCCTTTACAGTTCCGGCACTATCTGCTCTTTCATAAAGTTTCTTTTCGTTTTTTGATATGCTACTTAATTGACGGTCATCCGTAACCCCCCAGTTAATTGAATTTATAAATAGTGATTCACCTTTGCTAGATACAAGTTTTTCGATGTGAAGGTGTCTTTTAACACTGGTTCACAAGATTCTAAGGCAAGGATGAAGATGGTAATAAATATTAAAATTGTTGTAGCAATCCGGACAAATTTCATAACATCTTTATTTTGAGCAATTTACTAATCGCTTCTTTATTGAGAAATAGTAATTTATAGCCGGAGTCTTAGAAACGTCGATTTTAACGGTCGTTTATCATATGTTTATTCATTTATCAGGAATGGGTGCGGGAGGAGGTATAGGAAGTGTCTCGTTTTGCATCGTGGTGTAAAACTTGTGGAAACGTATTGGCTTAAAATCACGCGATGTTTTAATCAATTTTATAAAATTTTTAATTGAATCTCCGTCAGTCCCTGTCACAAAGTATTTAAATCCGTGCCGAACACTTTCTTCATTGTATATCAAAAATTCTGCAACCACAGCATCTTTATCTTGAAATATTGAAAGGGAATCAGTTGAACCAATTCTACTCGTTACAAAATCAGAAATTACCTTTGCCTCGTTCAAAGAAATTTTACTATAATAATACGATCCTGTGTCATTTTCTGGGATAAGTTGGTAGTAACAGTCTCCGTTAAGGTTTATTTCGATTGCCATCTTAGGGATACTAGGATCTTCCCAAAAGCCAGACGCAATCTCTACAAATTCTTTCTTTTGAGAACAACTCTCAATAAAGAGAAGGGGTGAAATCAAGAGAATACTCTTAAAAATAAAATTACTAATTTTCACACTTCGCTTTTTCATCGTTGTTAACTGATTTGGATTGTTTCAAAATTCCGCGTAAGCAATCTAATATCAAATTGTTGCCTGTCAAACACTTCTATTTGAACGGTGGTTAATCTGAGACTTGCTTTGTAAAATTACTGCCGGAAACGGGAGTTTTTATTGAACTCCGATTTGTCTGTATTTTAGGGACACTTACACATATATATACAAAGATGTTTTATACAGTTATCTCACTAAATGTCAGTAATAGTACCTAAAAATGGAGGAAGGTTGAGATTAGCGCATATTTCACATTTTAATACTGCCATCTTGCTCAGTTGGTCTTAACATTGTAGCCCGATAATAATCCTTACTAACTTTATCGTACAAAATGTTAAACAGATTACTAAGATCCGATACTGTTTGAAGTAACTCCTGATCTTCTTTAGAACAATCAGGTTGTTTTGGAAATCTCCCGCGGATGTCGAAAAATGGGTATACAAACCAGGCAACATGATTTGGTTTAGTGCCTTTTTTTATGATCCAGTTACCTTCTGTAGCTCGGATATTATAAATAATCTTATCCGAAGTAGTTGCCGGTAAATTTCCGCGATACCACGTACTGTCAACTTTTCCCTCTGCATTCACGCGAAATACGAACATTCCCCAAGATGGCTTACATTGTACAGGGCACATGGGAACATTTAATTCAAGCCTGTCTGTAAGATCTTTTTTATCCCAAATTCTAAATGAAAAATTTTCAGGTTTAAAGTTAACTGTGTCCAGCCAATAAGCTGATTTGGGGGGAAGTGAAAACCCTGGTAGTTCCGACAATCCTATTTTTGCTGAAGTTTTTGCTTTCTCCAATTCCTGGGCATAAGAAGGAATGAAATACAGCCATGTAAAGAAAGCGATAATTAAAAATTGAGTACGATTGTAGCGCATGGTATCATAATTTTTACAAGTATAATATATAAATTAATTATATATTATACCTGTAAAAATTATTTTTCTAAAGGACGATGTTAAATGTGTTAATATCAAGAACGTAAAGGTTAAAACTACCTTTGGTTTAATATGGAATGAAGATGTAGAGTGATTCATATCTTGGTAGCAAGTCTCAATACATTCTTAGAGGCTTTTACTTGGCTGCACAGGGTATAAACATCTTAATACATAATATTTACCGTCCACAAAAACGGAGATTAGAAGATTACGGGTACCAGGAAAAAAGGAAGTGAAATTAATGTAATACCGATTCAGTCCAATATGGTAAATTTAGAATATTTGATAAATAACAGTTGCGATTCAATTCTAGCTGAATATTCATATCTCGACGGAATTTTGAAAATTATACTAAATTTAACTGAGGTCGACAAAAACCTGATGCTAATAATTAAATCGGGGGATTTGTCATTTAATAGTTTTTGCCTACATAATGAAGAAGACATATATAGAACTTGTAGAATCGAGATTCAAGAGCTATCAAAAGTGCTTTCTGTGGAAAATGGAATTTACATTCCCGCTACCTCATTTGGAAGGATGATGCAAGAATCAAAGTCGAACTATAACTTAGCATATGGAAGGCAAAAATCAAAAATAAAATATATATTTTCTTTGATTGGTTACAGTAACCTAATTTCTTGTTTGATATCTGATACAAACAGTATTACAATTGAGGAATTTAGTTAAAAAGATGGTTTCCTAAAACGAATAGCCAGTCTCAAAAAGCGAAACCATGTTTTATTTAGAGAAGTTTACGTGTCCATGTTGTGGATATAAAACATGTGACGAAGAACCTGGGCATTATATCATTTGTCCTGTTTGTTTTTGGGAAGATGACCCCTATCAGAGAGATTACCCAAATTATGAAGGTGGTGCAAACAGAGTTTCGTTAAAAAAAGGGCAACAGAATTTTATAGATTTTGGAGCTTGTGAGTATGAGATGAAGCGTAATACCAGATTACCAAATCCAGACGAGCCAAAGGACCCGGCTTGGAAACAGCACTAATAACTATCATTCTACCTGGTTACGACATCATTCTGTCTCAAAAAACGATAATTGGTAAAGAAACTCATAAAACAACCGATATACTTTGCGTTGATTTATTTACCAAGTTTATTTACCATTTTTGATATCGTATCTAATCATTTTCTAGTGACTATCTTTAGTAAAGAAAACCCTCGTTTTCTTTACTTCGCCTGTTGCCTGCAAAAGAATATTTTAATTATAAGGGAAACCTGTGATTTCGATTCAGATTCGATTTTGAGAAAGTGTAGCTGGCTATCTTTGGCTACGTATACAGCAAATATTATAATAAAATGGAGAAGGGTAGGGAGGTGCAACATCTATGGATTTGGATAGGGCAAGAGTTTATTTTTTTACCCAAAACTGTACTGAAATAAACTAATGTTTAAATCGGTACACTTTTTCAATTTTTAAATCATGAAGGAAACCGGCAGAGTCGCTGTTTTGATGTTGATACTTTAAATCGGTACAGTTTTACTGTTTTTTAACCTACTAAGTAAGTTTTTAAGCACAGTATGGAGTAGTTACATTAAATAAAAGAGTAAAAAGTATTTTATTTTCCGAATATTGAATATATATTTGCACATAAACAAGATGCAGATGTTTTTTTCAAAAACGTGCGAATACGCGATAAGAGCGGTCATTTTCATAGCTCAGAAGTCAGAAGGAGGCAGGAAGGTAGGTATTAAGGAGATTGCGGCAGGTATTGATTCACCCGAACACTTCATTGCCAAGATCCTTCAGGATCTCAGCAAACGTGAGCTGATACAATCCAGTAAGGGTCCAAATGGCGGCTTTTATGTTGATAGCAGTGCCCAAAGCAATACACTTGCCGATATTGTTAAAGCGATTGACGGGGAAAAAATTTTTAAGGGCTGTGGGCTTGGGTTAAAAAGTTGCTCTGAAACAAAGCCATGCCCATTGCACAATGATTTTAAAGAAATCAGGAAAAAAATGCAGCTCACATTGCAGTCGGCGACAATCGGAGAGTTTAATGAAAATTTGAATTTAGGGCTAAGCTACATTGGAGAAAGATAAAATTTTATAAAATAAAAGATATTAGGATCTTAATATATATAATATGGATGCTGTTAGTAAGTGTAAGATTATAAGGAGCTTATGTCTTTTTGTGTGTTTGGTTGCGACTCCGGCATATGCAGAAAGCCTTTTCGGGCAGGCCGCTATGCTTTCAATAGGAATTGTAGCATTGGTGATGGCGCTTGGTTTACTTTCTTTTGCGATCTTGATCAAAGACGTTGTTCAAAATTATCTCATCAGTAAAATCAACCCGGATAAACAGGATTATTCAAAATACCTGCACAACCTGAACAGCCGACAGATCTCATTGCTGCTTAACCGGATTGTAAAAAAGCAGCATTTAGGGGTCATTTTGCTTGCCATGATGTGTTTGGTAAATTCTCCTGCATTCGCACAATCGAGCCGCCCAAATACTAACTCGCTACTAAGTCAGGGCGGTATTTTAATTACCATTGTCCTGATATCAATCCCTTTGCTAGCAGGCGTTATCTTTTTATTTTCAAAATCACCAAAACATTAAACAGGTATAGAAACCAGCAGCGCGTAGCAGAGGCCGGGCGTGTGGCAGCATATTTAGGCGGAATTGAAATTATGGATCTTGCAGCAACACTGCAGCAAAGAAAAGATGCGCTGGATTTCACATTGAGCCATAATGAATTGTCGGGCGCATTGCCGGCCAACGACCATAAAGGCTTGATCAACAATGTAGAATATGAAGCCCCACTTCCCTTCGTAGCACGTAAAAGAAAGGCGCATGTTCGCCCGAAAGTGGAGCCGCCACTTTCCAGGTTGATTACCTGGTTTGTTATCACTGCGACTTTTTGGCTTGTTTTTGGCACAACCGTAGGGGAGTACATTGGTATAAAGTTTGTTTCGCCGGATGCAGATCAATTCAGCTGGCTGACCTTTGGGCGACTGCGCCCGGTTCATACCAATGCAGTTTTCTGGGGCTGGGCATCGTTAGCAATGCTGGGATTAGGTAACTATGTCGTGCCCAGGGTGAGTAATACGAACTTATTCAGCATACCATTGGGATGGTACTCATTGATCCTGATTAATATGGCAGTGCTATTGGGCACATTGTGTTTGATGGCCGGAATCAATAATGGGGGTGGGGAGTATCGGGAATACATATGGCCTGTGATGCTGCTGTTTAGCTTTGGACTTCTGCTGACCCTAATTAACTTCTTCAAAACAGTCGCCCGCCGCTCTACGAAAGAGATCTATATTTCAAACTGGTACATTGTCTCTTCGGTAATTTTCGCAATTGTGATCGTATTCGTTGCATATGTACCTCTTTGGCAAAATGGGTTGGGTGAAACAATTATTCAAGGCTATTACATGCATCAGGGTGTTGGAATGTGGTTCATGCTCTTTACACTTGGGATCGTTTATTACTTTCTGCCCCAGCAGCTGAACAAACCGATTTATTCGTATAGCCTGGGTATACTTGCTTTTTGGACCCAGATCCTTTTTTATAAACTCATTGGAACCCATCATTTTGTATTCAGTGCGATTCCCTGGTGGCTGCAAACGGTTGCCATTGTGGGCAGTGTGGGCATGATCATTCCGGTAGTGGCAGGTACGACCAATTTCATGCTGACATTCAAAGGCGCTTGGTACAAGATTACCGACAGTTATACGCTTCCATTTTTCTTAACGGGTATCCTTTTTTACTTTACCGGTTCCCTGCAGGGAACTGCCGAAGCGTTCCGGTCTACCAATCTGCTCTGGCATTTCACTGATTTTACTGTCGCCCATTCCCATCTGACGATGTATGGTATTATCTGCTTTTTGCTTTGGGCAGGGATTTATGCATTGATGCCGCGTATTACTGGGCAGGAGGCTCCGCAGATTACGGTTGGCGCGCACTTTTGGCTGGCATTGATCGGTCTTCTGTTTTACACAATACCATTGATGTATGGCAGTACAATGCGCGGATTGATGTGGATGGAAGCCAAGTCCTTTATTGACTCGGTAAGCTTTATGGCACCGTTTTGGCTCTGGCGCGCGATCGGAGGAAGTCTGATGTGGCTCTCACACCTGTTTTTTGCTTATAATCTTTATAGAATGATAGTGGTACCGGGCACGGTTGATATTAAAGAAACGGCATTTGAAAAGCTAGGATCTATTGATCACGTGTCCTGAAACCCAGTAGTATAAACCTCTTCCGATTGAATTCATGGATTTTTTTAATAATCATAACAAACTATTTGGCGCTGCTTTTCTGCTCTTCATTGGCTTAACTGCTTTCGTGGCTGTTTTACCTGCCATTAATAATGAGCAGAACAATGCGCCGCTGCCGGGTTCAGCGCCCCTCAGTGAAGAGGCAGTCAGGGGAAAAGCATTGTATGTTTCCAACGGATGCGTAGCCTGCCATACCCAGCAAGTGCGGAATGTAGATATGGATAAGGTTTGGGGCAACCGGCCCGGGCTGGCTGCAGACTATGCATCCAACCGCCGAACGGATTTCTGGCGTAATACCGCCACGCTGATGGGGACGGAGCGGACCCGGCCTGATCTGACCTCAATTGGCAGCCGGCAGCCCAGCTTGGAATGGAATCTGGTGCATTTATACAACCCTCGCATTGTGATCAAGCAGTCCATCATGCCAGCTTATCCCTGGTTGTTTGAAAGTAAAGCTGAGCCGGCAAAAGAGGACGTTGTTGTTCGTGTCCCCGATACGTTTCAGAAACAAGGGCTGACTTTGGTAGCCACTCAGGATGCGCTTGACCTGGTGGCTTATTTACAGTCATTGAAACAGACTGAGCTGCCTGGTTCAACGGTTTCTCCTGCTTTTTTGTATCAAAAACAGGAACAAAAATCAGAACCTACTGGCGAATTCACACCGTCCAAAACCGAAATTTCCGAAAGTGGCCAGATGCTTTACGCAACCCATTGTCAGGCATGTCACCAGGAAAACGGAGAAGGATTGAAAGGCGCTTTTCCACCTTTGAAAGGCAGTACGGTCGTACTCGATAAAGATCCATCATTAATCGTCAACATCATTATGAAAGGCTATGATGCACGAGAGGAATATGGAACGATGCCTGCTGTCGGAGCTAATGCGGATTTAAACCCGGAGCAGATAGCCGCCATTATTAATCACGAGCGCAGTAACTGGGGCAACAATGCGCCCAGGGTATCGGTGCAGGACGTGGAGCAGATTGTGCAGAAAATCAAAAAAATGCCTGTGCAATAGTTGATAATGCAAATTAAAATTATAGAACTCAGATTTGATATGAAAAATGCCTTTTTGTTAACCGTATTTATCTTTATGGGCTTATTTGCTGCGGCTTGCCCGGTATGTGACCAGCGTCAGCCGAAGTTATTACAAGGTATCGCGCATGGTTTGGGCCCTGAAAGCAACTGGGACTATCTGATCGTTTCGGTAGCCGCCGTAATTGTGATACTGACACTCTTCTACTCGGCAAAGATGTTGATCAAACCCGGTGAAAAGTCGGACGACCATATCAAAAGGCTTGTTATAAACATTTGATGTTATGGACGATAAAAGCACAGTTTTTCTTTTCCTGGATAAGGAACAAACGCCATTTGCTGAGTTTGTCTCCCCTGTGAATTTTGAGCTGGATACCCGTAAAATCGTGGACGGCAAACATGAACTGAAAATCATCAGTAAAGACCCAACCGGAAAGGAAGGTATCCGCATCATACCTTTCGAGGTGAAAAACGGGCCTGCCATTGCCGTCGAAGGTATCACTGAAAATGCAGTTGTGGATGGAGTAGTTCCATTAATGATCAATGCATATGGAAAAGGGGACCAAAAGCAGTTTCTGATTACCGGAAGTGAAACACCTCAGAGCATTCCGGCCTGGATCTGGATTTTGCTCGTCGGCTTTTTAGGATGGTCGATCTATTACCTTATACGATACATTGACTTGGTTAACATTTGATATGAAAACGAAACAAGATATACTCCACATCGACGATATCAAGCTACTGGTAGATTCCTTTTATGCAAAAGTTAGGGAAGATGCACTACTATCGCCTGTTTTTAATGAGCGGATCAGCGATGGCTGGCCTCAACACATGGAAAAAATGTATAAGTTCTGGCAGACAGTGCTTTTGAAGGAGCATACTTATTATGGAAGCCCGTTTACGCCGCATGCCATGTTACAGGTTGACCACACGCATTTTGAAAAATGGATGGATTTATTTGTTGGGACCATTGATGAACTATTCACTGGCGTGAATGCCAAAGAAGCAAAGTTCAGGGCCGAGAAAATGGCGGAAATGTTTGAACACAAAATCAAGTACTACCAAAGCAACCCATCCCTTTTGATTTTATAATCTCCGGGTCAAATCAACATCGTATTATTGAAATGCAGGTAAAGGAATGCTGATACCGCAGATCAATAAAAGACTATGATGGCTAGGAGCTCGATCTGCTTGAGCATATACGTCTTTTCTAAAAGCCATTTAACTGGAAAAAGAATTGCAAGCGGCTATTAATATAACCTAACCTTTTATTATACAAAGTGTATACCAATGTCAGACTTGAACTACTCGGTCGTTCTTTTTTATTTCTTGATCGGCGGGAGTTGCTGGATTTGATGTGAATTATGAATAATAAATTTGGAAGAGCAGGAATGTCTTAATGCATTAACCTGCATCTGTACTTAAAGGGGGTAAGCTATGTGATGTTGAATAATTCAGTTTGTGACCGAAAAATAGAGCGGACAACTGTCCGCTCTTAAATGTTTTTCTCTCGACAAGACTACTTCTGAAATCTTATTTTCCAACCATTTAAATAAACTCTAAACAGTAAATTGGGAGTTAAGGGAAATCCATTTATTAATAAAACGAATAGTCATTTAGTTTTAAAGAAGTTAATTCCAGTTGCGTTTTCTGCAAATTGCCAAAGCTTATTCGCAGCTTCTTTATCATTAGCTATTTCATTGATGATCGCTGGCCCCGGAAATCCGCGAAGTTCATTTTCTTCGTCAGGACCATAATAACCCCCTGCTTTTGCTAATGGTGATGTGGCTGCGAACAGTGGTGAAAGTGCTCCTTGCCAGGCTGGCATTAATTCTCCAAATTGCTTTAACGCTGCTTTGAAATCTTCTTCTGGCATATGCCTGGACAGACTGGTTTCTGTGACGCCAGGATGCGCAGCGAGGGACAGAATTCTGTCACCATTTTGAATAACTCGTCTTTGTAGTTCAAGAGTAAATTGCATGTCAGCAAGTTTGCTGATTGCGTATTCGCGAAAAGCGTCATATGACTTTTCAGAACGTAAATTATCAAAATCAATTTGCTGTGCCGATTTGTATGCACCGCTACTTAGGGTAACTACGCGCGCATCCGGTGCTTGTTTTAAAAGAGAATACAAGTGCGCTGTCAGAGCAAAGTGTCCTAAAAAATTTACGCCAAACTGCAACTCAAAACCGTCATTCGTTTTAGCAGCCGGTGGTGTCATAACGCCGGCGTTATTGATGAGAATATCCAGTTTTTTGTGCTTCTTTATAAAGTTATCAGCGAATTTTTGAATGTCTTTTAAGCTGGCAAGATTAAGTAAACCCTTTTCCAGGCTTCCTTTTCCTGAGGTGGCTTCCATATTGTTTAGTGCTTCAGAAGCATTTTCTAAACTTCTGGATGCGATAATAACATGTGCGCCAGCTTGGTATAATGCCAGTGCTGTTTGATATCCAATTCCGGTATTGGCACCGGTTACAATTGCGATTTTTCCGGTTTGGTCGGGGATGTTTTCTTTGGTCCACATAATTCATTTCTTTTTTACAAAATTCTGAAATTATAGACTTGGTGACGTACCCGGATGAAACCAAAAACTACAAAAATCAATCAATAGGGGAAATTTTGAATTGCTTGGGTGTCAATCCGGTATTTCGCTTGAAAAAAGAAGAAAAGTGATTAGGTTCTTCAAAACCCAGGCTCCACGCAATTTCATTTATTGACCAGCTCGTGGTTTTAAGTAAAGCTTTGGCTTCCTGGACAACACGTTTTCCAATTATCGCCGAAGTAGTGTCTCCAGTAATTTCTTTTAACGCTTTGTTGAGGTGATTGATATGGATATTCAATTGGCGGGCAAAGTCGTTTGGCGATTTGAGATTGATTGTTTGCGAGCTCAGTTCAATGGGAAACTGCCGTTCCAGTAATTCGCTAAACAATTGGGTTATCCGCTCATTAGCGTTAGAATGCAAAAGTGGGACGCCATTGACGGGCTGCATTTTTTGTGCTTCATGGATCAGCTCCAGTAATAAACAACGCAGCAAATCATATTTATAACGATAATCCCCAGCCAGTTCACTGCTCATTCTAAGAAAAGCATCGTGAAATTTTATTTTCTGTTCCTCAGTCAAGGAAATTACCGAGTTGCCTGAAAAATGAAAAACCGGATAATCTCCTATATTGGCAAATCTGCCTAAAAATTCGTTTGTAAAAATACAGATAAGACCTGTCTGCTTTTCACTCAGCGGTTCCCAATAATACGGTATCATCGGATTTGTAAAAACCAATGCATTTTGGAGCACCTCTATGCACTGATCTGCATAGTGAATCAGGCTGTGGCCGGTAACAATACTTACTTTAAAATAAGATCTGCGCGTAAAACTCACCGGTTTACTGCCGGATACCGATATGTCTTCTACTCTGATAATATTAAAATGCCCACTTTCAATTTTTGATATCTCAACTTTATTGAGGTAGTGATCATTAAAAGATTTCAGATCTATAAACGTGCTCATTTTGTTAACTTATAAAATTAGGCTACTAATCCATCGGTTCGTTATTAGATTATTTGTGCAGAGATTGAAGCCTGTTAATCACGCAAAGCATGCAGTTGTTTTCTGAAATCAGTAAAAGTGATTCCACAATTAACTTTGAAAAACTTACTGAAATGAGCCATATCGGCATAGCCAAGTTTGTAGGCAATTTCCTTCATATTGATTTGTGGATTTAAGGCTAACCTTTTTGCTTCAAGAATTATCCGTTGATGAATATGATAACTTGCCGTGAAACCTGTTACTCGTTTTATGACCTCATTAAGATAATTCGGAGAGACAGCAAGATCATTGGCATAATCGTTAACCATTTTCTTATTTATGAAGTTCTTATCAAGAAGAAGTATGAATTTTTTCAGTAATTCATTGTTTCCGGCACCGATCGGATAGCTGTCTGTGATCTCAATTTTTCTGGAAAGATGTATCATCAATATTCTCAAAAACCCTTGCAGAGCTTCGGTTCTGGATTTGAAACAATTAGAATACTCCTTTATCATATTTAAGACAATAAGCTCGATTTCTGCCTGTGCAAGATTATCCAGTTGGACAACTGGAAATATGGTTTCGCCTATATGTTTTGTCGAATGAAACAGATCAGAAGTTTCTAGTCCGGCAAGACAAAGGAAATCCTGTGAAAAACGAATACTATAACCTTCGAGCATCCCAGCTGGCTCAAACATATAATGTTGTCCGGGCGAAAGAAGTATTACATTACTTTCAAAAATCTGCTGAGTCCGCAAGTCAATCCTGAATTTTCCGGATCCCTTTTTTAGCCAGACAATTGCATAACAATCCTGTGTTAAAGTGTGCTGATTTTGATGTATTTTAGATAAGGGTGAACCTTCCAGTGTCTGTATCTCAAAAGCAAGATTAAAACTTTTTTTTAGTTGCGACGGATTAATGTATGCTCGTAATGCTGGATTAGGGTAGAGGTTTGAAGCCATCATTATTGATCGTTTAAAAGTTAGTTTAAATTCAGGTCATGGTATAAGGTATTTTACTGGCGGGAGTTTATTAAATTATGGTTTAATACAGCGAACGTTATATTGATTGATCAGGGATGAATTAATATATAATTAGACGTAGAGAATAGGTCCATATCTTTTACCTTTTTATTTCATAAATCATGCCATTTTCTATATAGCTGATAGTCATATATATAGAAAATTTTTTAGTTAATAAATCGACTACATATCGCTAATTGACTTTTTTGTTGACGGCATTTGGTGGAAATTTTCAAATCGGAGGAACTAAATGATTAAAATAATTTGGAAATTTTGTCCAATTTTGGAATGTCAATTGTCACTATGATATTGATTAAATTCCGATAGTAAAAGTTTAGGAATGCAGCGACAAAAAATAGTGAATCAGAAATAGCAGCTACAAGAACGAGCCTACCCCACAACAAGTAAAAAGCTTAAAATGAAGAATTCAAAATCTGAAATTGTAGTCGAAAGTCAACCTGGAAATAATTCTATCGATACCTTGCGTGATCAGATTGAATCGTATGAAAGGGAAAGAAAGATTCTTCTGGATTTAAGTAATGATATCACAAAGGTCAGGAAAAAAAATGACTTGATAGCTTTATTTTCCTCCCGCATAAAAGGTCTGTTTTATTTCACACATGCCATTGTTACGCTTATTGATGAAACGAATGAAACGTACACACCTTTTCTTTTAGATCACTCTGCATCTCCGATAAAAAATCATTCAGAATATTCAGAACTTATTCAGGCGCATTTTTCGTTGAATGAGCCTTTCATAAATCAGGTTTTAGGCTCAGATGGACCAGAATGTTTTCTATTGGATGAGATCATGGACAAACCCGGAAGTCCTAAATTTCTACGAGTGAACTACGAAGAAGGAATAAGGGAAATTTTGATGACACCGCTAAGGAGTAAAATGCAGACCATCGGTTTTTTGCATATGTATTCTGATAGGAAAGACAGTTTTGGTGCCGAATTTAAGACAATAATAAAAGGAATAGCTCCGCAGATTTCCAGTGCAGTTTCAAATATTATCAAAAACGAAGAGATCGCATACAAAGAAAATGTTAATGAGGTTTTGCTTTCTTTGAGCAATGAAATGGTGACAGTACGTGACCGGAAAGATCTTTTAAAGGTAATCAATTTTGGCCTTAAAAAACTGATTCCGTTTACACATAGCGTTATGACGGTACTGGATGATAGCGGTGAAACTTATAATGCTTTTTTAACAGATGACGATTCCCGGGCCAAGGAATTTTCGAAGTACACGGAGGCAATTTCCAATCCTTATCCGGTTAACGACGGTATTTATGACAAGGCTGCTCAGTCGGAAAAACCTGTTGTATTAAATATGAAGTCCTTCGATATCAGTAAAGTACCGCTTTGGTTTCGCCTAAATTATGTTGCAGGAGCCCGGGAAATGGTTATCAAAATCCTGCCAGACGAGGGAATTGCCAAGCATAGCATCATTCTATTTGCGAATAAGGAAAATACATTTGATAAAAAATCGATCAATATTATTGAAAGAATTTCCAGTCAGCTTTCAACGGCAGCAAGTAATATCTCAGCCAATGAAGAAATTCTTAGTAAGGAAGAGGAAAAATCATTTTTGCTTGATTTTAGTCAGGATATCGCTGGGGTGAGAACAAAGGATGATTTGGAAAAAGCCATTTCCAGCGTTTTGCAAAGTGTTTTAAATATCAGGTTATCCATGATCAGGATTATTGAAGATGATGGCTTGACGCTAAGTCCTTATATGTATGACAAGCATATGTTTTATGGCGAAGAACCAATTTTCAAAGAACTTGCGTCAAAAAATATTGGGATTGATGAGTATTTGACAGCTAAAGTTCTCAACAGTAAGCATCCTGTAATTTTTAATATTGAAGAAGAGGATAGAAAAGGGAACAGTGCAAAATATCTTTATTTCTGGAAAAAAGCTGGTTTGAAAAATGCTTATGGAGCAGCGCTTCGCGTAGGAAATCAAAACCTGGGAACCTTATGGTTATTAACGGATGAAGTGAATCTGACACTTTTAAAAGGAATTTGTGCCCAGATTTCTATCGCTATTTCCAATATCCGTGCTAATGAAAAAGTATTGACTTACAAGCAATTGCTGGAAGTTGAGAATGATCATTTGAAGGAGCAGATCCAGACGATCTACAACTTTTCGGAAATTGTTGGAAACGGTGAAGAAATGCAGAAAGTGTACCATTTAATATCGCTGGTCGCTGAATCAAAATCATCCGTTTTATTATTGGGTGAAACAGGAACCGGAAAAGAACTAATCGCCCGGGCAATCCATAATGCCTCGCCAAGAAAAAACAAGTTAATGATCAAAGTTAATTGCGCCGCTTTACCAGCTAACCTGATAGAAAGTGAATTATTTGGTCATGAAAAGGGAGCGTTTACAGGCGCAACAGACCGGCGGATCGGTAAATTTGAATTAGCAAATAATAGTACATTATTTCTAGATGAGATTGGCGAGATGCCTTTGGAAGCTCAGGTGAAGCTGCTACGCGTGATCCAGGAAAAAGAATTGGAAAGAGTAGGAGGGAAAACCACCATAAGTGTTGATGTACGGATTATCGCAGCCACAAATCGTGATCTGGAAGAAGAAATAAAAGCAGGAAGATTCCGGTCTGACCTTTTTTACCGGTTAAATGTTTTTCCAATTAATCTGCCGCCATTGCGTGATCGTGTAGAAGATATTGCTCCGCTCGCCAACTTTTTTGTTGGTCGTTACAGCAAAAATGCGGGTAGAAAAGTGAATTCGATTTCGCCAAAAGTTATCCAGGAATTGAAGAGTTATTTGTGGCCTGGAAATGTCAGGGAACTGGAACATCTTATTGAAAGAAGTGTTTTGTTAAGCAGCGAAACCGTGCTGCGTGAAGTTCATTTGCCAAAAGACAGATCAGAAACTAAAAATCAGGAAGTGGATCTTGCTAATCGAACACTGGAAGAAGTGGAGCGTTCGTACATTATTGAAATTATTAAAAGATGCAGTGGAAAATTGTCAGGACGTGGAGGCGCAGCCGAGTATCTGGATATTCCGGCAACAACGCTGCATTCTAAAATTAAGAAATTAGAGATTCATAAGTCGGAATATTTTTCGGCTTAATTTATTGAAATAAGTATCAAATAGCTCTTCAATCTTTAACTGTATTTAGTGAACAAAAAAGTTGTTTGACTGAATACAGTTAAATTAAAATGACATAATATTTTATAACAATTTGTCAATGAGTAAGATAGCCTAGTGGCATACAGATTGCAATAATATAGATACATCCGGCCTGGTTTTCACTGGTGATACAGAACGATTAATCTGGCAGATGTAATTCGAGTACATCTGTATTACTTATATCCTTAAACAAAATTATTATGAAAATTGTAGTCATTGGCGGAAGCGGCCTTATCGGTTCAAAAGTTGTAAGTAAACTGAGTGCACTTGGACATGAAGTAATCGCAGCATCACCAAATTCAGGAGTTAATACAATCACCGGCGAAGGCTTGGCGCAAGTATTAATTGGCACAGATGTCGTTGTAGATGTTGCCAATTCTCCTTCTTTTGAAGACAAAGCTGTTTTGGAATTCTTCGAAACTTCGGGACGTAATCTTTTGGCCGCGGAAGCCGTTGCAGGCGTAAAACATCACGTTGCACTTTCAGTTGTTGGAACTGATCGTTTGGCGGAAAGTGGATATTTCCGTGGGAAAATTGCTCAGGAAAAACTGATCAAAGCTTCACCGATTTCTTACACGATTGTTCATTCAACACAATTCTTTGAATTCTTGGGCGGCATTGCTCAGTCAGGAACACAAGGAGATACCGTTCATCTTTCACCCGCATTTGTACAACCCATTTCTTCTGAAGATGTTGCAGCAGCTGTGGCTGACGCTACTCTTGGTGCGCCAATAAACGGAACAGTTGAAATCGCGGGTCCTGAAAAAATCCGTCTTTCTGATCTTGTTCAGCGTTATCTGACAGAAATGAATGATCCTCGTAAAGTTGTTTCTGATGTTCATGCCCGTTATTTCGGTGCAGAACTGACGGACGAAATGCTGGTTCCTGGAGAAAATCCAATCATCGGAGCTATCGATTTTGAAACCTGGTTTACAAGTCAGAAAAAAGCGACAGTATAACGGTTACCGTTACTGATTTCATCAACAAAACTTTGCTTTTTGAGCCCCTCTAAACGAAGATGACGGGTGTCAGCTTGTCGAGGCTGCTGTATGAGGTGTGCACTTTCCACCCGTTCGTGCATGATTACAACCAACGTCGGCGCAGTATTTTGCTGCGAAATTCCGATCAGCAACGCGGCAGGAAGAAGGGCGATTTGGCACATTATTAAAAACATTTCAAGAAATATCGACATTTAAATATAACCGTATTAGCTATGGAAAATCCGAATAATTTTTCAAATAAAACCCAATTTACAACCCGGAAATTATACGGTGACTTTGCCACTCAGCAAGAGCTTGATGCGGAATATGATGTCGAAAAAGCAGTGCCTGGCTTTTTGAAATATATCAATAATTTCTCTGCAAACAGCGAAAAAGCGCGTGCGATTCTTCAAGGCAGAACTGTTGTACAATACGGTCCGACGCTGATGGAAAGATTAACTGTTTATCCGGCGAAAAATCCGGATGCGCCTGTCATGCTTTTTGTTCACGGCGGTTACTGGCGACTGGGTATTGGTGATGAATATGATTTCGTAGCTACGGGCCCATCGCTGGCAGGATTTACGGTTGTTATCATTACTTACGCCTTAACGCCATCCGTCAATATTCCTGAAATGGTACGTCAGGTGCGGTCATCCATTGCCTGGACTGCAAATAATATTTCAAATTTTAACGGTAATACGGATCGCATTTTAATCGCCGGACATTCAGCCGGAGCACATCTGGCAGCTATGACCATCAGCACAGATTGGGCTGATTATGGCTTGCCAGCTGATACGATTAAAGGTGTGTTGGCGATAAGCGGATTATACGATCTTGAACCTGTATCACAAACTTTTGTCGAGCCGGCTGTTCGTATTACAGCTGAACAAATTTTGTCATCCAGCCCTATCCGCTTGGTTCGCCAGAATAAAATCCCGTTGATTGTTGTATGGGGTGAATTGGAAACTGCGTCGTTCCAAAAACAATCTGTTGATTATTGTAAAGCATGGCAAAATGCTGGTAATCAGTCGCATTATTTAATAGTACCAAATGCAAATCACTTTAATATTTTGGAAGGATTTGAAACCGTAGACGGGTTCTTAACCAAAGAAATACTATCCCTTTTGGCATAATAAAAACTTCAAATCAACGCCTTAAACCTGAAATTATGAAAATGCAATGGCCTGAACTTTCCTATCAAAAAGGAAAATCGACATACGAAACGCTGCAATTATGGACGCAGATTGTTGGGAAAATAAAACTAGCAAGATTGCCGTGGGTTAATCATTCCTGGAATATTACCCTTCATATTACTCCTACTGGGTTAAGTACTCAAACGATTCCATATCAGGATCAGCATTTTCAAATTGATTTTGACTTTATCGTTCATCAGTTAAAAATCACATCAACTAAGAGAGAAGTAAAACAATTCGCGCTCAACAATTTGTCGGTTGCTGATTTTTACAAACAGATCTTTGAAAATTTGAGAGAGCTGGAAATCGATCTCGAAATCAATACAATGCCTTCCGAGATTTTTGGAAAAATAACGCCTTTTGAACTTGATACTGAACATGTCGGATATGATCCGGATCGGGCTTCGGCTTTTCATCAGGCGCTGTTGAATATTCAGGACGTATTCATGCTTTTCCGGACAAAGTTTACAGGAAAGGCCAGCCCGGTTCATTTCTTTTGGGGTGGTTTCGATCTGGCACTTGCATTTTTCTCCGGTCGCAAAGCGCCGAAGCATCCTGGGAAAGTACCGGGAATGCCAGACTGGGTTTTACAGGATGCGTACAGCAGCGAAGTAAGCGACGCCGGTTTCTGGACAGGCAGCGAAACACTTCCTGAGGCAGCATTTTATTGCTACCTATATCCTGAACCGGAAGGTTATAAAGAGGCAAATGTTTCTCCGCCCGAAGCGTATTATAACCATACTTTGGGAGAGTTTATTTTACCATACGTAGCTGTACAAAACGCTGCGGATCCACAGGCAAAACTTCTGGAATTTTTAGAAAGTACTTATGCAATTGGCTCAGGATTAGCAAAGTGGAACGAGGAGTTATTTGAGCAGGAAGTAAAGCTAAATTGAATTGACATCTGTTTTAATGTAAAACCGGCTTAACTGAATATCGCTGAAAACACAGCTATTTAGCTGAATAAAGTATAACTTTTCGAATGTGTTTTTGGTTAAAATATTGACAATCTGAATGTTAACATAATGGCATAAAGATTGCTCTTATATAGATATCCGGCCTGATACGAAATTCAAACCCAATAATGATTTTCGAATGATCAGTTCAGTAACCACTTATATTTAAAATGGAGGACACCATGAACGAGTTCGTATTAGTATTTCATAAGGATCACCGGGTTTCAGAAGTTCCTACATCAGAAGAGGAAATTCAGATGAATCTTAAAGTCTGGCATGACTGGTTTCGCAGTCTGGCAGCCCAGGACAAACTAGCGATTCCGATTCAATTCTGGGATCCGCTGGGTAAAGTTTTGAAGCCTGATAATGTTGTAACCGAAGGGCCGTATTCGGAAATAGGAAAATCTATCGACGGACTAATCGTTGTGAAAGCGGTGGACTACATCGAAGCCAAAGAAATCGCGAATGAGTGCCCTGTTTTGGAACTGGGTGGAACTGTTGAAATCCGGATGGTGAATTGAATGATTCAATAAAATCAATTATAGTTAAGGTCGAAAAAATGAAAGAATTCCTGTTGGTATTCCGCAGAGATTATAAAACTAAAAAGGCACAGCTCTCCGCCGGGCAGATGCAAACACACGAAAAGCGCTGGGACGACTGGCTGGAAAATCTGGCCGCTCAAAATTTATTAGCAAGACCTTTTCAACGCCTCGATGCTCAGGGAATAATACTTAATCCCAACAATATCGTAGCATCGGGCCCTTATTTTGAATTGAAAGAATCCATAGCCGGCCTAATTGTCGTTAATGCGGCCAGTTATGAAGAGGCATTAAAAATTGCCAGAGGCTGTCCGATCCTGGAAGTTGGTGGAAATGTGGAGATCCGTCTTGGCAATTAAGTAATAAATCAGAAGTAAATATTTACGCTAATTCACGAAACAATGTATACGATCAAAAAAGAATCCGGAAATGCAGTGGAAGTATTATCTGACCTTATCGGCATGATACAGAGTTTCAGTGATGCAGAAAATATTTTTCACAACGAGATCGGAAATAACGAAATTCAGAATTTGAACCATCAGGTTGAAGTTGAATCCCAAGGCGTGGGACAATCGATTCCACCAGAATTTTTCGAAAGATTTGGAATACGAAGTCTGACTTTAAATACATTCGAAGGACGGTTAAAACTTTCGGAAGGTATTTTTGGTAACGCAGAAAGAAACAGTGCAACGCAATATAAATGGCATGATTTTAAAACGGACGCCATTATTGAAGATCTGAAAGTATTGTTTAGAAATTGTCAGATTATCCCTTTTGCCAACTGGTCCAATGTATACCGCGCTTCTGACCTTTGGTACGGGTTGCTTTCAGATGTGATAAAACCGATCAATAAAAGTGATTTTGATTTTATTTTTTATCTGGGCGATCCTACCAAAAGATTGATTTTTGAAGTCGATGAAATCCTAGATATTATCAGTGAATTTTCACTTTACGGAAGGGTTACATTTGTTTTGGATGAAGGCGAGGCGATTAAATTATGGGCACTGCTTAATGGAAAAGATCCTGAAACGAGTTTTTTAAATATCGATCCCCTGGCTCTGAAAAACAAATATCTCTCCATTTTTAATACGATGAATGTAGAGCATCTCGTAATTTATTCAGACGATCACGCGATGCTTTTTTCAAAACAACACCATTTTGAGATTGCCCGACATGTGTCGAATAATGTTCAGGTAACGAATGATTTGAGAGATAGTTTTTGTGCCGGTTACGGACTGGGTTTACAAAGGCAACTAGAAATCTCACATTGTATCGCATTGGGCATGACGGTATCTGGCGCCTACGCAGAATCTGGAACCACACCCGACAAAGAGGCGCTGCTCTCTTACCTAAAAAAGTGGATTGCAGAAGTTGATTCAAGCAGTATTTGATAAAATGGAAGATTTTAACTGGCTAAATAAAGCGCATTTAATAGCCATCTGACTGAATATAGTTAAAATTAAACGTGTGAAATATAGTTAATTGTTTGATAGTGAAATAGATAACATGTTGGCACGAATCTTGAACTATATATAGAGAACTCGCCTGACTCAGCAGAAAAATTTAAACAACAGAGATATCCAAATGGAAACCGTTAATGCATTCAAAAAACGTATCGTAATCATTGGTGGCGGTTTCGCTGGCCTCAATTTGGTGAGACAATTATATAACAACAATTTCTATCACGTCACTTTGGTAGACAAAAATAATTACAACTATTTTACGCCGTTGCTTTACCAGGTTGCCACGAGTTTTCTGGAACCTTCCAGTATCAGTTATCCATTTCGGAAACTTTTCAAAGGGAGAGATATTGCGTTCAGAATGGCGACGGTTTTGCATGTTGATACGGAAGATAATATTTTACATTTAACTGATGGCAGCGAACTGGAATATGATTATCTGATTTTTGCAGCGGGTTCCAAAACAAATTTTTTCGGTAACGAAAGTATTCAGCGAAATGCATTTTCTTTGAAAGGAATTGACGATGCTTTGTTTATTAGAAATGAATTGATCAAAACCCTGGAAAAAGCTTCTCTGGAAAAAGATCCGGTAGAAAAGCAAAAATTGCTGACCATCGTAATCGCAGGCGGCGGACCGACAGGCGTGGAAGTTGCCGGTATGCTTGCGGAGATGAAACGATACATTCTGGGCATGGATTATCCTGAACTGAAAATGGATGAAGCCCAGATTTATGTGATTGATGGCGCACCTTATCTTTTGGCGCCAATGAGTGATAAAACGCACAACGCGGCTTATGAGGCACTTACCAGCATGGATGTGCATATCAAATTAAAAACGCAGGTTACGCTTTTTGAAAATGACAAAGTGCATTTATCAAACGGCGAAATCATTGAAGCGAAAACTTTATTATGGGCAGCTGGTGTCATTGCACATACATTTGAAGGAATTAATGAAACCAGTCTTGGAAGAGGGAAAAGAATGATTACGGATGCTTATAATCTCGTGCAAGGTTATCATAATGTGTATGCAATCGGCGATATTAGCATACAATTTACTGATGATGTTTATCCGGCCGGACACCCACAACTTGCGCAGCCTGCTATCCAACAGGGAAAAAGGCTAGCCAAAAATTTGTTGGCCATGGCGCAGGGAAAACCTTTGAAACCATTTAAATATTTTGACCGCGGTGATATGGCGATCATTGGCAGGAGATATGCCTATGCAGATCTTTTCAAACATAAGTTTCATTTAGGCGGTTTGCCTGGTCTTTTGGGATGGCTGTTTATCCATCTTATTTCGCTCGTCAATTATGACAATATGTTGAGGACACTTTACAGCTGGGCAATTTCTTATCTGACTTGCGACCAATCTTTAAGAATGATTTTTCGATCTGAAAACAGAGAAAACCGGGAAGCTATAATTTCTGAACCAGTGGAAGAACATAAGTTCACGGCCTGATTTTTGGTACGTATATAAATTTACGTTATCGTTTTAATTGAGATAAATGTCTGTTTTAATAGACTTTTTCAACCTAAATCATTTTCAAAATGAAAACTTTTCAACTTACTATTATAACGGAAAAAGACGCGAATAAAGTGCTGAATGTGCTTAACGGCCTTGTCGTTGCGGGAATGATAAACATCACAGAAAACGTCGAAAATGCGGTCTCACCTAATTTTGATCAGGTGGAAGAACTGATTGATGAATCTGAACTTTCTCCATATTATTCAGAAGAACAGATCAAAGATATTCTTCATTTGTAGCTTACCCGCGTCGGAGTTGTCTGTTTTTACATTTCAAAGGCCGAATACTGGCCTTATCAGTACCGTATTTTCAAAATTTTCATCGAATCAATTTCATTCAACTTTTAACTTCAAGAATATGAGCGATTTCCTATTATTAAGCAATTGGGATCCGACCGAAGAAGCCGGTCATGAATCCGGTCATTTGGCAAATGGCGCAAAACCTTTTCATGAACAAAATACGATGGAAGGAAGTGAATTTATGGACGAATCGCTGCGGATGACCGAGCAGCCACTTGATCCAAATGAAGCTGAACTTCTTTGATTTTATAATTACCTGAATACCAAGTTTTCATAAATACTTACAATCAATTTCTTACAGTTAAACAACAATCAAAATGAGCGAATTCTTATTAGCAATCCACCGTGACATTACGCATGCAGACGCAAATCCATCACCAGAACAAATGAAATCAGCGATTAAACCATATCAGGACTGGATTGCCGGCATTGCTGCACAGGACAAATTGATCGGTACACCAAAACGTTGGGATGTGGACGGGCGTGTAATCAAAAGTGACGGCACTGTTACAAATGGTCCTTATGCCGAAGTAAAAGAGTCGATTGGCGGCTTGTTTTTGATCAAGGCAAATGATTATGACGAAGCAGTAGAAATTGCAAAAGGCTGTCCGATTATTCAATATGGCGCTGTTGTTGAGGTTCGTCTGGCAATTCCGCCGGTTCAATAATAATGTATCAAGTCAGGTAATAATGTTTTGATTTTTGGCAGGGCATTATTACCTGATTTTTACACAATCACACACATCCTCATTCGATTATTAAATTCAATAAATCATATTTACCCGGTCCTCAAAGCGCAGACCCATAGAATTAAATTTAATCAACAACATGGACTTAATTATTTCAGGGACTAATCGCCCGGATAGCAATTCATTAAAAGTAGCGAAGTATTACCAAAAAGAACTTGAAAGTAAAGGTGTATCGCTGGATCTTTTGTCATTTATGGAATTGCCGTCAGATCTGCTTGTTTCCGATATGTACGGACAAAGAAGTGAGGCTTTTCAACTAATTCAAGACAGAGTTTTGGCGGCTGAAAAATTCATTTTTATTATTCCTGAATACAACGGAGGAATGCCCGGCGTGCTGAAAAGTTTTATCGATGCCTGTAAGTTTCCAGAATCATTTTTGGATAAAAAAGCCGCTTTGGTAGGAATTGGAGCCGGTCGTCATGGAAATTTGAGAGGACTTGAACATTTTACCGGGATTGCCAATCATTTCAATTTACATGTAATGCCGATGAAAATTTATCTTCCATCAATTCATACAGAACTGGATCAGGAGGGTAATTTTTCATCTGATGAAACAAAGGCGTTTGTGGATACCCAGATCGATAAGTTCATTAAGTATTAGTACTTCCGAAGCTATTTTATGAAAAGAATAATTGGCGGAAAACTGTATTTTACTTTTCTGATTACATTACTTTTTCTGGGAAATTTAATAAATGTTCAGGCGCAGGATCCGGTGCTTCCGGCAACAAATCTGGGTCTGACAAATATGCTGGACGGAGCCGCGCCACCGCCAGGATTTTATTACCAGAATTACACGCAGGTTTACAAAGCGAATGGGTTTTACGATTCCAACGGAAAAAAGACATCGGGCGATTTGAATGTCAATTATCTTCTGTCACTGCATCAGTTTATTTACCTTTCCAAGATTCCGGTTTTGCATGGAAATCTTGAATTTACAGTGATACTGCCACTGGTAAAATTATCTGCTACCGGGACAATGGCAAAATTACCAGGTGTTAATCCGGTTGTTTTAGGTGATGTGACGGTAGGTGGAGGAATCCAGTGGTCAGATAAAAAACTTTTTAATAAAGGGTTTTGGAGCAGGGCTGAAATTGATCTTACCATACCCAGCGGCTCGGGCAAGAAGGAATTCAACATTAATCCTTCTGCGCAGTTGTATACGCTTTCTGCTTACTATGCTTTTACCTTTTTTTTGAATAAAAAATTCAGCGTGAGTAGCCGGAATATCATCAATTATAACTTTAACAAAAGCAGAGCTAATGACCGGCCAGGTGCCTTTTATAATGTTAATTATTCAGCTGAATATACGCTTGTTAAAACGCTTCGGGCAGAAGTAGCTGGTTATTATCTGAAACAATTCAGACAGGATTCTTTCAATGGGAATTCTCATTATTACCAGGAAAAGATGGGCGTTGCTGATACGCGTGAGCAGATTTTTGCAGTAGGTCCGGGGCTCAGTTACCAAACTTCATCCGGCGTTTTTTTGGAGGCAAAAGTATTCTTTGAAACTGCCGCCAAAAATCGATTTGAGGGCGTCAAACCATCTTTTCGAATTGGAATACCGCTCAAATAATAGTGATTTTTTAAAGCTCTTAAATCTCGAAAAAAATGGCAGATTATAAAGTGAAAGTGCTGGACGTAAAACCGGTAACACATAATGTACATGCATTTACGATTGAAAAACCAGCAGGTTTTACCTACATTCCGGGTCAGGCGACTGATCTTTCGATACTAAAAGAAAACTGGGCAAGTGAGAAGCGTCCGTTTACTTTCACTTCTTTACAGGAAAGTGATTTTCTTCAATTTACGATCAAATCGTACGCCGACCGCAACGGCGTAACCAACCAGCTTTTATCTGTAGAACCCGGTGATTATTTCGAAATCAGCGATGCCTGGGGTGCTATTGAATACAAAGGAGAAGGCGTTTTTCTGGCTGGCGGAGCTGGTGTTACACCATTTATTGCCATCTTTCGCAGTTTATATTCTCAAAATAAGATTGGCAATAATAAACTCTTCTTTTCAAATAAAACCCCTTCTGATATTATTTTGAAAGAGGAATTCGAGATGATGCTGGGCGATAATTTCCATAAAGTTATTTCTGGCGAAGAGGTTCCGGGGTGCTATTATGGGAGAATTAACAAAGCATTTCTTCAAGAACATATCAACGATTTTACCCAGCATTTTTACGTCTGCGGACCGGACCCGTTTATTGCATCAATCCTGGAAGCTTTGCAGGAGTTGGGAGCACATGCGGAGACGTTGGTCTTTGAAAAATAAGTCATCGTTATAATTATTTCAAAATTAATCGATAGCATATGAAAATTGAAATCTGGTCGGACATAGCCTGTCCGTATTGTTATATCGGTAAAAATCATTTGGATACGGCACTTCAACAATTTGAATTTAGCGATCAGGTTGAGATCGTGCTTCACAGTTTTGAGCTGGAACCGGATATCACTGAAAATAGTGGTGAAGGCCAGCATGATGCTGTCATGAGAAAATACCGACAATCGCCAAAAACTGCTCAGGAAACGCTTGATAGGGCCACATTAGCTGGCAGGGCGGTAGGATTGGTGATAGATTTTGATAGGGTCGTTACCACAAATACGTTTAACGCACATCGGCTTGTTCAGTTTGCTGCTACCGAAGGCAAGGAAAATGAAATGGAAAACCGGTTGTTCAAAGCTTATTTTGCGGAAGGGAAAAATATAAGTGATCTATCGGTTCTGCAAGAACTTGCCTCTGAAATCGGACTGGATGCGCGTCTCATTTTGGAGAATAATTTGTTTACGCCGCAAGTTCGGAAAGATGAAAAAAATGCTCGGTTGTTAGGCATTCGAAGTGTTCCATTTTTTCTTTTTGACTCCAAATATTCAGTTTCTGGTGCTCAGCCTGTTAGTACTTTTTTGGAAGTATTGAGAAAAGTTTGGAGCGAAAATATGCCACTTGATACTGTTATGGATAAAGAAACGGAAGAAGGGTGTGTTGATGGAATTTGTCACGTCAAGTAGTTTTTAGCCTGGTTTTATTACCGGTCGGACGGCGGAAAATGCCGACCGACCGGAGTACCGTCCAACGGTTTTTTCGCCGTCGGGCGGGTAATGAAAAGATGTTTTTAACATAAATATTAAATCTAAATCATGAAACAAACAATTGTAATTACAGGAACAAGCAGTGGTTTTGGTACACTGATGGTGAAAACATTTTCAAACGCGGGACATACCGTTATCGCAACAATGCGAAATGCTGCTACCAAAAATAAGGAAGTTGCAGAGGAACTTGGGAAGCTTCCAGGCGTTGAAGTTGTTGAATTGAATGTCGCCGATGATACTTCTGTAAATCAAGGGATTGCATATATTTTGGAAAAATATGGCAAAATTGACGTACTGATCAACAACGCTGCAATTCAGGGGAATGGACTTTTGGAGGCATACAGCATCGCCCAGATTCAAAAGATCATGGACGTAAATGTTTATGGAATCCTACGTTTGTATAAAGAAGTTTTGCCAGCAATGCGTGCTGTGAAAAATGGCTTAATTATCAATATTTCAAGCAGTTCTGGCCGCGTTTCTATTCCGTTTCAGGTGCCGTATAACACTTCAAAATTTGCGATAGAAAGTATTACCGAAGGTGGTTATGAAGAGCTGATCGGACAAGGGATTGAAACAGTATTAATCGAACCAGGTGCATTTTTGACAGAATTATATGCCAAAGAAGGAACACATGCAGACCGCGCTGATATTCTGGAATCTTATGGAGATGATACTTTGAAAATTATCACTAGTTTCAGTGAAAAATTTGGGGCGACGCTGATGAAACATCAACCTGATATTCAAATTGTCGCGGATGCTGCGGTTACGCTCGTGAATATGGAAAAGGGAACCAGGCCGTTGAGAACGCCGATAGACCCAATTGCAGGTGGATTGGAAGTAGAATATAATGACGCGACTACTGAAATTAAAGGACGCTGGATGAAAATGTACATTTCATAATCTTTACAATCGAATCGTTTTATTGCGCTGTTAAGTTTAAAGCTGTTTTCTTCGTGAGACAGGTTTAAACTTAATTTTGTGTTTAATACTGAAAATTTGAATTTCTTTTTTTCCTGTTAAGATGAAGTTTGTAATAAATAGTCTGACTTGTCTGTTTAGGAAAATAGTACGAAGTGAAATCATGATATCGACCGAAAATGTAGCACAATCAGGAATCTTTTTTTCCTGCATTGAAAAGAATAAACTGGTTACCGAACAGCTCGTTCCTGAACATTTGCTGATGCATGTTTACAAAGGAAAAATCACAATCACGACTGCCGATAAAACCTTTGTGATTTTACCTGGGCAAACAGCTTTGTTCTCCAAAAACCAGTTGGCAAAATTTACCAAAGAATCGGACGGAGATAGTGGATTTAAAGCAGTTACTATGTTTTTTACAAAACCATTTTTACAGCAGTTTTACGAAGGAATTTCAGAACATCAAAAAAAGAGTGATTTTAAAGTTCTGTTTATTGAACCGCATGCGTTATTAAACAACCTGTTTGAATCCGTTTCACTGTATTCAAATATGGAAGATGCGATGATTACGGAAGAGCTTTCTTTGCTCAAAGTCAAAGAGGCGCTGACTATGAGTAGAACACTCAATAAAAACGTAGATTCGTTGTTGTCGGATTTTTCTGAACCTTATAAAATTGATCTCAGCGATTTTATGCAGAAGAATTTCATGTTTAATATATCCATTCCAAGGTTTGCGTACCTTACAGGCAGAAGCCTGGCTACTTTCAAGCGCGATTTTCATAAAACATTTGGTGTTTCGCCTCAGAAATGGCTGACAAAGAAACGATTACTACAAGCTCATTTTCTTATTGCCGAGAAAAAACAGAAACCTTCACAGGTATATGAGGAAGTAGGTTTTGAAAATTTTTCACATTTTACTTACTCGTTCCGCAGATTTTTTGGCTACACGCCGTCATCCCTTTTGAGCTCGTAAACACACAATCTTTGAGCTTCTGAACAAATTAACAAAGGTAGATTCACTGTAATTTTGGTATTCAATACTAAAAAAAACAGTGAAAATGGAAGGTAAAGTTGTGTTGATCACCGGAGCATCTTCCGGCATGGGAAAAGCGACGGCAGAATTGCTGAGCGCAAGCGGTTACAAGGTTTATGGAGCTGCGAGAAGAACAGAATTGATGCGGAATCTGAAAGAGGTGGGTATCAAAATTTTGCAGATGGATGTTACCGACGATATTTCCATACAAAAAGGAATTGATGAAATTATTAAGAAAGAGGGCAAAATAGATATTTTGATTAACAATGCTGGGTTTGGTCTTTTTGGATCGATTGAGGATGTGCCAATGGACGAAGCCAGGTATCAGATGGATGTCAACGTGTTTGGGCTGGCCAGGCTGACGCAGCTTGTTTTGCCTTATATGCGGAAACAAAATTCAGGTAAAATTGTGAATATTACTTCAACAGGAGGAAAGTTATCAAGTCCGCTTGGCGGCTGGTATCATGCCAGTAAATATGCCGTAGAAGCGCTGAGTGATAGTTTAAGAATGGAAGTCAAACAGTTTGGGATTGATGTGATTGTAATTGAGCCAGGTGCGATAAAATCGGAGTGGGGAGATATTGCAATGGAAAATTTGCGGAAAATTTCTGCCGGTAAGGCTTATAGTCCGCTTGCTGGTAAAATCATAGAAATGTCGCAGAAATTAAAACCTAAAAACGAAGATCCTGAGGTTATTGCGAAACTAATATTAAAATCGATCAGTACTAGAAATCCTCGAACGAGATACCATGCCGGATATTTGTCAGGAATCATATTATTCCTAAAAAAGGTATTAACTGATAAACAATTTGACAAATTGATGCTTAGTCAAATGAAGTAAAATGGGTTAAAAAAAGCCAGTTTTAGTATGCAAAGATTAACTGTATTTAGTGAACAAAAAAGTTGTTTGACTGAATACAGTTAAATTAGTATTATGTAATCTTTCATAAGTTCCTGTTAATGAGTAAGATAGTCTGATGGCATACAGATTGCAATAATATAGATACATCCGGCCCGGTTTTCACTGGTGATACAGAACGATTAACCTGGTAAATGTGATTTGAAAACATCTATATTTTTACAATCCTTAGTCACGCTGGTTATATTCAGCTCAAAAACAAAATTAGTATGAAAATTGTAGTCATTGGCGGAAGTGGCCTTATCGGTTCAAAAGTTGTAAGTAAACTGAGTGCACTTGGACATGAAGTAATCGCAGCATCACCAAATTTAGGAGTTAATACAATCACCGGCGAAGGCTTGGCGCAAGTATTAATTGGCACAGATGTCGTTGTAGATGTTGCCAATTCTCCTTCTTTTGAAGACAAAGCTGTTTTGGAATTCTTCGAAACTTCGGGACGTAATCTTTTGGCCGCGGAAGCCGTTGCAGGCGTAAAACATCACGTTGCACTTTCAGTTGTTGGAACTGATCGTTTGGCGGAAAGTGGATATTTCCGTGGGAAAATTGCTCAGGAAAAACTGATCAAAGCTTCACCGATTTCTTACACGATTGTTCATTCAACACAATTCTTTGAATTCTTGGGCGGCATTGCTCAGTCAGGAACACAAGGAGATACCGTTCATCTTTCACCCGCATTTGTACAACCCATTTCTTCTGAAGATGTTGCAGCAGCTGTGGCTGACGCTACTCTTGGTGCGCCAATAAACGGAACAGTTGAAATCGCGGGTCCTGAAAAAATCCGTCTTTCTGATCTTGTTCAGCGTTATCTGACAGAAATGAATGATCCTCGTAAAGTTGTTTCTGATGTTCATGCCCGTTATTTCGGTGCAGAACTGACGGACGAAATGCTGGTTCCTGGAGAAAATCCAATCATCGGAGCTATCGATTTTGAAACCTGGTTTACAAGTCAGAAAAAAGCGACAGTATAACGGTTACCGTTACTGATTTCATCAACAAAACTTTGCTTTTTGAGCCCCTCTAAACGAAGATGACGGGTGTCAGCTTGTCGAGGCTGCTGTATGAGGTGTGCACTTTCCACCCGTTCGTGCATGATTACAACCAACGTCGGCGCAGTATTTTGCTGCGAAATTCCGATCAGCAACGCGGCAGGAAGATGGGCGATTGAGCATTTTAAAAAAACGCACAAAGGAATTTCTAACAATTAATTATCAACTACTCAAAAATCAATATCATGAAAAACACAGTACTTAATATCCTGGTATGTTCCGTCTTTCTAACCATTACAGCAAAAGCGCAGCATACGATGAAAACAAATGACGTCACACAAATTGCCCCGGAAGTTATTTTTACGAAAATGCTTAACACTCCTGAAATTAAAAATCAGGAGGTGAAGCTGGTCATCGTAACCTTTGCCCCGGGTGAAATTTCTGGCGCGCACAGGCATCCGATTCCTACAATTGTTTATGTTTTGGAAGGTAGCATAGAAACGACATTTGACGGCAAAGTGACCCGACTTAAACAAGGCGATACATTCTGGGAAGATCCAAACGGACTGCATACAGAAGCGAAAAATTTGAGTCCTGACAAACCGGCAAAACTTCTGGTTTACTTTATCGGGGATAAGGAAAAGCCGTTTTTAATACCGGAAAAGAAATAATTTCAAACAGCATTTGTGGCTATCAAGGTCTGATAGCTGCAAATGTTACTAAAGCTTAATCGCCATGAAAATTTACGGACAATCAACCTGCAAAACCACGCGAAAAGTGCGGGCTTGGTTAAAAGACCATAATATAGATTATGATTTTCACGATTTTAGAAAAGTGGGTGTGAGTGCTGAAAAGTTGCAGGAATGGGATAATAAGGTTGGTTATCAGGTTTTTCTTAACAAAAAATCAACAGCCTGGAGGCAGCTTGATCCACAGATTAAAGAGGCTGCTAAAAGTAGTGCGGGCACGCTTGCATTATTAGAGCAAAATTCCGGTATCATAAAAAGAGCAGTAGTCGAAGACGATGATTTTCTCTTTTTCGGATTTGATGAAAAGATTTATAAAAATCACTTTCTGAACAACTGATACATTTTCAGAACCAAAGCAAAAATCAAAGAACATGCACGCAGGCAAGTCTTATAAACTTCCGGAATTTTTATTCTGGACCAGAAGAAGCATTTATACATTGATTATTTTAGGGCTTGTCCCTGTTTTTCTTTACCATAATATTGGTCTGAAATGGCTAAATATTCCGTGGCCGGTTGTTGCGCTGCTTGGAACCGCCACAGCATTTATTGTTGGATTTAAAAATACTCAAACCTATAACCGTACTGGTGAAGCGCAACAGATCTGGACAACAATTTTAAATCTTAGCCGTGCCTGGGGACTTGTGAGTAGAGATTATTTTGATAATCCTGAAGATACCAAAGGTTTGATTTATCGCCACCTTGCCTGGCTCACTGCGCTTCGTTACCAAATGAGGGAACATCGGATATGGGAAAGTACAGTCAAAAAACATAATGCAGAATACCGTCAGTTTTACAATATTCCAGAGAAGGAAACACCATTAAAAAAGGAACTTGCAAAATTCCTTTCGGTTGAGGATCTGGAATATATTCTTACAACTGGAAATAAGGCAACGCATATAATGAGTCTTCAAAGCCAGAGTTTAAAAAAACTTTTCAAAAAGGAGCAGATTGTGCTGTTACAATTTATGGAAATGGAAAGAGGCATTAAAGAATTTTATGTTCAGCAAGGCAAAACCGAACAGATAAAAGATTCTCCCTATCCAAGGCAGTATGCGATTATCAACACCCTTTTTGTACGCCTGTTTTGCTTTTTGCTTCCCTTCGGTATGCTGAAAGAATTTGAAAAACTGGATGAGCTCGTTGACGGGATTATGAAAGGCCATATGGTTTGGCTTGTCGTTCCTTTCAGTATCATGATTTCCTGGATGTACACTTCCCTGGAACAAGTTGGAGAAAGTACTGAAAATCCATTTGAAGGCGGTGCAAATGATGTTCCCATCTCCCAAATGTGCCGTAATATGGAAATTGAACTAAGAGAATTTCTGGGAGAAACAGATTTGCCGGAGCCGTTGAAACCACAAAATAATATTATTCTTTAAGAGAGCTTTCGGCAATCGGCTTTTGGCTATCAGGTTAATGCTTGAAATAAAACTTTTAATTAATCAACTATTTATATCATGAAAACTTTACAAATATCCTCTGTACTTCAGACCAATAATACCGGCAATAATGAATTTTCTGCAAGGAAAGTTCGTGGTGCTTTTTTTAATGGATTAATGGATCCTTTGATTGGATTTGATCATTTCCAACTTACCAATGATGTTTTTGGCGCACATCCGCATGCAGGAATGTCAGCCATCAGTTATTTGTTTGATGACTCAGTTCCCTATCATAATCTGGATTCTATCGGAACGGACCGCGTGATCACGCCGGGAAGTATGATGTGGACTTGGGCAGGCAGCGGCGTTGTGCATACCGAATTTCCTGTACCCAATGGCGGAAGGGTGCATGGTCTTCAATTATTTGTCAATATTCCAGCGCATAACAAACAGCATCCGCCGCAAAGTTTGTTTTTAGATCGCTCTGCTATTCCTGAAATTTTGGAAGAAGGTTTAAAAGTACGGGTCATTAGCGGTAGTACAGGGAATACTGCTAATCCTATTCAAACGCCTGATAAGCTCGCATTCCTGCATATTTTTATTTCCGCCGGAAAAAGTTTTACGCACAATCTGCCGAAGGGATGGACGGGAACCATTTATACAATCAGTGGAAATGTGAATTTTAGAAATACAGTTGGCCAAACCAAACTGAGTACCGGAACAGTCATTTCTGTCGGATTATCAGACAATAATGAAAATCTGACTTTCAGGGCAGAAGAAAATAGTGAGTTTATTTTACTTAGCGGTGTGCCTTTAAACGAAGAAATATTCTCATCCGGCGCGATGGCCATGAGTTCTCCGGGAGAACTTGGTAAAGCAATCTCGGATTTTGAAGAAGGAAAAATGGGATTTATAAATATGGAAGGAGGAAAAAGGGAAGTGGTTTTGCCGGTTTAACGGATTAGTTATCTGTTCGCAATCGGGCGTCAGATAGGTAAAAAAAGACAAATAAAGAAATAAGTAATTACATCAAATTTAACCCCAATTATAAATGAGCACAAGACTTTTGATTTTCAAAGCATTTCCTGATGGGTTTAATGCGTTGAACGCGATGGATAAAGTAATCAGGGAATCAGGTATTGATAAGTGGTATCAGGAATTGATCAAGATCAGAGCTTCGCATATCAATGGATGTGCTTTTTGTCTAGATAAACATACTAAAGACGCACTGGCACTAGATATCAATCCCCGGAAAATAAACTTGATACCGGTGTGGAGAGAAGCAACTGACCATTTTTCGGAAGAGGAGCAAACGATTCTTAAATTGACTGAGGAAATCACTTTTATTCATGACGATGGTCTTAGTGATGAGGTCTATAACGACAGCATACGGCTATTCGGAGAAGTTTTGACCGCAGAACTTGTGATGGCCGCAACCGTAATTAACGCCTGGAACCGTATTGGTGTGGGTCTAAAAATGCAGCCAAAATTTTAATTTGTTAATTCCTTTTACGGATATACTCTCCAACTTTATACTTACAAGTTGGAGAGTATTTTCACATCTTAATCTATAATTGGAGCGTTTGCGGGCCGAATTCTTCAAAGTGAATGGCTTGCTTTTTAATGCCTCTTTCAACAAGGTCCTTGTAGTGTTTGGCAATAAAGGGACTTGGGCCGCAAATGTAATAATCCGCATTTTCCGGAAGAATCTTATTGTCAAATTTGTTGAGATCAACCCATCCTTCATAGGTATTACCGAAGTCGTGCTTGTTATCAATTCGGTCGTAAAACGTGTGCCTGTGAAAGTCTTGTTGTCCATCTGCCCAGTTATCGATCACATCTTTGAACGCATGTACCTTTTCATCCCGACAGCCATGAATCCAGGTTTTTGGTCTGTTACTGCCGCTTTGAATCAGGTTCTCCAGCATGCTGATCAGTGGAGTCTGGCCAACACCGCCGCTGATAAAAACAACTGGGTGATCTCCCTTGGGGTTTAGCGTAAAATTGCCTGCTGGTGCCGAAACTTCAACGATATCTCCAGCATTCAGGAAATCGTGCAGCCTGTTGCTGATCATTCCATCTGGATTAAGCCGCGTTAAACCTTCTTTCTTCACTGAGATTCGGTAGTATTCACCATTTGGCGCACTGGAAATACTGTATTGTCTTGGCTGCAAAAGGTTAAGTTCCGGAATAAAAAGACGGATGCTAATATATTGGCCGGGAATAAAATCAGCCACCGAACCCTGGTCAGCCGGATACAGATGAAAAGAAGTTATCTCAGCAGACTCAACAATTTTTTCGTTAATAATAAAAGGTTTCCAGCCGCTCCAGCCACCTTTTTTCTGCACTTGTTTACTGTACAAAGTACTCTCGTGACCCGACATAATGCTGGCCAGCTGATTATAAGCTACTTCCCATGCATCCAAAATCTCGGGTGTAGCGGCTTCTCCCAGTACTTCGGAAATTGAAGCCAGCAAATGTTTTCCAACAATTATGTAATGTTCAGGCCTGATATCCAGACTTATATGCTTCTGACTTATTCCGTCAATGGCGGGCATCAGTATTGCAGGATTTTCAATATTTTCGGCGTAAGCCAAAATCGCCATCGCAAGGGCAGTTTGCTGTTTGCTGTTTTGCTGGTTGGCCATATTAAAGACATTTTTAAGCTCAGGATTACCTTTAAACATACGTTTGTAAAAATAGTCGGTCAGTAAAACTCCGTTTTCTTTCAAAACAGGTACCGTTGCTTTTATCAGGTTTTTTTGATCTGTGGTCATTATCTAATTTATTAACTATGCATGTAAATTATTTGATAGGACAAATATAACGGTAAATAAATAATAAAAGATCTTTTTATCTTGTATTATTTATCTGATTTTTTTGTTCTTGTTAATAGATTAAATAGAAGACTTTTATATCTTTTATTTATTAAAAATCCATATATTTACTACAAACAAATGAATATGGTTTTTTCAAAAACATGTGAATATGCGATCCGGGCAGTAATTTTTATTGCGCAAAAATCCGAAAAAGGAGCAAAGATAGGAATCAAAGAAATTGCCGAAGGAATTGATTCCCGGTATATTTTATCGCAAAAATTCTTCAGGATCTTAGCAAGAGAGGATTGGTACAATCTAGCAAAGGGCCAAACGGCGGTTTTTATATCGATGAAGCAGGTCAGAAAAAAACCTTAATCGATATTGTAAGAGCTGTTGATGGTGATAATATATTTACCGGCTGTGGGTTGGGACTTAAAAACTGCTCGGAAATAAAACCATGTCCGCTGCATAATGAATTTAAGCTCATCAGATCCAAAATACAAATGACACTTAGCTCCGCTACAATCGGAGCATTTAACGAGAGTCTCAACCTGGGATTAAGTTTTATCAAAGAAAGGTAAGTGTATGATCTTTCAAATTCCGGAAATTGCATCTTTTGTTCCGGCCTGGCATATTAACTTTGGTGCTGCGATCATTACATTACTTCATGCTTAAACACGTGGTGCTTTTTCATCAACAAAAGTCAAACTGATCTGCACGCCCTGATACTGGCTAATGCTTAGCGTGGCATCAATCTGCTCACTCAAACCCCTGATCAAACTCATACCCAGTGTTCGGTTTTGGCCTGGTTTTAAATCAACCGGAAATCCAACCCCATTGTCGCCTACTACAAACCGGTAAGTTTTATTTTCTTCTTCAGCCAATTCAATATTTAATGTGCCAATCTGGCTATCAGGAAATGCATATTTTAGTGAATTAGTTACTGCTTCGTTCAGAATGAGCCCTAGTGGGACAGCGAACGTAACGTCCATATCGATAGGAGAGATGGTAATGTTTTTGTTAATGGTGTCAATACGGTTGAAAGAATTGATCAAATAGTCAACAATTTCATGGATATAGCTGACCATCGGAATGCTGGATAACCGGTCGGTCTGGTAAAGTTTCTGGTGAATCAGAGCCATGGCGTGCACACGGTTCTGGCTTTCTTTAATGGCAGCCAAAGCCTCCTTATCTTTAAGAAAAGAACCCTGCAGTTGGAGCAGACTTGTAATGATTTGCAAATTGTTCTTAACCCGGTGATGCATTTCTTTTAACATCCATTCCCGGTCTTCCAACAGATGATCCTTTTCTATCAGCAGTTGTTCTTTGTCAATCAGCAAATGGTCTTTTTCCTCTACAACAAGTTCCAGTGAGTAATTCTTACGGTTTATTTCAATTTGTTTGGCCTGGAGCAGCTGGTTGCTGCGCTGTTTCAGCTGGTAACGGTTGAATCCCAGCCCCAGTAAAAGTGCTAACAAAATAGCAGCGGCAATGATACCATTCCGCATGGTAGCCGCCTGCTGCAGCATAGTTTGCTGCAGCTGACTTTGCTTTGTAAGAAGCTGAATGTCCTGTTGTTTGAGTTTCAGGTCCTGGTCTTTTTTCTCCGTTTCGTACTGGATACTTAGCTGGGTTATCTGTTTGCTTCTTTTCTCATTGAAGATTGAATCGTTAAGAGCTTTGTATTTCTGATAATGTTTGATAGCTGAAACGTAATGGGCCTGTGCAGAGTCCACCTTAAAGCGCATCAGGTGAACTTCTATCTGATGGCTGGGAATTATCCTTTTCTGAGGAGCTGCCAACAGTCGTTTTAAATAAGGGTCGGCTTTATCATATTGACCGCTTGCCACATAAAACTGACTTATTTTCCGCCAGGCAGTATATTGAAAACGCAAAGTGATTTGTTTACTCCAGGTAACGCTTTCCAGATAATATTTTTCAGCCAGATTGTTCTGTTTTAAAGCGCTGTAACATGCTCCGTAACATTGAGCCATCAGCAGGTTATCTTCGTAGGTACAGGGTATGTTTTTGCGCGTAATGTCTTCTATAAACCATAGCGCTTCCAGCGCTTTCCCTTGTCTAAGCCAGGTAGTTACCATACGGCTTGCTAAGCCCACCTGATTAAATAACTTGCCTCTTTGCTGGCTTAAAAGCAAAGATTTTTGATGATAGGCGATACTTTTATTAAACTGGCCTAATTCATAGTAGGCGTTTCCAAGTCTGTAATAAGCATAATCCAGCTCATCCGGCTGTCCGCTGTTTTCAACACTTTTTACGACTTTAAGGATGTAAAACAGCTTTTGATTCAAATCGCCTTTGGCCTGACTTAAATCGGACATAAAATAAAGCGCGTTGGATAAATAGCCATATTCACCCGGCATTTTATAGACACTTTCCTCAGCCAGCTCATGGTAAGCCCTTGTCAATGGTTTAGCACCAACCTTCTTTTGAATAGCTAATACCTGGAGCGCTTTTTGTTCGGCTTCTTTGGTATCTCCTCCGCTTAGCTGAAAATGTTCATAACCCATTTCCATCAGAATAATCATTTCCAGTGACTTATCGCCGATCTGGCGGGAGACGGCCAGAGCTCTTTCCAGCGCCATCATATTTTCCCTGCAATCATCACAAAATGTGGTTGTTGCCATTCTTAGCAGCGCTCTGATTTCTCCCGTTTTGTCACCTCTTTGTTTACGGGCTTCAATGACTTTCATAAAATAAATTTTCCCCTGCCGCCAGTCTTTGCTTAGAAGATAGGCTACACCCATCAGACACTGGCTTTCTTCAAACCATTTTCTACTGGCTGTTTCTTCACTGATTGTTTCAGCCTGGCGAAAAAGTATAATGGCACTGTCCCGGTTGGCCTTTTCAGTATAGGTTGGCCGAAGCTTATTTTTGCCGAGTTCCAGTAATAGTTTAATCCGGCTGGTATCACTCAGCGATTTTAACAGGGGCAGTGCTAGGCCGATCTTCCGCTGTTTAGTATACGCTTTACCCAGGAGGAACATGGCCTGATCCTTTCCCTTCTTGTACGCAAGCTGCTCACTTAACTGCTGTGCTTGTCTGGCGAGTACTACTGCGCTATCCAGATCGGTTTTGGGATCTAGTGTCCTGCTGACATAATAATCACTTAGTTTAAGAAGCTCTTGTACCCTATTTATATCTGCTTTACCGTTTTGTATTGATTTTGTCAGCCTGACAACCTCCATAGTTGAAATCTTTTGAGACTGTGCCGGACCAGCTGATAAGCTTAGCCAGCAAAACCACATTAAGAAACAAATCAGTTCAGGATGACGCATGGTACATAGTTTGGTAGTCACAAGAAAAGAGCACGACCTGCTTTTATTTTGACCTGGTAATTTTTACGATTTGCCGGGTAATTTGCTTTATATTCCTTTGTTAGGAATCTGGTGGCCTTACGGTAAGTATTTTTCGGATGCCCATTTTTTCAATACGATATTCCAGTGTGGTCGGTCTTAAATTCAATAGTTCGGCCGCACCGCCAGGTCCCCGGATACGCCCGTTTGTCTGGTTAAGAATGGCCAGAATATATTCCCGTTCGGTTGTCTTCTGCATTTGTTTCATCTCAGTCAGATCCTTTGGCAGGCTAAATACTGCCTGCTGATCAACCTTACGATTTTCAGGTTGACTGGGTGGAGCATTAAGCGCAAACGAACGTTTTTGCAATGGTCTGCCTAGTGAGAGTAGAGATTTTCCGTCATTAAGAATAACAGCTTGTTCCATGACATTTTCCAGTTCGCGAATATTGCCGGGCCACTCATAATTACTTAACTCAGAAAGCACCAAATCACTAAATCCCAAAAAGGATTTTTTTTGTTTCTTTGCCAGTTTGCGTGCAAAAAAATCAGCAAGCAGCGGTATGTCTTCTTTGCGTTCGCGCAGAGCAGGTAAGGTCAGTGGAAATGTTGCCAGCCGGAAGAAAAGATCCATACGAAAACGTCCTTCTAAAACTTCTGTTTCCAGGTTACGATTGGTTGCTGCGATGATGCGGACATCTGTTTTGACGGGTGCTTTTCCTCCGATTCGTTCAATTTCTTTCTCCTGCAAAACCCGGAGTAATTTCGCCTGCAATTCCAATGGCAGTTCTCCAATTTCATCCAGAAATATAGTCCCGCCATGCGCGAGCTCAAACTTGCCAATCCGTCTTTCGAAGGCTCCTGTAAATGCCCCTTTCTCGTGACCAAACAATTCTGATTCGATTAAATTACCGGGCAGCGTTGCACAATTAATTTTGACCAGAATTCTCTCTTTTCGGGAGGATTGATTGTGAATAGCCCGGGCAATCAGCTCTTTCCCGGTACCGCTTTCGCCCATCACCAGCACGGTGGTATCGGTTGGAGCTACCTGTGTGACCAGTTTAAATAAATTCAAAAGGCTTTCACTTGTGCCTATAATCTCTTCAAAATTTACCAGCATTTTTACCTCTTGCTGTAAATAGACGTTTTCCTGTTTCAGCTTTTCACTTAGTCGTTCCACCTCTTCATAGGCGGCGACCCTTTCGAGTATTAATAATAATGGTTGTTCCAGGCACTCAAGCAAAGCCTGATTCCTGGCATTATACGATTCGTCATCTCTGCTCAAGAAACAGATGATGAACCGTTCACCATTTCCTAATTTCAAGGGCAATACCAGACTTGAATTTAACCGGAATGTTTTTAACAAAAGTTGAATGTACGGATCCTGCCGGCTCCAGATAGCCAATTCCTCTTGTGTATGACGGGCCCAGCCTTTGGGCATTTGCTCATCCAACGGCAATAATTCAAAATCGACTTTGGAATTTGCCATTTGCTGAATAGCCTGAAGGCTTAAAACCTGATACTCTTCAAAACCGACCCTGTAATAGTTGAACGTTTGCTTCGTATCCTGACGCTGGTGGCGGATAGTTAAAAAATCAAAGGGGATATGTTTCTGGAATAATTTTGCCGTGTTCAATAATCTGTTCTCCCAGCTGCCTTTTTCCGACAAGGCATCAGTCAGCGCTATCTGGAGTGCTTTTTCTTCCTTCAATTTCAGCTCAACACCATGCGAATGCCGGTATCTTCCAATTTCAAGTGCAGTAAGCACATCCTTTTCCCGGAATGGTTTGACAATATAACCACTGGGCTGGGTGACTTTTACTGCTTCCAGTACACTCTGATTGTCGTTGGCAGAAATATAGATAAAAGGAATATTCATTTTTTCAAGCTGTTTAGCCAGCTCAATGCCCGTTTCAATTCCTTTCAGATAAATATCAAGCAGCACCATATCAGGACGCTGCCGTTCGATCAACGCTAAGGCTTTGGCAACCGAATTAGCAATTCCAATCACACCATAACCGGCATCAAGAAGAATGATTTCAATGCTGTTGGCAATGACATATTCATCTTCAACAATTAAAATCCTGTAGTCTGATGTCTGGCTAATTGAAGAGTTGGATGATGGCTGCATAGTTTAACACTTTTGTAGTACTGAGATACTGAATATCATCAACCCGGCAACAATTATACCTTTTTAACTGAGTTTATATAATTTAACAGCAAGGTCCGGTAAAAAGGCTTTGGTGAATTTGATTAGTGAATATTTGGCTAATTTACTGATAGTTGTATTGATTGATCAGCTAACGCGAAAAGTAGCTGACAAAATACTGTAAATGCCGCAATCTGGCTAAATGCAAGATATTTAGTCTGGTTACTTCTGCAAAAAACCAAGTTGGATTGTATATGTCTTTTAATTTCTATTATTTTTTTATCGTATACTGTACTAGGTTTACTTAGCCTGACTATTCTGGCTTTAAAACCCTCACCAGTTTAATCTATAAATTTGCAACTACGGAAGTTAATAATAAATCCAGTTTTTTGGAGATATCCAGTTATAAATTTTTGGAGCTTTCTAAGGAAATATGAGTCCAGCCTGTCATAATGCATATAAGGACATTACGACTGGGTATTGATACAGAGATGATTCAGTGTGTTTTTAAAAATGCTGGAAATATCAAATGTAAAATCGGGATTACAGGAGAACTATTTGTAGGATCGGTATAATTAAGAGCAAAAATGCTGGCACTGTTCAATCTCCGGTTTTTTGGATGTATCTCCAAATTTGGAGATACACAAAAATTTTTAAACTAGATTAAGTCCTGATCATATCATTGAGATGCAATCCTGGCCTTTTTTCTCAAAGTATCACAATGGCACGTACTTTGCTCCCGGCAAGTATTCCAAATATACTTCTATTCTCATTCATCCTGACACCACGACTAATGACAATACCTCAAATCATATAAACAGGTTATGAAATGAAAAGCGCAAAACAATCAGATGTTAAAGACGATCAAAAATTCACTATTTTATTGGATGATCATTCTTTGGGCAGCTTAAACAGTCAAATTGAATCTTTTGAAAGAGAAAGAAAAATTCTTTTAGATTTGAGCAATGATATCACTAAGGTGAGAGAAAAAAATGATCTGATATCCCTGTTTTCGTCCCGGATCAAAGGATTATTTTATTTTACGCACGCGATTGTGACCCTCATCGATGATCAGAAGCAAACCTATACCCCTTTTCTCTTGGATCATACTGCTTCGCCGATCAAAGATCATAGTCAATATGCTGATCTGATTCACGCTCATTTCCCTTTAAACGAACCATTTATTAATCAGATATTACGTTCTGACGGACCGGAGTTTTTTTTGTTAGATCAGATTATGGACCAACCCGGAAGTCCTAAGTTTCTCAGAATGAATTATGAAGCCGGGATTCGGGAAATACTGATGACACCACTGAGAAGCAAAATGAAGACTATTGGTTTTCTGCATATGTATTCAGATAGGAAAGACAGTTTTTGCAAAGATTTCATAAGCACTATTAAAGGAATAGCGCCGCTGATTTCCGGTGCCGTTTCAAACATTATAAAAAATGAGGAGATTGCCTACAAGGAAAGAGTAAATGATGTTCTGCTTTCTGTAAGTAATGACATGGTCACAGTTCGGGACCGGAAGGATCTTTTGAAAGTGATCAACTTCGGGCTTAAAAAACTGATTCCTTTCACCCACAGCGTCATGACGGTCCTGGATGAAAGCGGACAGACTTATAATGCTTTTCTAACCGATGAAGAATCGAGGCCAAGGGAGTTTTCAAAGTATACAGAAGCAATTTCCAATCCCTTTCCGGTTCAGGACGGTATTTATGATGTAGCTGCACAATCCGGTAAACCCGCGGTTTTTAATATGAAATCCTTTGACATCAGCAAAGCACCGCTCTGGTTCCGACTTAATTATGTTGCCGGTGCGCGGGAAATGGTGATTAAAATTCTTCCTGAGCAGGGAACTGCCAGGCATAGTTTAATTTTATTTGCCAATGGGAACAGTACATTTGACGAAAAAGCAATCCATATCATTGAGCGTATTTCCAGCCAGCTTTCTACGGCTGCAAGCAACATTTCGGCTAATGAAGAAATCCTGAGCAAAGAACAAGAAAAATCTTTCCTACTGGATTTCAGCCAGGATATTGCTGGTGTAAGGACGAAGGATGATCTGGAAGAAGCCATTTCAAGTGTTTTGCAGCGTGTTCTGAACATCCGATTATCGATGATCCGCATTATTGAAGATGATGGCGTAACTCTAAGCCCATACATGTATGATAAAAATATGTTTTACGGAGAGGAGCCGGTTTTTAAAGAACTTGCCTCCAAAAACATCAGTATTGACGAATACCTAACAGCTAAAGTGCTCAACAGCAAACAACCGGTTATTTTCAATATTGCAGAAGAGGAAAAGAAAGGAAACAGTGCCAGATATCTTTATTTTTGGAAAAAAGCTGGACTCAAAAATGCGTATGGAGCGGCGCTACGTGTCGGGAATCAAAACCTTGGAACGCTATGGCTTTTGACCGATGAAGTAAACCTGACGCTTTTGAAAGGAATCTGTGCACAGATATCCATTGCAATTTCTAACATCAGGGCCAATGAGAAGGTACTTACTTATAAAAAGATGCTTGAAGTGGAAAATGATCATTTGAAAGAGCAGATCCACACGATCTATAATTTTTCTGAGATCGTCGGAAGCGGGGCAGAAATGCAAAAAGTATATCATTTAATCTCGCTGGTGGCAGAATCAAAATCTTCTGTTTTGTTGTTGGGAGAAACAGGCACTGGTAAGGAGTTGATCGCCAGAGCTGTACATAATGCATCGCCAAGGAAAAACAAGCTGATGATCAAAATCAACTGTGCAGCTTTGCCGGCCAATCTGATTGAAAGTGAATTGTTTGGCCATGAGAAAGGGGCGTTCACAGGCGCAACAGACCGGCGGATAGGAAAATTTGAACTGGCCAATAACGGTACTTTGTTTCTTGATGAAATTGGGGAAATGCCTTTGGAGGCACAAGTGAAACTGCTTCGCGTGATTCAGGAAAAGGAGCTTGAAAGGGTAGGAGGTAAAAATACGATCAGTGTTGATGTACGGATTATTGCTGCCACAAACCGGGATCTGGAAGAGGAGGTAAAAGCAGGCAGGTTCCGGTCAGATCTTTTCTACCGTCTGAATGTTTTTCCAATCAACCTGCCTCCGCTCCGTGACAGGCTGGAAGACATTGCTCCTTTGGCAAACTTTTTTGTAGGCCGTTACAGCAAGAATTCTGGAAGAAAAGTGAATGCGATTTCACCAGGTGTAATCCAGGAGCTGAAAAGTTATTTGTGGCCAGGCAATGTCAGGGAACTGGAGCATTTGATTGAAAGAAGTGTGCTGTTGACCAATGAAACAGTACTTCGCGAAGTCCATCTGCCAAAAGACCGGACGGCGACAAAAAATGAAGTGGTAGACCTGGCCAGCAGAACGCTTGAAGAAGTAGAACGTTCCTATATAATCGACATCATAAAACGGTGCAGCGGGAAATTGTCAGGCAGGGGCGGAGCGGCCGAATATCTGGACATTCCGGCAACCACACTTCATTCTAAAATTAAAAAACTAGATATACAAAAATCGGAGTACTTTTCAGGGTAGGTTGATCACGCACAATTATTCAGAGGCTTCTCGAAGGGGGTAAAAAAGTAGATCATTAAATTCAGAATAGGTAGGCGAATTAATACAAGCGACATATGATTTTACGCTGTTTTTCTCAGGCTGGTGGCAGGTTTAATTATCTTTCCATACGGTATGCAAAAACTATTGTGATGGTTTGATGATTTTGGAGGTGGCGTTGGAATTCATGAATCATGAATGCGGATTAAACAAAAAAATGTCCCTGTATTTTTAGCCTGACTGATCATTATTGGGCAGTCTTTCGGGAGTATGGCTTTGATCCTGGGTTGCTTAGGAAGGCTAGCTACTTTGGGGAATTTTATTATTTTCACTGGTGCTCTCATTATGCATGCACCGGACGGCTGGATGATGAATTGGTCTGGAAAGAAAAGGTGAAGGTATTAAGTACTTCGTATTACTTCTTTCCCCGCTTCTAGTTATCCTGATCAAAGGCAGCGGTGCTTTTTCGATTGATCTGTGGATATTTATGTGAGATTAAATACATTTCGCAAAAAAATGCATCAGGCTAAAATTCAATTATAGTTCGTGAAGAATTTTAGCCTGATGTGATTTTGATCTGTCAATTCTGATATCCAGCCTAAATCTTTTGTGAAATAAACTGCGCTACTTCAGCCAGCCTGCTTGTGAATCCCCACTCGTTATCATACCAGGTTGCTATGGAAAGTAATTCACCCTGTTTTACTGTCAGGGGCAGATCCATAATCGATGAATGTGGATCACCTACGATGCGTGCGGAAGTCCATTCTTCTTCTAATACGTCGAGAACGCCTTTTAGTGGCCCCTCGGCAGCAGCCTTGCGAAATGCTTCATTTACCTGATCAACGGTACATTCTTTCTCGGTAACCAGATTAAGTTCTGCAATACTGCCGGTGCGGGTCGGTACCCGGTAGGCTTTACCTGTAATTTGCAGATCTTTCCAGATAAACTGTAGGGCACGGGCAGCACCGGATGCGGATGGGATAATATTTTCTGCCGCCGCCCAGGAATCACGGCGGTCTTTCATTGGCTGATCTGTCAGTGACTGTGTATTGGTATAGGAATGAACAGTTGAAAACAGGCCATATTTGATTCCGAAATTATCAAGAATAACTTTGACCGCGGCGGCAAGTGCGTTGGTTGTACAGCTTCCCATACTGATGATTTTGTGTTGTGACGGATCAAAAGTTTCCAGATTAATGCCTTTAAGAAGTACCGCATCACAATCAGTGAGCGATTTACTTGCCGCGCTTATCAGCACGTATTTTGCACCCCGGTCAATATGTGCCTTCGCACCTGCCCTTGTAGTCGCGCGTCCTGTACAATCAACCACGATGTCTACACCAAGCGCCTTCCAGTCGGGAACTTCTGCTTTTGAGTTTACATATTTAATTCTTTTGTCTCCTATCAGCAGGTCATCTCCCAGGTACGAAACCTTCTCGCCGAAGCGGCCATAATTGGTATCTACGCTGAACAGCGGGGCGAGGATTTTGACATCATAGATGTCAGAAACGGATACAGGAATAAAAAGTTTATTTTCAAGCGCGATGCGAAGGAACTGGCGGCCGATGCGGCCGAAACCATAAAGAGCAATGTTTGCCATAAACTTAAAGTTTTTTTTAGATTATAAATTAATCAGGTAAAAGTTGATAGAAAAACCAATATCTGTTACTTTTTTACTCCATCAATCATGTCAATGAATATTTATTTAATACTCAGGCTTTAAATAAATCGGGGTAGTAATTTTGATGTTTTATCGTTAATTTATTTTGACTGTATTTGGCAGCAATTGTGAATTGTAAAAAGAAGAATTTATGTTTTACCCTTGCCATTATCAGGCTGATTGTTGATTAAAAGTAAACCGAATTATGTTTACAATTTTTAACTATCAGGTATTAATAAAGAAACGTAAATTTAAATCAAAGGGGAGAATTACCAGTTAGTAGCTACTCCCTTTGATTTAAATTTATTAAGAAAAAGAAGATTCAACATCAGGCATGCTATTACCTTAAATCGCCTTCCAATAGTTATTTGCCGCGGCTATGGTAGCAAACTCAATGGCAACTGTCTGGCCGACAGCGATCAGCATAGCTGCATCACTGGCATAAATAGGCCTTAACTTCTCTCTTACCGCTGCATCTGGCTGAGTTACTTTAATGATAAGCCTGGACATTTTTATGGCAAGTTGCCGTCCTTCTTCAGCAGTGGCTGTAATCAAAGTATTTCCTGGAACTAAGGTAACTGATTCTGACATTTTATTTTATGTTTAGATTATGGATTACAACTTATCAGTGATGAACTATAAAATGCGTATCAAATTTTATTTTGGTCAAAAATTTCACATAACCATGCACCCGCAGCTTCGATTGCCTGATTTGCCTTTTCTAAATGGGGATAGAACCATGGAAAAATATGAATCATATCCTGCCAAACCTTTAATGTCACATCGTTCCCGGCATTTGCAGATAGCGATGTAAGCCTTAAAGCATCGCTAAGCAGAACTTCATTTGCGCCAACATGAATTAGAAGTGAAGGGAAATTTTCAAAATCTCCGTTTACCGGTGAAGCCCTAGGATCACTGGGGTCATGACCGTTTAAATAAATATCTCTTAGATCATTTAAAGATTCCTTACTAAGCATTGGGTCGTAAGGTCCTCTGACAATGAAGGATTCACCAACCTGATTCATATCAGCCCAAGGACTGATAGCATAAACAGCCGAAGGGATTTTTTCACCTCTTGCTTTTACCAGCTGTGTAATTGCAACAGCAAGTCCTCCGCCGGCCGAATCACCTGCCAGTACAACAGGTGTATCTTTATCCAGTAAGTTAATGAGAGCTATGTATGCATTATACGAATCCTCCACTGCCGCTGGAAAGATTTGCTCGGGCGCCAGCCGGTAGTCTACGCAATAGCATTTAACTTGGGCAGTACATCCCAACTTTGCTGCAAGACCTGCATGGTCGGCAGCGCTACCTGCTGAATAACCTCCGGCGTGAAAGAAAAGGATTGCTCCACTCTTAGTTGCTTCAGGTCCGGAAAGCTCAAGAACGGGAACATTCCCGAGCAGCATCTTTTTTGTTTCCCATCCGAAAGGAAGAGGAGCCGACAGGCCATAAGCTGCCTGACGATCCCGTACTTGTTGTAGAGTAGGTGTTTCATCCGGAGTAATCATAAATGTCTTAAGAAAACTGCCAATACTCAGATATTTGTTATCTTTCATCAAAAAACATTAATCTTGGATTAGTTTCCAGAGTGTAGTTGCATTACGCTCCAAAAAGGACCAATGATTCTCACGATAAACTAGCTTATCCAAGTAACGTCCGCTTAATACGGCTTCTCTTGCAGATCCTGAAATTGTTTTATATAAAGTCCAATAGGCCTTTCCCGTGGCCGTTTTTCCATCAGCATCAATTTCGATCATGATATTCGTAATTTCATGCGTTGTGGCAGAACGGCTGTCATCCCTAAGAATAATCATACTTCCGGCAATCGCTTCAAGTTCCTGCCGCCCGGTTGCAGAATGATCATCAAGCCGGAAAGTAGCATTCTTAAACAGGTCACCAAGCCCTTTGATATCAGCGTCATCATTGACATAAGCATACGAAACCATTAAATTTTCAATGTCACGTTCACTTGATAAATTTTGTATTTGCTGCACGTTTGTTTTCATGTTTTAAAGATTTATTCTTAACCCATTTTAGTTACACCCAAAAGACCGCCACCTGTCGCATCAATGATTTGTCCGTTTACCCAGCGCGCGTCATCTGATGCAAGAAACGCGATGATATCTCCAATATCACCTGGCTGTCCAACTCTGCCCAGCGAACTTTGTCCGGCAGCCCAGTCCCTTGCTCCTGGCTGTGCAAACCAGCTGCTCATTTCTGTATCAGTGAAACCTGGCGCAACAGCATTTACAGTAATTTGGCGGTTTCCTAAATCCCAAGCTAATGTTCGAGTTATGGTACTGATTGCTCCCTTAGTTGCAGAATACATGGTAGCCATAGGACTTGCCATGTAAGCTGCCGCAGAAGATAGATTAATAATTCTGCCACCATCGTTTATCCTTTTCAGGCCGTGTTGAATAATAAATAGTGGGGCTTTAACATTTACTGCATATAAGTGCTCAAAATCCTCTTCTACAATTTCAAGAATATTTCCATAAACAACTTCACCGGCATTGTTTACTATAATGTCTAACTGGTCTGATTGCTCGTCGAATGCCTTCCAAAGCGTTTCGGCAGAGTGAGGTAATGAAAGGTCTGCATGTATGGCAAATGCAGATCCGCCATTCGCTGCAATCGCAGCTACTACTTCTAATGCTGCCTCTTTGCTCTTTCCATAGTGAACGGCCACTCTGGCCCCGTCTTTAGCAAGTCTTTGTGCAGTGTATCTACCAATTCCACGACTTGCTCCTGTTACTAATGCTGTTTTTCCTTTAAGATTTCCCATTTCATTTTATATTTAAAAGATAATCGTCATGTTATATATTCCTTAACAATCATTATGCCATGTCATAAGTATTTGAAAATCAGATTATTGATTAAAAATGAGGTAGTTTTATCCACTATATTTAGTGGAAGCACTGTATATTACACGATATATAGTGAAGCAGAAATATTGGCTATATATAAACCAGCAGTGTATTTTGACAGTGAGAAATGGCTAAGATTATAGGTTATTAATTACGCCAAATTATGTTTTGATACATCACAGGATATGTATCAAAATATTCAAGATTTCTACAATAGTGAGTTTAATATATTTGAATAGGAGAAACGAGTCCTTTATTTTAAATTAATTTCCATTCAACATGAATTAATTTGTATAAGCAGCTATTTTTTTGTTTTAACCTTTGCAAAAGCATTAAATGGTAATTTTAGTCACAGAATTTTTTGTTTTATAACTAAGACTATGTTAAATAACAATTAGATAAACAACATTACTCTATCTCCTATCTAGCTATTTTACTTTTAACCCATAATGTCAACAAGCTTTAATCATTCTGACAACAAATGAAAGTTATATAAGATTTGAACCCTTGGATCCTTAACTGAAAAATATTAATTTTACTATCAGATTGTAGCTCTAAAATTTAGGTGAGCAATTCGGTGAGCAGTCACTTTTTAGTTGTTTTAACTAATTGATTATTAGATATATAGGGGAGGTGTTCGAATCCCTCCGTCTCCACTAAGTACGTATTAAAAGCAATCAAAACCCTGTTTAAATGATTTAAACAGGGTTTTTTGTTTGCTTATACATCCAAAACATTCAAATATTCTCAAAATAAAGCGCATCATTCATGGCGCCTTTTTATTTCGAAAAAAGACGCGCTGGAAAGCTCATAACTTGTTTTGGGACAACCTGTTAAATAGATTTACATCTTGATTTTTAAGCCAGACAATTAGAATTTTGTTCATCTTAAATTTGAGTTATGCTAAAACAGCTTTGGATTATTTTTCTTTTTGAAAAAGCCAAAAACCGAAAATCAAGACAGTACCCGCTATGTGTATTTGAAAATTACGGTAGACGGAGATTCAAAAGAGATTCTGTAAGAATTTTGCAAAGGGAACATATAAGTGCTACGAAATATCTTTAGGTTACACAAGATCTTCATACACTGAAAGTACAAAGTTAACAATCTTTCTATCAATGATTTAAATTATAATTTTACGGGATATTCTTTCTAGTCTAATTTGTTTGTTTGACAAAAGTAAATAGATCCCTATTTATTTAAGAATGTGCACTTAAGATATACTTACAATCAATTATAAAGTTTTAAAAAGTTCGACAAATAGATACCATGGAATATAAATACATGGTGTATATTTGTGAAGTAGTTGATTATACAATAGGTCTGGAACAATTGTCGTAGTAAACGAAGTGGTTAACACTGATTAATTAAATTTTATGACGATCGAGGAAGAAATAAGACAAGCACAGTTTAATAGTGTGCAGCAGAAGGCCGGGATGAATTTGATTTTTACGGCCAATTGGTTGTCTAATTTGTATACATCAGCATTAAAACCCTTAGATCTGTCACTGCAGCAGCTTAACGTACTTACAATTTTGAAAGGCCAGCCTAATCATATGGCGCCAGTCAATTTAATTCGCGACCGCTTGATCGACCGGATGCCCAATGTATCAAGGTTGCTGAACAAACTTATGGAAAAGGAACTTATCCAAAAGGATCGTACGCTTTCGGATCAGCGCGTTGTTCATATCAAACTGACTCCACTTGGACTGGAAACGGCTGAGAAGGGTGGTGAACTATTCCAATCCGTAGCATATGTATTAAGTGACCATCAGGCTGAGGAGCTGAACGGCTTATTAAATGAGATGAGAAAATAATTTTTTTAACAAAATAAAATCCATGGAATATAAATCCATGGTTATAATTTATGAAAACTAGGGTTATAAACTTAAAAAACAGACCTGTTGGTTTGCCAGACACAAAAGATTTTGAAGAAGTTCAGGAAAACGTACCTGAGTTGCTGGAAGGTCAGATCCTTCTTCAATCTATTTACATCTCAGTCGATCCATATCTGCGCGGAAGAATGTCCGGGACAAAAGAGCCAATATTTAAATTAAATGCGCCGGTTTCATCCAAACTAATTGCACGCATTATTCAGTCTCGTCATAAAAATTTTAAAACCGGAGATATTGTGAGCCACTATCTGGACTGGAAGGAGTACCAGGTATCAGATGGAACAGGCTTGAAGAAAATTGACCAAGACGGCGCGCCCCTAAGTGCAAATCTTGGTGTATTGGGAATTACAGGACTTTCCGCCTATCTGCCATTGACAACATTTGGAAAGCCTCAGCCTGGTGAAACCATTGTGATTTCAGCAGCAGCAGGGGCGGTGGGTAGCATTGCCGGGCAGATCGGTAAAATTTTGGGCTGCAAAGTAGTCGGAATTGTAGGTTCAGATCAAAAAGTTACACTGCTAAAAGAAAAGTTTGGTTTTGACGCTGCGATCAATTATCAGACTGAAAAGGATTTGGGTGCTGCCATTGCAGCACATTGTCCAAGTGGCGTGGATATCTATTTTGATAATGTAGGAGGAGGGATATCGGATGCAGTATTTGCTAATATCAATACATATGGCCGGGTAGTTGTCTGCGGCTCTATTTCCAATTATAACGATACAGAAATAGCATTAAGCCCAAGTATTCTGCCGATTGTCGTTTACAAATTCCTGAGTATCCACGGATTTTTAATTGCTGATTTTGCGGCGCAGTTTGATCAGGCGCTGATCCAGCTAAGCACCTGGCTACAACAAGGAAAATTAAAGTATACAGAGACGATCCTTGAAGGTTTTGACAAATTGCCTAAGGCTTTTATCGGTTTATTTAACGGGCTCAATGAGGGTAAAATGATTGTAAAAGTCTAATGATATCTGCATAAGTGTAAAATTACCCCGTAAATCTGTGTTAATCTTTCCTACTTCTGTGTTAAGTGTGGCCGCTTCCCTCAAGTTAGTTTTGCGTCATCACAAATAACTAAACGATGGCAAGAACAATTTTTATTTCAGGAGCCTCAAGGGGGTTTGGGAAAATATGGACAGAAGCTTTTTTGAAAGAAGGCTATAATGTGGTAGCAACTGCAAGGGATCTGTCCGCATTAGATGTATTGGCCGTTCAGTACGGTCAAAAGATATTGCCCCTGATTTTGGATGTGAATGACCGTCAGGCCTGTGTCGCAGCAATCCAGCAAGCGAAAACGCACTTCGGTAGTATCGATGTATTGATTAACAACGCCGGGTTTGGCCTGATGGGCAGTATCGAGGAAGTCTCGGAAGAACAGGCCCGAAGCATTATGGAAACCAATTTTTTTGGCCTGCTTTGGCTGACTCAGGCAGTGCTGCCACTGATGCGTCAGCAAGGCAGCGGTCATATCATACAGATCACGAGTGTACTCGGTCTGGTAACCTGGCCAACGTTAGGTTTATACAATGCAACCAAATTTGCAATCGAAGGATTAAGTGAAACACTGGCTGCCGAGGTAAAAGATTTTGGCATTAAAGTAACGATGGTTGAACCTGCTGCCTATGCGACAGATTTCGGGGGTGTTTCCGCTGTGATGACAGAGCCACTTCCGGCTTATGACAAGATGAAAGCTTCCTTTAGAGCAAGTATTGGAGATCTTTCTTTGGGTAAGCCTGAGGCGACAGCCGGTGCGCTGCTCAAAATTGTTGCCAGCGAAAATCCCCCGCTTCGTCTGATTCTGGGAAGTGTGGGCTATCCGCTGATAAAAGAAGCATATACCAAGCGTTTAGAAGATTGGGAGGCCTGGCAGCATGTTGCTATTGAGGCACATGGTGTTTAATTTTGCAGATGATGCTACACTTTAAAACGATCAGCGATCTTCGTAAGGGAGCCGGGTTTGCTCCGCCGGAGCACCCGCAGCTCTCCTTGTTGACAGGTCTACGGACTTGTCCACTTCAAGGGCAGAAGTTTACAATGGATTGCTACATGATATCCTTGAAAAGATTAATAGGCGGCGTAATGCTTTATGGGCGTACCCCGTATGATCATCATAACGGTTGTCTGTCTTTTATAAAACCACGGCAGGTTTTGCAGTTTAACGACCTGGAACTTGTTGAAGATGGATTTATGATCTGCGTTCATGAGGATTTTTTCAATGCCCATCCATTGCAAAACCAGCTGCGAAATTATCACTTTTTTGAATATGAGATCGACGAAGCCCTGCACCTGTCGCCTCGAGAAGAGGCAGTTATCTGGGAGCTTTACCGTAAAATAGAAACAGAATATAATACCAACCAGGACGAGTACAGCAGGGATATCATGCTGACGCACCTTGATTCAATCTTAAAATATTCACAGCGTTACTATAAACGACAATTTATTAATCGGGCGGAAGCTTCTGGAAAGACGATCTCCAGGTTCAACAGGATATTGAGTGCCTACATTTCCGGCGGATCTTTATTTTCCAAAGGACTACCCACTGTTAATCAGCTTGCTGACGAACTTAATTTATCACCACGTTACCTAAGTGATCTCTTAAAACAGGAGACAGGCAAAACCGCCATCGAACTGATCCATATCACAATGATTGCCGAGGCGAAGAACAGACTGCGAAGCGAAGACCGGAATGTATCGGAAATAGCTTTTGCACTTGGCTTTGAAAACCTGTCCTATTTTTCTAAACTTTTTAAACGGGAAGTAGGCGTGAGTCCTAACGTGTATAGAAAGCAATTCTTAAACTGATTGAGCTATCTGCCTTCTCCCTGTTTTTGAATTACGGCTTTTCTTGCAAAGTTTTATGACAAGGGGCTGACCGAAATACCAAAACCTAGATAAAAAGCTTCAGTTCACTTCTATGAATCAGTCTATCATGCTTGCTCGTTTTGAAGCTTTTCTTCAACGGCCGAGGGCTCAAATATTCCTGTGATGAATGTCTTTTCCAGCTATTATACATTAGAGGCGGCCGTTACAATCTGTTGGTGATCAGGCAAAAGAAGTCAAGGTGATTATTGAAGAAGCCAAGATGGCAGAACCGCCTTGTATTTGCTTTTGGGTGCCGATGCCTGCGCCCGAGCATTTACTGGATTATGCCTGTTATCTTCCTGCTACAAGCAATGTTAGGCATTAGCAAAGCCGACTAATTTTGCTTATAACGTGCATGCATTACAATGAGCCAAATTGCCAAATAGTTGACCGGATATCCAAGGCTTCTCCAACGCAAGTGCGGCAACTTTGTATTGTCAATATCGACAGCAATATCCAAACAGGCATAAAGATGCAACGTACAGCAAAAGCGTATTGGTCGGGAAGCATAAAAGAGGGTAAAGGAGAGCTGACTACCCAGAGTGAGGCTTTGAATAAAACAAATTATAGCTTTAAAACCCGGTTTGTAGGAGACGAAAAAGGAACCAATCCCGAAGAGCTCCTGGCAGCAGCACATGCAGGATGCTTTACCATGGCAGTCAGTTATGTGCTCACGGAAAAGGGATTGGCAGCAATTGAGCTGGATACACAGGCAACTGTGTACATGGATAGCGCAAACATCACTGGCGTACACCTCTCCATTACAGGAAATGTGCCCGGACTTAGCTCTGAAGAATTTGAAGCAATCACGAAAGAAGCAGAAAAGAACTGTTTAGTTTCAAAAGTCTTAAGTATATCTGTTTCGTCGCAAGCAATTCTTGTATCAGAGTAATTACAGCCGAAGAGAGTCTTTTCATAAAAAAGGTGGCAATGTGCTTGTTCAATGCTGGATTATCTGGCAGTGAACAAGCACTGCCTGTTAGTTCGATATCTGTCTTAAAAATGTTGGCCAGGCTATCGGCAAGCGTTTATAACTTATCCTCACTACTGTTTCGCGCAATACTGTTTACATGGTCACTGAATATAAAAAATTTGATTTGTTTGGCGAAACCTTTATTCAAAGGTTGAATCTGAAGCCTTCTTTTGAATTTACTTTTCCGGTCGCTGAGCAAGCGTGTTTCTTATACATGCTGAAAGGGGGAACGGAATATCAATCAGGAGCTGATTATTTGAATATTCCTGCTCACCAATCCCTGCTGCTAAACTGCCTGAAGGCCGGTAACCAGATTAGAGACATCAATTCCGGCGACAATAATGAAATTGTGATTGTTACATTTCATCCGGATATTTTAAAAAAGATTTATGATAAGGGACTTCCGCTGATATTTACAAAAAGTAACCAAACGACAAATCAGCAACGAGGAGTTATCAAAAATGACTTTTTGATCCAAAAGTATATTGAAGGCCTGCTGTTCTATTTTGAAAATCCATCGCTGGTCAGTGATGAGATTTTAATATTAAAGTTGAAAGAAATAGTTCTTTTACTTTCGCAAACACAGGAGGCACATACGATACAAACCATACTCTCGCAACTGTTTTCACCAACAACATTTACCTTCAGGCAGATTATAGAAGAGAATCTTTTTTCACAGGTCAGTGTAGAGGATCTGGCACAAATGAACAATCTGAGTGCTTCCTCATTCAAAAGAGAGTTTAAGAAACTCTACAACGATTCTCCCGCCAGTTATATCAAATCTAAACGCCTGGAAAGGGCAGCACAGCTGCTTTCGGTTTCTGATGAACGCATTACGGACATTGCTTTCGATTGCGGATTCAATGATCTTGCCAATTTTACTAAAAGTTTTCACGACAGATATGGAGTCGCACCCTCAAATTACCGTTTGAAAAGAAACGAAAGCTGAGGGGCAATCATAATTTAATAAGCAAATACCCGGAAATCATATTTGATGATGGACGAAAAAGCCAAATCATTGGCCTATTCTGCAAAGAAATCCTGCTGCTTGCTTCGCAACTTTGCATAGTAATCAAACAAGCAAATTATGGGATTATCGAATTTAGGTATCTTTCATACCGTTATTGGAGTTGTTGCTATTATTGCAGCCTTTGTGTCATTCATTAAGAATGCTAAAATTGATCTGGGAAAATTAGTGGGGAAAATCTATTTCTACTGCACCCTGGTCGCTTCGCTTACTGCTTTGGGGTTGTCTAGTATTAAGGGTGTCAATCCTGGCCACATTCTAGCGCTACTAATTGTATTGCTGATCGTGGTGGCTTACTTCCTCTATTTAAAAAGACCAGGGAACAACCGGTCTCGCTTTGTTGAAAACTTTTTTCTTTCATTCAGTTTCTTTTTATCGCTACTTCCTACCGTGAATGAGACATTTACCCGTGTTCCTGTAGGGCATCCTTTGGCGAACGGTCCGCAAGATCCGCTGATTGCTAAGACGCTGGTCTCACTTTTTCTTCTGTTTATTGCAGGATCTGTTTTACAATTCAGAAAGCAGAGAAGAATAAATAGATTGAAATCTGCGCAGCCGGTATAATAAGGTATCAACAGAAATATCAGAATTCGTACTTTCAAAAGTCAAACTTGCGGTACTGGTGAAGGTGCTGTTAACCCCAACTCCTCAAGAATCCGGCCATTGTCTTTTTTACCTCAGACAATCATTTCCAAATTCATTGTTTGCAAGGTATTACAATACGAAGGAGTCGTGTACTCCACGGTGGCGCGCGACGTGTCATACACCCGCCGCACCACCAGCTTGTTCTGCTCTGGGGTCTTGAGCTCCACGACCAAGATTTTGTAGTGATGCCCTGCACGCTGCGCTGGATGTCTCGGAAGCGACTGTCACCACGTATAAGGTATCTTAGAGGTGGGGTATCTGCTGCGAAACCTATTTTTATAACGCAGACCCAACATTCCGATATAGTTACTCATTAAATCAAGATATCAGTTGATTGAAACTGCCTTTATTGAAGAAATGACTAACTATTTTGTTACTTCCATAGAAATCCGAATGGCAGAATCCTTTCCTTTCAACTAGTATTGGAACTGACAGTTAAGGACTGTGGCGGGCGAAAGAACATTTAAAAGATGGAATGCACGTACCGGAAAGCGGGACAAAATACATATCAAATTGAAATTTATCTAAAAATCAAAAAGGCTGTCAAAAAGACCAAATGGTACTCATGACAGCCCTGCTGGTAACTACATACTGCTTTTTATTTGATAGAGTAAGCTTTCACTGTATTATGGAAAAAGGTAGGAACATATAGTACCTTGGTGGACGGATTATACCCGATGTCCGCTGAATTTATTTTTTCACCAGAAGTGTCCAGTTTCAGCTCGGTTGTCCCGTCAGCATGAACGTGCCAAATCTTTCCTCCCCACTCGGTTACGATGTAGGATTTGTTTCCCAAGGCCACAATCCCGTCAATCCCGCCTCCAACTTTGGCAATCGTGCTCAATTGCTTTGTTTCAGGATTTAGACTCAATAATGAACCGTCTCCATTACCGATCAGAAGCTGACCATTTTCAAACAACAGCCCGTTGTTGCCTTTGATCTGATCGCCGGACAACACGGAACTAACTGTCCCTTTGCTTATAGCCCAGACCTTGCTATCATTGGAGTCAGTAACATAGACGATACCTTTCTTGCTGTCCACGGCAATATCATTGAGAAACTTGGCTCCTTCCACCGGGTATCTTTTTAGTATCTTTCCCGAAGAAAGATCAATTTCTGCTACCTGATTCATTTCAGTCACGTATAACTTTTTGCCCAGGATCCCCATACCTTTCGTTGAATTGAGGTTTTCAGTAAATTTTAACTGAATCACCTTACCATCCAAACCCAGTTTAGAAATGTAGCTGCCCTTGTTTTCTAAACTTGGACCTCCATTAATACAGGCAACATACAAGATCTTCTGAGATGGTTCAAACAAAACACTTTCGGGCGTCCTGAGTGTTGTATCAGTTTCCCAGATTGGTTTTAAATCGAATGTTTGGGCATGGGCGCCGGAAGTCAGGCTGAGAACCAGGCAGGTTAGTACGAGAGGAAATGATTTAAACATAGTTTGGATGTTCCTATAAAACACATAGCAAGAAATGATACCGGTCTTGCTAATCCGGTCAAATTAAAGAAATTAACGGATCATTTTACCCTAAAAGCCGTGATACTGGTTTTGCTACTTCTATTTCTTTTTAATTGGTATTCTTTATAGCATCGCTGTTCAACGCAGCTGCATAAAAAAACCTGACCGGTTTGGTCAGGTTTCAAGTTATTTGTCGGGAAAGGAAATAATCTTACAATACAGATATATTTACTAATCCATTTATTACTCAACTTATTTTTTATAAACGCGGTAAAGTCTGCCTTGATCAGTCACTGCGTAAAGCGCACCATCTTTACCTTCGGTGATATCACGGAAACGTTGATGCTGATCTTCAAGCAATCTTTCTTCTCCCACAACTTTATTATTTTCAATGATCAGACGGGCAATATGCATGCTGCTTAATCCGCCAATAAATAAATTGTTCTTCCACTCAGGAATATTATTACTGCTGTAAAAAGTGATTCCGCTTGGAGAAACTACCGGATCCCAGTAATAAACCGGCTGCTCCATTCCTTCTTTTTGCTGAATCGCATCACCAACTTTTTTACCGCTATATTCTATACCGTAAGTAATCGTCGGCCAGCCATAATTTTTTCCTGGCTCAATGCGGTTAAGCTCATCTCCACCTCTCGGACCAAATTCAACTTCCCACAAATCTCCGGTAACAGGGTGAAATGCCAGTCCCTGTACATTCCGGTGACCATAAGAATAAAGCTCTGGTTTCGCATCTGCTTTACCCACAAATGGATTCCCTGCGGCAGGTTTCCCATCTTTTGTAATGCGGATCACTTTTCCAAGACTGGAATTTAACTGCTGCGCCTGAGGTCTTGTAATAAGGTCAGAACGCTCACCTGTGCTGATCACCAGATTGTTATTTTTGTCAAAAAGAATACGTCCTCCGTAGTGCAATGTGCTTTTAAAAGCCGGTGTAGCCTGGTAAATGACTGTGGCACCTTCAATTTTCTTTTCGTCTGCTGAAAGCTTTCCTTTTGCTACGGCAGTCAGGTTGCCAGTTGCCAGCGCTTGTGAAAATACCCAGTAAACCATTCTGTTTTTTGCAAAATCAGGATCAACACGGATACCCAGCAAGCCTCCTTGTCCATCAGCATTCACGGCAGGAATTCCGGTGATAGGCGCGCTCAATTTTCCGTCGGTGGTTGCAATGCGCATAGTACCTGCTTTTTCGGTAACAATTAACCGGCCATCTGGCAGGCTGGTAATGCCCCAAGGATTTTTCAGCTCTTCTGTCAGTACTTTACCTTCATAGGCAGTTGCAGATTTTACACTGCCAATTCTTGTCTGACCTTCGAATGCCGGTTTGTAATCTGAGTTCGCTTTCTGGGTTTCAACAGGAGCCCCGGTACTGGTTGTTTGTGAAAGGGCTTTCTGACTAAATACAAAAGAGAAAACGGATCCGGTTAGGATTAGGAGAATACTTTTAGTCATTTTTGTTATGTTAAGTTTTAAAATCAAAACCAGGTTTGCCAATTTGAAAGCATAACCACACTTATTACTGTAAAGATCGGGCCAAGTTTTTAATCGGCAAGCAGAAAACACACTAATATTTGTAAAGGTTTAGGCTAAATCTCATTAATTCCGTATTTTTTTAATGATAATGAAATAAAATAAAGAAAATAAGAATTGGGATTATTACAATCTCATGAAGACGTTGCCGAATATCTTGGTCGCCGTATTAATGTTGAATTCTTACATGTACAAAACCAAAATGCACTATACGTATTATTTTAACTTTTCACATAGTCTGATAGTTTTCAATATTTTATTTGAGACAGTTTGATGGTACTTTAATTATGTGTAGTTTGACATAATTGAGATTTATATCAACTGACGGTATGAGAAATTATTATTTAACCTATATGGTTTTAATCCTGACTGCTTGATAATGGGTTCTAAAATAATTTCTTTGAACGAAGATATTCGTTTTAGGAAGCTAATGGAGTCTAGCTATGAAGGCTTGTCACTGCTTAATGAAGCATTTGAAGTAATTTATAGAAGTCCGTCAGCGGAGCGTATCCTGGGATGGGAGAGTGCGGAACTTCTGAATTTATCCATAAGCGACCTTATTCATTATGAAGATTTAGACTTTGTAAATAAGTCATTTGAAGATATATTGTTACTTCCCGGATCATCAAAATCCTGCGTTTTCCGGTTCAAACAAAAAGATGAAAAATACATCTGGATGGAATGCTTTTTGACCAATATGCTGGATGATCCGGATGTTAAAGCCATTGTTTGCCGTTACAAGGATATTACTGAGAAGAAAGACGCTGCAAAAATGCTGCTTCAGGCAAGCAACGAATTATATGCCTATAAATATGCTCTGGATGAATCCGCAATCGTGGCAGTAACGGATGAGAAAGGGATCATAAGGCATGTTAATGATAACTTTTGTCGTATATCTCAATACGAACGAAATGAGCTTATTGGGAAAGATCACCGAATCATAAATTCATCATTTCATGCAAAAGAATTTATAGAAAATCTTTGGGCTACAATTTCAAGCGGACTTATCTGGAAAGGCGAAATAAAGAATAGAGCAAAGGATGGCAGTTTTTACTGGGTTGATACCAGTATTATTCCTTTTCTGGATGATTTTGGGCTACCTTACAAATATGTTGCAATCGGATCGGATATTACCAACCGAAAGCAGGCAGAAGAAAAATCCAGACTTGAAAATATCCGTTTACGGCTGCTGGAATCAGTCGTCACACATACCAATGACGCCATTCTGATCACAGAAGCGGAACCTCAAAATGAACCCGGTCCGAGGATTATTTATTTGAATGATGCCTTTACTAAAATGACAGGATATTCTTCAGAAGAAGTGTTGGGCAAATCGCCCAGGTTTTTACAAGGACCGAAAACGGATAGAAATGAACTAAACCGATTGGAGTTAGCACTTCGGAACTGGCTGCCCTGTGAGATCACTGTAATCAATTACAAAAAAAACGGAGAAGAATTCTGCATAAATTTAACAGTGACTCCCGTAGCTGATGAAGCGGGCTGGTACACACATTGGATTTCTGTTGGAAGAGATATTTCGGAACGAAAAATACTTGAACAGGAATTTAATCAGATATTCAACCTGGCTCCCGATATTATCTGTACGGTAGGTCTTGATGGGTATTTCAAAAAGGTTAATCCAGCCATGTCTGATATATTGGAATATAGTAAGGAGGAATTATTATCAAGACCGATCAGCAAATTTATTCATCCCGAAGATCAGCTCAGGATAATGGCAGAGCTGCAAATAAAAAACAGAGGAGCAGAAAGCTTTTATTTTGAAAACAGGTGTGTTACCAAATCCGGGCAGGTTAAATGGCTTGGCTGGACGGCCACACCAGCATCAAAAGAAGGTCTTATTTTCACAGTTGCTAAAAACATTACTGATAAGAAACAATTAGAAGATCTTCTCGACAAAGTGACAAGAATGGCAGGCATAGGTGGATGGGCATTTGATTTGGTTAAAGGGACTTTATACTGGTCTGCGGTAACCAAAGAAATTCATGAAGTGGCGCCCGACTTTGAACCAGACATCCAAAAAGCACTGCATTTCTATAATGAAGAATCTGATAAAACTTCCATAACCGAGCATCTTGCCCTGGCTGTTGATATGGGTGCTTCTTTTGATTTGGAATTACAAATTTTAACGGCCACACAGCGAGTTAGATGGGTGCGTATAACTGGTGAGCCTGAAATTGAAAATAATAAATGTGTAAGGATCAGCGGAAGTTTTCAGGATATTGACGTTCGGAAAAAAGCCGAAATTGTTGCCAGGGAAGCACTTTTAGAAAAAAACCTGATTCTGGAAAGTATAGGGGATGCTTTTTTTGCTGTTGATAAGAACTGGATAGTCAATTATTGGAATAATAAAGCCGAAAAAGTTTTACACAAAACAAGGGAGGAAACCAGTGGGTTTAACTTATGGGAAGTTTTTGCCGATGCTGTTGGTTCAAAAACTTATGAAAAGTATCATCAGGCTGTCAAAACCAATAGGGCCATACATTTTGAGGATTATTATCCGCCACTTAAAAAATGGTATGATATCAGTGCTTATCCATCTTCAAATGGGTTGTCAGTTTATTTTAAAGATGTAACAGAACGTAAGAAAAGCAGCACGGCCCTTGCTGAATCTGAAAAAAATTACAGCACACTTTTTCATCTGAGCCCTTTGCCGATGTGGGTTTTTAGTATAGAAACACTGGCATTTCTTGACGTCAATGATGCTGCAATCAAGACTTATGGTTATAGCCATGAAGAGTTTCTAAATATGACGATTATGGATATAAGGAAGGAAGAGGATATCAGGAAGTTGAAGCATGTACTATCGATGAAAAATACTTCACAGCACAGTCTGAGTCATCAAGGAATTTTTACTCATAAAAAAAAGAATGGTGAACTGATTCAGGTTAATATCCAAAGTAACCTGATACGTTATAAGGGGATATACAGTAAAATCATTATAGCCAATGACATGACTGAAAGCTATAATTATATCACAAAAATTGAGCAGCAAAATATAAAATTCCGTGAAATTGCCTGGATTCAATCTCACATTGTGAGAGCGCCGCTGGCACGTATTATGAGCATTGTACCGATGCTGCAAAACTGGGAGACCTTTGCCGAGGAAAGAGAAACGTTGCTCGACTATCTGCTGCACGCATCAAACGAACTGGATCAGGTGATTAAAACAATTTCTGATAAAACGCGACTGGCGCAGGATGATTAGGCTGAATTGCCGGTGAACCGTTAATTTACGGGAAAGAAAGAAATAGAATTTTATTCAAATAGGAGTTTATGTTTCATTTTGAACTGATAAAATTTATTTATCAATACTTCTCGATAAGTGTTTATGAAAGCTCAAACAGGTTGATTTTTCCTGTAAAGCTTTGGCGTTAGTTGCTGGTTTTTTTTGAAAAAATTAATAAAATGCGGAAGATCATCAAATCCCAGACTCCATGCTATTTCCGAAATATTCCAGTCTGTATGTTGCAGTAGACTTTTGGCTTCCTGCATAATTCTTGCTGCGACAAGTTGTGATGTGGTTTTTCCGGTGACAACCTTCAAAGCATGATTAAGGTGATTGACGTGAACCGACAACTGACTGGCAAATTCGGTAGGATGACGCAACTCCATACGTTGAATTGTAGATTCAATAGGAAACTGTCTTTCCAGCAATTCTGTAAAAATCGAAACAATCCGCTGCGATCCGTTCGAATCTTTGTAGGGCTGAAAAGTGGCAGGTTCAAGTTTAAGTGCTGAAAATATCAATTGCAGCACCATCGACCGGAGCGAATCATATTTATAACTGAATTCGAGCGTGATCTCACTGAGCATTTGTTTGAAAATATTTTCAAAAACAGCAAATTTTTCTTCGTCAAGATGGAATAATGGAACATTGCCTGGCTTAAAAACCGGATAATCTTTGATGGGCATAAACTGATCAAAAAAATCTTCCGTGAAAACGCAGAAATAGGCAACCTGTTCAGATTCCAGATGTTCCCATGAGTATGGAATATTAGGATTGGTAAATAATAAAGCACAATCAAAATCAACCGTTTTATCTGCGTAATAAAGTCTTGTTTTACCTTTCAGAAGGCTGATTTTAAATAATGCTTTTCGGTTGAACGGTTTGCAGTTAAACTTGTCATCCCTGTTATGCTTCACATGAAAAACGTTAAAACGCTGAACATCCTTACCAATCTCACCAGGCATCCAAACGCGCTCATCATTTTTCAAATCCTCATGTAAATCAACATTGCTCATTTTAATTGCCTCTTATATTAATGTTAATCCGTTATTAAAGTAACTTCTTGCACAAGCAAATATAAATAATTCGCAATTGCAGCAATTTATAAATTCAAAGCAAAAGCTGTAAAAATCAAATAATTCAATTTTTTAAAAAGAATGGCATTTCAATCAAGTCTTTGATTTTTTCAGCTTTCTGTTTGATATATACAGCCGTCCTGGCAGTGCCTGCTGGTAATTTTGTACCCTCTTTAAAACATAACAAATTACTAAAATGATAGCAGCAAAAGGATATGCGGCACAAAGTGCCAATGCAGAATTAAGCCTCTGGACTTTTGACAGAAGGGACGTCGGACCACATGACGTGCAAATTGAGATTTTATATTGTGGAGTATGCCATTCCGATGTGGCGCAGATTAATAATGAATGGTTTCCGGGTTTGTTTCCAATGGTACCTGGTCATGAAATTGTAGGCCGTGTGGTTGCTGTTGGTGAACATGTTAAGAATTTCAAGCCAGGTGATCTGGCCGGGGTAGGCACGCTCGCCAACTCCTGTAAAAAATGTGCGCATTGTGACGATGGGCTGGAAGTATATTGTGAAAACGGTGTTATTCCAACCTATAACGGCTTGGATAAATACAGGGACGGTTTGCCAACTTACGGCGGGTATTCAAACACCATCGTTTCGGACGAATCCTTTACCTTACATATTCCTGAAAAATTAAATCTGGCCGCCATTGCACCTTTGTTATGCGCGGGCATTACGACCTATTCTCCGCTGAAACATTGGAAAGTAGGCAAGGGACATAAACTTGCTGTTTGAGGGCTAGGCGGATTAGGCCACATGGCCGTTAAATTCGGTGTGGCGTTAGGCGCGGAAGTGACGATCCTGAGTACCTCACCAAAGAAAGAAGCCGATGCGAAAAAACTGGGTGCTCATCATTTCATAGTTACTTCTGATGCCCGGGAAGTTGAAAAGGCAAAAAACTCGTTTGATTTTATCATCGATACCGTAAGTGCCGAGCATGACTTCGATTTCTACATTTCACTGTTAAGATTAAATGGAGTACATATTTTAGTAGGTATTCCACCAAAAGGTTTTGAAGTAAAAAATGTAGGTATGTTCCAGTTGGGTCGTAGGAGTGTAGTAGGTTCAGCAGCCGGTGGTCTTCCTGAAACACAGGAAATGCTGGATTTTTGTGCAGAGAATAATATCGTTGCGGATATCGAACTGATCGATATGAAGGATATTCATAATGCATTTGAACGCATGACAAAAGGAGATGTAAAATATCGTTTTGTAATTGATATGGCCACGTTATAGTTACTATTTAATTTCAGCATCTCTCTGTTCTAATATTAGTAAACTGAGGTGAAAAGAAAACTCTTCTTACCTCAGTTTTGACATTTTAAACAAAAAATGAATCGGATTTAATAATGACAAAATTTATTGGTCTTCCTGCTTATTCGCCCAAAATCATTTGCTTGATACCTTTCCTGAATGCTTCATCACCCGCTGCCAGGCGTTGCGCATACAGCGCTTTTGCATCTTCACCACAAACATAGCGCAACGTGTCTTTTTCATCTGTGGCGGCTTCATAAACCACCTTGGCAATTTCTTCGGGAGTGGACATTTTGACGTCGGGACCGCTGATTGCGGCAAAAAACTTTTGTGTCAGGGCCTCATAAGCAGGGTGAGAAGGCAAAACCGATCTTTCGGACATATCAGTAGAAACCATACCGGGTTCTATGTTTTTGATACCAATTCCAAACTGGTCCAGTTCAAATGACAAGCTCTCAGCCCAACCTTCCAACGCCCATTTACTGGCGTCATACATGGAACTAACCGGAAAACCCATCAGTCCGGCTGAGGAAGTTGTATTAATAAACAGCCCTGATTTTTTAGCTCTGAAATTTGGAATAAAAGCTTTTGTTACGCGCACCGTGCCAAAGAAATTGGTTTCCATTTGCAGTACCATTTGTTCGTCAGTAACGGCTTCCAATGGCCCAAGTACCGCATAACCGGCATTGTTAAACACAACATCGATATCGCCCAAAGCCAGAGCTTTTTCTGTGGTTTCGTTAATTTGTTCAACATTGGTTATGTCCAAAGGCAGCAGTGTAATATTATCCAGTTGATTCAGCTCTGTCTCCTTTTCCGGCTTGCGCATGGTGGCAATAACCTTCCAGCCCTTTGCAGCAAATAATTTAGCGGTTGCCTTGCCTATACCTGCCGAGGCTCCGGTAATAAAAATCGTCTTTGTCATATTTAATTTTTTTATTTCGGGTCAAACTTATAGCATGTTTACTATACATTTGCTATTGATTACCTAAAAGAAAGTGACTATGCTTTTTGAAACAAAAACATGTGATACTGAAAATTCCAGGCAAAGAACCTTGGCATTGAGGGACGCAATTGAGCTGTTGAGCGGAAAATGGAAGTTTTGTATTCTGCTTAATTTATACCATTATAAAACCATGCGTTTCAAGGATTTACAGGAAACGTCCGTGGGTATAACACCCAAGGTTTTGTCAAAGGAATTACAGGAACTGGAAGAAAATTTGCTGATTACACGAACAGTAAATAATACAAAACCTGTAACAGTTTCTTACACCCTTACGGACCATGCCATTGAAACTCAACCTGTCATTGAGGCTTTAATAGAATTCGGATTAAAACACAGGAAAAAGATCAAGGAAAATGACAGGCTCCGGTGTTGAAATTGATTTGGCTTAATACTTAAAACAATATTTTATTCTAGGCTAATGGAATCTATTGTTCTCACTAAATCCCAGGCACGGAAAATCATTCTTGAAGCTGCCGGACTTGCAAAGAAAGCACAGTTTGGGACAGGAATTGAGGCCGTTTATCGGTTGATCGACCATTTGGGTTTTGTGCAGCTGGATACAAATTACGTTGTGGAACGTGCCCATCACCATGTCATGGCTTCACGTGTGCCGGACTATCGAACGGAATGGCTGAGCGATCTTTGCGAAGAAGGCCAAATCTTTGAATACCTGACTTCGGATGCGGGTTATCTGCCCATGCATGATTTTCGCTTTTCGTTACCGGTGAAGGAAGCGTTTAAAAAGCAACGCAAGCCACTCACAAAACCGGAAATCAATTTGATGAAGCAAATTCTGGATCGGGTAGAAAGGGAGGAAGCGGTAATGGTTGGAGATTTTGAGAACGACCGACAGGAAGCCAGTTCCGGATGGTGGGATTGGCGACCGGCCAAAGTTGCACTCGAACGGCTATATCTCGACGGAAACCTGATGATTCGCCGTACAAAATCTTTCCAGAAAGTTTATGACCTGCCGCTCAATTTAGTGCCGCAGGAAATAGACCAGACCTTGCCGACAGCCGAAGAATACGCCCGTTTCGTCATCCGCCGGACGCTGGGAGCACTCGGTATCAGCTCGGTAAAAGAAATGAGCTGGCGGGCACGTCATGTGAAAGGCAACCTGATTAAAAAGGAACTGGAAAAAATGATTCAGGCAGGGGAAGTGAAAATAGTAAGTATAGATGGATTAAAAGGTCCGCTTTATGTGCTTCCCAATCAGGAGATTAATATTGAAATTGCCAATGAAGTATTCATTCTTTCGCCATTTGATATTCTTAATGTCTTCCGCCACCGCTTGAAAGATTTTTTCAATTTTGATTACCAGATCGAATGTTTTGTACCTGCTGCCAAACGTCAGTATGGATATTTTTCGTTGCCCGTACTCGCAGGTGAAACCTTTATTGCCAGGATGGATGCCAAAGCCGACCGAAAACAAAAAGTGCTGATTGTTCATAACATCCACTTTGAACCGGTCGATCTTGATCCGGTCATCATTGAAAAATTTATTCAGGCCTTAAAGTCATTTGTCAGATTCAACCAATGCCAGGACATTATCTTCAAAAAATGTAATAACGAAACATATCTGGAAACGATCTGCCAAAGTTTTTCCTGATAAATTTTGGTCAATCCGGTTTAATACGCCGGATTGACCAAAATTTGTGATATATTTTTCTGTCCTTTTGAGCCAGAATATTAATCAATTATTACACTGTTAATGGCTTTTTCCATGGCATGTTCCTTTACACCCGGAACTTTCAAACCTTCCGCTCTGAAAACGGTGAGGTCTGTCATTCCCAAGAATCCAAGAAATGATTTGAGATAAGGAGCGACAAAATCATTAGCCTTGCCAGGGCCTTCCGAGAAAATACCGCCTGACGACATGGCTACATAAACCTTTTTTCCGATAACCTTTCCGATTGGACCATTTTCTCCATAACCAAAAGTAATTCCGGCTCTTGTAATATGATCGATCCAGGCTTTTAGTGAAGAATGGATTGTGAAGTTGTAGAGTGGGGCACCAATAACGATGATATCGGAGGCTAACAACTGTTTTACCACTTCGTCTGAAAAACGAATAGATTCTTTTTCTTCGGTTGTCAGCTTATCCCCCGGGATAAAAAATGTACGAAGTACGTCAGCGTTAAGATGCGGGATTTTGATATCTACCAGATTTACTTCTTCCACAGTACTACCGGGATATTTGTCCTGAATTTTTTCAACAATGACGTGACCAAGTTTGATGCTGTAAGACTCATTGCCTTGTACACTTGACATTAAATGAAGGATGCGTTTCATAAGAAAATATTTTAATTGTTATCATTTTTAAGTCTCGGGACAATAGGACGAATAGTACATTTTAAGGCCTTTTTTATCAGCTGCCATATTTGTTTTGTCCTGTTATTGTGCCCGAATTATCACGGACAAAAGTATGGTTACCGGGTGATCAAAAGTTACTACTTACCCAAAGGAAAGCGGTTACTTTTGGGTAAGTGCTTTATCTTTGTAACTATGGAAATCCTGGAAAATGACGCAATTCCGGACACAGTAGAATGTGCCGGATCACTTAAAAATGTAATTGATGCGCTGTATGTGCTGAATGGGAAATGGAAGCTGCCGCTCATTCTTAGCCTGGTGAAATCTTCTAAGCGTTTTAATGAGATTCAGAATGAAGTTGGTGGGATATCATCCAAAATACTGGCTAAGGAATTAAAGCATTTGGAGCTGAATGATTTTATCACTCGGAATGTATATCCGACCACACCGGTAACCATCATTTACGAGGCAACGGATTACAGCCGAACTTTACAAAGTGTGATGAGAGAATTGAGTGCCTGGGGTGGGCAACACCGTGAAAAGGTGAAGCTGGGTATGCAAAAACAATTGGTGTGAGAGAAAATTAATTCCACTCAGTAAATAATAAAACCCCAAAAATAGCCATTTTGACTAATCCAGGGGTTTTAAAATAATTATGAAATCGTGGTATGTTGTTGAATACTCTTTTGGGTTTCAGCTTACCATGGACAATTAGCCGGTTCCGGAAAATATTCTTCACTGAAAAATTTTCCGGTTGGTCCATCCTCGCCAATCAACGCATACTTGGCAATACGTTGTCCCGCCTCTTCGGCTGTGCTGGTACCCTGGTAACCCGTAAAATCCGTCCTGGTCCAACCCGGACAAACTGCGTTGACTTTGAACGGCGTATCAAGAAGTTCGTAAGCAAGATTGACCGTGTACATATTCAGCGCCGACTTGGACGATTGATAGGCCACATATCTCGTGGGATAATTATTACCTGATAAATTGGCAGCAAGCGTAAGTGAGGCCATGCTTGTGCTTACATTCACGATCCTTGGTGCGGGAGATTTTTTCAATAAATCTATAAAAGCCTGTGTCACGGCAATCACACCGAAAACATTGGTTTCATAAACTGTTTTAAACGCATCAATTGTTGTTTCAAGCGCCGATTGCTGACGCACTCCGGAAATGCCTGCATTATTGACCAGCACATCTAAAACCTGTGTTTTTTCGCCAATGGTTGCACGGGCAGCATTGATTGATTCCTGATTTGTTACATCAAGCTGAATGGCTTCAATGTTGTCAAATCCTTCTGCTTTGAATTTTTCTGCGGCTTTTAAACCATTTTCCAAACTACGGCTGGCTAAATAAACAAAGAATCCGTTGCCGGCGAGTATTTTTGCTACTTCATTGCCGATTCCTTTATTACCTCCTGTTACTAATGCTGATTTCATTTTACAAACTGTTTAAAACTAACGAAGCAAAATTAGTCAGCGAGAAAACAGCCGGAATGGACAAATCATTTTACTTACTGGACAAATCGCGTAGGTCTGCTAAAAATGTACTTACGCTCTTACCTGTGCTTTTTTTGAAAAGCCTTGAAAAATAATCCGGGTCATTAAAGCCCAGTTCGTAAGCCAGTTCCTTTACAGAAACGGAGGAATAATGCAGTTTCCGCTGCGCTTCCAGCATAAGACGGTTTGTCAACCATTCCTTTGGCGACAGCCCGGAAAATTCTTTTACAATACCATAAAGACTGCTCGTTGTCATAGCCAGATTTTCGGCTATGGTATGCACATCTTGCTGTTCGGTAAGGTGCGTTTCTACGGCCAGTCTAAACTCGACAAATTTGGACATTTTGGGGTCCGTAATGATTTCCTGATTGCTGTGCTCGAAGTAAGCGCTGTTGAACTCGGTTAATAAGGCATTTAAATGTGCCAGAATAATTTCAGCAGGTTTTTGCTTTCCGGAAGAATGAAGCAGTTGAAATAAAATAGAGAAAACAGCCTTTACACGTTGTTTGGAAACAGGGTCAAACGTGATTGTATTTGTATTCAACGGATTGAACAAAAATGGAAAAGACTGCGGAAGCAACGACAAGGTGTTTTCATTAAATCCGATTTTATACCCTTTTGTGTCATTATTTTTTGGAGGATTGGTGAAGATTTGATTGGGCAAGCCAAAAACCAGTTGACTGTCAGAAATGGTAATATCTTGTAAATCAACTTTATAAGTTTCACATCCCTGATCTAAAAACACAAAACAATAATGAGCAAGCTTGTGCGGTTGAAGAAGTTTTTGTAAAATATCATCTGGCAGCGCTATGGCACAATTCTCATTTACCGTAAGCGACAACTTATCGTGGTGTGTAAAACTGGCTAATAATCCCTTAGTTTCCTGCATTGCTTGTTTTGTATTTTACAAAGTTAAGAGTTGGAAGACTGGCTACTATGGAATAACCGGGTCCCAGGTTTCTCTGGTTGCCGGATCTTCCATCTGGACTCCCCAATCAAACATCGCTTTTAATACCGGTATCAGCGTTTTTCCCCGTTCACTTAATTCATATTCCACACGCGGAGGTTTTTCCTGAAACTGGTGCCGCAGAATTAATCCATCTTCAAGAAGTTCATTGAGTTGTTGCGTTAATATCTTCCGTGAGATATCAGGTATTAACATCGTCAATTTCCCAAAACGCACCCTGCCATTAATCAGCCTGATCAGAATAATGGGTTTCCATTTGCCTCCAATATAGCTTACAGTACGTACGACGGCGCAATTGAACGGATTGTTATGAATTTTTTTCATTGGTTACTTTTATGTTACCACTTATTAGCTTTGGTTACGCTTTTGTAACTACCAATTTTGTCATATCACAAACTGATTAAAAATTACTTTGGTTTCTTTACGAAACAAAAGTAATTAAAAATGGAAAATATACAGAATCAGACCCAGGAACTGGAAGGAAGGATTGCCCTTGTAACAGGTGGAACCAAAGGAATAGGCAAGGCTATTGCCGATAGATTAACACAGGCCGGAGCCAAAGTGATTGTAACAGCAAGAAACCAACCCGGCGAAATAGATTTGCAGCATTATTTTATTGCGGCCGACTTATCAGTACCGTCAGACGTGACCAAAGTAGCAAACGAGATCCATGAACAATTTGGCGGAGTAGATATTTTGGTCAATAATATGGGCTCCAACACTTTGCCAGGCGGAGGATTTAGCGTGCTGACAGATGAACACTGGGATCAGGCATTGCAGGTAAATCTTTTGTCATCGGTACGTCTGGACAGAGCCTTATTGCCGAAGATGCTGGAACAAAAAAGTGGTGTCATTATTCATATTTCCTCAACCAGTGGCATGCTGCCCATTTGGGAATCCACCATGCCATATAGCGCGGCCAAGGCTGCCTTAAATGCTTACAGTAAAACACTGTCTGGTGAAGTTGCTGCTCAGGGAGTAAGAGTAATCACGGTTTCTCCGGGATTAAACAAAACGCAGGCGATGGCAACTTTTCTGGAAGATTTGGCTAAAAGCGCCGGTATTTCTGTTGAACAAATGTCCCAGAATCTTATGGAAAGACTTGGCGGAATACCGCTGGGAAGAATGGCAGACCCTAAGGAAACGGCCGAATTGGTTAATTTTCTTGTTTCGCCAAGAGCTTCTTATATAACGGGGGCAAATTATATTATTGACGGCGGTAACTTTCCGGTGGTGTAAATTTCACTTTGCCGGTTTAATAAGGAGATAAAAAATGAGCTATTAAAGTCGCGAAAGACTTTAATAGCTCATTTACATTTCCTAAGAAAAAAGATTTTTTGAAAAGTTGTGAATTGATATCTATATGGAACATAATTCCAAATGACATCAAACTTTATCTTTCTTATTTTTTAATTATGCCTTAGCAGCATCTCTTAAAGCTTTAATCTGATCGTGGGCAGAATTAATTCCCTGTGCCTGACTGCGGACAACTTCAACAGCTCCAACCGGAAGATCTTCATCAGCAAGAGCGTCCTGATATGCTTTTTTAATTGCATCTTCACCACGTTCCGCTTCTGATAGAATGCTCGCACGGTCGCTGCCTCCAAACAAAGATTTTACATCAATCCATGCACGGTGCAAAGTACCGCTTACACTGTTACCAGTTTCCACTTCTTCCGCTGAACCAATTATTGCAGCCAATTCTTGTCCGTATTTACGGCTTTGTTCTGCATAACCCTGGAACAATTGCTTAAGATCAATATTTTCATCTTTAATATCTGCAATTGCTTTTTCAAAACCAGCTACGCGGTCATTATTAATCTCGATTAAATCGTTGATTACTCCTGTTGCATTTTCTGTTGTTGCCATGATAGTTTTTCTATTTTGTTGATGGAATGAAAAGTTAAATAATACCGTGCCAAACTTGTAATTCCTCACATATCTGGGCAGAATTTATGTTGATCTACAACTTCGCCACTTAAATTAAATTTTAGCTATTTAACCGTGTTGAAGACAATTTGAGCTATAAAATCATTGTATACTCATAATATAACCAGCATTCTTAAACCCTTTTTTTTCGGAAAAAAGATCAGATTTTTAATCTTGGTTTCGGTGAAAATCCTCGTCGTCAACTGCCTCATCTGATCATTTTACCTTAAAGAAATCAGGTACTTATACCAAGGATTATTTCAATAAAATGAGAAAAAATTTCTACAAGGAGGTGAGAATTATCGGTTTAGCCATAAAATCAGGATGGGTTAAAAAAGAATACATTCCATCTGTGTCCATCAAGATCGATAAAACCCAATCCATAACCGTAAGGAATTATATCCTTAGGTTCATCATAAATCTCTCCACCAAGCCTGACGATTTTTTCGCGCCACTGGTCAACATCCGCTTTACTGTCTGCGGCAATGGTAAAAAGAATTTCAGAACCAACCGAGGTATTGGAAACAGCATTTCCAGCGCTTACCTTAAACCGATCTTTTCTGAAAAAATGGATGGCAAAATGCGCTTCACTGAAAATGAAACTTGCCAAATCTTCACTGTCGTTAGGTCCGTTATCCTTGAAACCCAGTTGTCTAAAAAATTGACGGGTTTTTTCCACGTCTTCTACGGGCAGATTTGCCCAAACTTCCATTTTTGACATAATATCAATCATTTGGTATACCAAATCGAATGAAAAAAATATACCAAAACGATGATCTCCTGAATGGAGACCATTGTTTTGGTACAGCAGCTGTTATTTGTAATCTCAATCATTTTGAAGCAATTTAAATTTTACTTTACTTTGTCTATATAATTAGTATACTAATGTCAATAAAATTGCCAGCTTTGCTAAAAGTCAGTAGAATATCCTGATGACAGAAGGTGATATCAAGACATACACATAAAACGATAACAGATGTTTTACGAAAAAAATATACAGGCTAACGCTGGACAGGGAAGTGAAAATCTGTCTTTGGGGAACGCCCTCAAAGCGACATAACGAGATCTTCGTAAAATTTGAATTTTTGATAAAAGATTCAGAGGAAAATCATTTTCACGCTCCAATCGGTCCTGATCATCCCAAATTCTGGAAACTCAAAGGACTGGATGCGGAAAAAGTACAGCTTCTGCAAATGGAATACTGTGGCATTTCCAGAAAACAACTTTACAAGGCAATGAACGAATTCAATGCTTTGGCCGGTCCTGGCTTTATTGTCACCTATAATGTCAAAATTCAAGAGCGGATAAAAAGTTTAAAAGGAATCCGTCTGACACAATTGAGTAAAGTAATGATTAATGCCCGTTAAGTAAAAATAACAATCTGTCAAATACAAAATTACCTTCTCTATAAATGGCCTTAACAGTTCGAAAACGCGTTGTTCTTTTTTCATCATTGATCATAATTTCCAGTGCTGCGGCTTATCTTTTCTGGCCTCTGACCAGTGACGAATTTGATATTATTCCCGACAAAAAAGCAATTGCTGAAAAGCAGAAATTCCTGGAAGAAAAACCTGCGACTACTGATCATGAAAAACCCAATATCATTGTTTTGGTTGCAGATGATCTGGGTAAAACCGATTTGCCGCTCTATGGAAATAAAGTAGTTGAAACACCAAATATTAACGCTTTGGGCAGAGAAGGAGCCGTTTTTAATGAAGCTTATGTTTCCGCACCCATATGCTCGCCATCCAGAGCGGGACTTTTGACGGGCCGTTATCAGCAGCGTTTTGGATATGAACTTCAACCTGTTAACCGGTATCTGAACAACAGGTTTTTGAAGCTGATCGTTAATAATACTTTTGATCTTCAGGAGCTCGAATTTGAGGATATGAAAAAGGTGCCCGATCAGGCTGCAATTGCAAAACAAGGACTTCCGGTTCAGGAAATCACCATTGCAGATCTTTTAAAAAAGAATGGATACCAAACTGGTATCATTGGTAAATGGCATCAGGGTTACAGCGAGGAATTTCTTCCTTTGAAACGTGGATTTGACTATCATTATGGTTTTTATGAAGCATTCTCATGGTTTGCCGATACGAGCAAAACCATTAATTCCCGTAACACTGGAGTGATGGATTCTCATATCTGGGAGCAGGGAAATTCCGGGCCGGCGCAAAAGAGAAGAAATAATGACGTTATTCAGGTTGATGAATTTTATACGAATGCACTGGCACGGGAGGCCAAACAGTTTATTGAAAAAAATAAGAAAAAACCATTTTTCCTTTACGTTCCTTTTAACGCGCCGCACACACCTTTCCAGGCTTTGACCAGGGATGTCAACAAATACAAAGCCAAGGGCGTGACTGATTTAAACAAGGCAATTTATTATTCGCTGATCACAGGTCTGGACAGTGCGGTCGGGCAGATTCATGACCAGGTCAAAGTGCTTGGACTGGAAGAGAATACGTTAATATTTTTTCTCAGTGATAATGGTGGCGCCACTTATACCAAGGCAACGGATAATGCTCCGCTTCGGGGTGGCAAAATGTCACTTTATGAAGGAGGTATCAATGTTCCCTTTGTTGTAAAATGGAAAGGGAAAATAAATCCGGGTCAAATCGTGAATTCGCCGGTAAGTTCGCTGGATATTTTTGCAACCGCCGCTGCGGTAACGGGTTCAACGTTGCCAGCTTCAAGAAGTTACGATGGTGTGAATCTGATTCCTTACCTCAACGAAACAAATAAAACTTCACCGCACCAAAGCTTGTACTGGCGTTCGGGCGTAAACAGGGCGATCAGAAAAGGTGACTGGAAACTTGTCTTAAATGCAAAAGATAATCTTACCTTACTTTTCAATTTGAAAGATGACAAATCCGAGCTGAAAAATCTGGCTCAGGGAAATCCGGCGAAAGTGACAGAGTTAAAAACCGATCTTGCCGTTTGGGAAAAGAATCTGATAAAACCACTTTGGCCTGGAACCGGATATTACAAAAACTATTTTGACGGCAAACTGGACCGTTTTTCTCTATAAATATCTATTGCTTTATTTTCATTTTCAAGCTGCTTTTTTTAATCCGTTATGAGTGAAACTAATCCTGCGCGTCGTGTTATTTTAATTACCGGCGCTACCTCAGGTATCGGCCGGGCCGCTGCATTTGCGCTGGCAAAGAAAGGTGCACATGTGATCATTCATGGTCGCGATGAAGTGAAAACCGATCAGTTAAGGCGGGAAATAATTGTGGCCTGCGGACATCTTCAGGTGGATACAATCGTTGCTGATCTTTTCCTTTTGACAGAAGTCAGAAAAATGGCGGATCATATTAATGAACGTTATAAAAATCTGGATGTATTAATCAATAACGCTGGTGGCTTAATGGGAACTGAGCGTGAAGAAACTCCCGAAGGACATGAAAAAACGGTAGCACTCAATCTTTTCGCTCCATTTCTTTTGACGGAATTATTACTTGAAAAGCTGAAAAAGAGCAATGATGGTAGAATTATCAATGTTTCATCAGTGGCACACAAACATCTGGCCAAACCGGATTTTTATGATATTGAAAACAAAAAGAATTATTCCGTTTCCAAAGCCTACGGAGATGCAAAGCTTTTTTTAATACTGATTTCACAAAAACTAAGCAGAGATTTGAGAACGGCTGGCATAACAAATGTCACAGTGAATACACTTCATCCGGGCCTTGTTGCTTCCAATTTTCTAGGTGGAAGCGGTCTTAGCTCATGGGTTAAATTCATTTCAAAAATTAGTGTTCCTTTCTCTAAAACATCCGCCCAGGGTGCAGCAACGATTATTTACCTGGCGACATCAAATGAAGTAAGAGGAGTGAGCGGCAAGTATTTTGATAACTCCAGACCTGTCAAGGTAAGCGCCAGATATAACGCAGTCGAAAACGAAAATCTTGTCCGGGATTATTGCGAAAAAGTTGCAGTCTCGTTATTGCAAAACGATCCTGATAAATAATAATGAAAAAGTTTGCATAACTGTTTTTTATTATTTTATTTTGTCTATCAATATAGTAGACTATTGCTTGCGACCACCCGAAGCTCAGTATTAATCCAAATATCATTATCATGAATGCGATTAATTTACTTCCTGCGGCTTACCTTTTGTTTGACAAAAACTTGTCATCTTATCTTGCACAACAATCCTGTTGTTGCTGTTGAACCTGCATAGGTTAACTCTCATTAATATTTCCGCATAACTAAAATTGTTTTGGCAGCCTTTGCCAAGGACACTGTGTCTGTATCATTCCGCCTGGGCGGAACAGAAAAGTTATGCACTTTCCCTAAAAGCATTTCCAATCAAAAATTTTACGATTATGCAGTTCACAGATAGCCTTATCTATTATGAAATACTTACCCTGTTTGTAGTTATCAGCGTTGCTGAGTTTTTTACAGGGTTATATAAAAGCGAAAAATGGTCTAAAAATGAATGGTATATCAATTTTGCCGGTCTTTTTTTATCCAGCACCATTACAAGACCAATCAGTTTTTTACTGACTTCATATATACTAAACTTCTTTTTTGCCGACTATTTCAATTATTTTTCCAATGTCTCGCTGTGGCTTGGTGTTATAATTACTTGTCTTCTGGAAGATTTTACCCAGTACTGGTGGCATCGTGCTGCCCATACTTACACATGGTTATGGAAAGCACACCGCGTGCATCACACGGCACCTGAGATGAGCGTTTTTCTTACAGGCCGGAATTCCTGGATTTATCTGCTGCTTTTTCCTTCACGTATAGTGTCAACAGTTCTCGTATTTCTGGGATTTGGACAGGCCTTTCTGATCGGATATTTCTTCAAAGCATTGATCGGAATTTCTGCGCATTCAAGCGTTCGCTGGGACAAGCCTTTGTATGCCGTCAAGTGGCTGCATCCGATCATGTGGATTGTGGAGCGGACTATTTCTACGCCTGCAACGCATCACGCACATCATGCCGCAACCGATGCGGACGGAATCGGTGTGATCAATGGAAATTATGGAAACATGTTTTTTATCTGGGATATGATTTTTGGGACTGCCAAAATAACGAGGGAATTTTCGGAACATATCGGACTGGAAGATTATCACGAAGAACCCTGGTACGTACAACTGGGTTACCCCATTTTCAAATCAAAAGATTCACGCAGTGAGTTGTCTGAATAATTCTTTCAGGTTTCCCAAACAAAAGAAAAATGAAATATCTAACGCTGCTGGTTATAACCGCCGGACTTATGCTGCCGTTCAGTTCGGTTTCGCAGACGGTTATGTATGATGTAATGGTTGCGGGACGGGTGATCGGATCGGTCAAGGTTTTGTTATATGAGAACACTACAAAAACTGTAAAACGTCGTATCGAAGCGGAGTTTAGTATTCCATTTTACTCAGGGAGCTTTTCCAGTGAAAATGATTTTTTGGAAGGCAATTTGCAATCTTCGGTCACTGAGCATTTTGTGAACGGGAAACAAAAGGAAAGCACGCATACATCAAACCGGCACCCCCAGCTTTATCATGTAGATTTTTCGGGTAAAGCCAGGGACTACGGGAAATTAAAAGAATTAAATCAAGCGATCAACCATACCATGACGGGTCTGTATTATCAGGAACCTTCCAATGTCGGTGTGGTTTATTCCGAAAGATATGGCCAGATGTGTCCGGTTAAAAAGCTGGATGAAAGCCGGTATGGTGTTATATTACCAAATGGAAAACAGAGTATTTATGCTTATCGTCAAGGCCTTTGTACGGAAGTACAATCAGAACTGGCGGGTATGAAACTCAGAATAGTGAGAAGGTGGAATCAGTTGGCAGGGAAATAAAATCAGTAATTATAGTCGTAAAATATAGCAATGACTTCACCGAATATCCGGAATTTTAATCTTTTTTGAGGACGAATTCGTAGGCAAGAGCCAATTTTTGAGCATTCACCAGATATATTTTTTCAATCCAAAATTCTTCAAAAACATCTATTTTGTGGATATTATGCACTTTTGAAACTAAAATTTAAGCAGGCGACGGACAAATTCATTTTCTTTTTTTTGTAAAGAAATAAGTTTTAATAGTCCATGAAATCTATATAGTTTATATATTTGCGCCTGAACTAAACAAACTCACCAAATGAATTCAGTTATTCGTGTAAAATCTTATTGTTGTAGGTATTATGTTGACTAATAATCAGGTCATCTGGATGGATTATGGCCTCACAGGAGCATGAAGTTTCTTCTCGCTCCGTTCAAAAGTAGTAAACTTAAATATCGATAAATTCAGTAAGCATGAAAAAAATTTTAAAAATAGCCTTCTTGATAGGTGCGATTTTCTTTCCCCTATTTCTATCAGCACAAGATAGTCAAACCAACAATGCAACAATTTCCGGAAAAGTATTGGATTCCAAAACCAGTGAAGCACTGATTGGCGCCACAGTAACAATTAAGGGCACAACCAACGGATCGGTAACAGACGCAAATGGAGAATTTAGTTTGATTACAGCTCAGAAATTACCTTTCACACTGATCGTTTCATACGTAGGATATGTAAAAAAAGAGGTGCTGATCCAAGGAAGCGGCACTGAAATCAGACTTGATTTAAACAATACACAGCTAGACGATGTGGTTATTTCTTCTCGTCGCCGCCAGGAATCAGCTCAGGAAGTTCCAATTCCTATTTCTGTAATCAGCGGAACAAGAGCCGAGGATGCCGGAGCTTTTAACGTTAACCGTTTAAAAGAACTGGTACCAACCGTGCAGTTGTATGCTTCCAATGCAAGAAATACTACTTTAAATATTCGTGGCCTGGGTTCCACTTTCGGGTTAACAAACGATGGTGTTGATCCGGGTGTAGGTTTTTATGTGGATGGAGTTTATTATGCCCGTCCTGCTGCCACAGCACTTGACTTTATTGATATTGAGCGGGTTGAAGTTTTGCGTGGTCCTCAGGGAACACTTTTTGGAAAAAACACGACGGCAGGAGCTTTTAACATCACAACCCGTGCTCCAAGTTTTACACCTGGCGCCAATCTTGAAGTGAGTTATGGTAACCTTGGTTACGTTCAGGCTAAGGCCTCGGTAACAGGCCCGATCAGCAGTAAATTGGCTGCACGCGTTTCGTTTACCGGTACACAGCGTAACGGAACATTTTTCAATATCCATACACAATTACCGATCAACGACATGAACAACATTGGCGTGAGAGGACAAATTTTGTATACGCCGAGTGATAACGTCAACATTACAGTGATCGGGGACGTTTCAACACAGAAACCGACCGGATATGGATGGCCGGTAGCTGGTGTTGTAACAACGCAACGAGCTGCTTACAGACAATTTAACGCTATTATTGCAGATTTGGGATATGTTATTCCTTACAAAAGTGCTTTTGAGCGTAAGATAGATCTTGACACACCTTCAAAAGCTGATAACGGGCTGGGTGGTGTATCTGTTAACGCAGATATAAAAATTGGAAAAGGAACACTTACATCTACTTCTGCATGGCGTTACTGGAAATGGACGCCTTTGAATGACAGAGATTACATTGGATTGCCGGTATTTACTATTTCTTCGGGTAATTCAAAACATGACCAGTGGTCTCAGGAAATACGTTATTCAGGAAAAATTTCACCTAAATTGAGCGGTGTAGTAGGGGTTTTTGGCCTTTGGCAGGATTTGAAATCAGATCCTGTACAAACAGAAGAAGCTGGTTCAGCACAATGGCGTTTTGCTCAAAGCTCGACAAGTGCTTTATGGAAAACACCTGGTTTGTTTGATAATTTTGGAATACGCACAACAAACCGTATCAAGAGCACTAGTATGGCTGTTTTTGCACAAGCTGACTGGGCTATAACGGACAAAATTCACGTACTGCCTGGTGCTCGTTACAATTATGACAAAAAGGTAGTAAACTATGAACGAGTAACATACGGCGGATTGCAAACCACAGATCCTGCTTTGATTGCTTTAAAAAATGCGGTTTACACCAACCAGGCTTTTGATACAGATTATTCGCAGGACAATTTTTCCGGGCAGTTATCTCTGCAATACAAGGCCAGCAAAAACGTGAACGCTTATGCCACTTATTCTATTGGATATAAGCCAATTGGCGTAAACGTGGGTGGTTTGCCGACTGCAAATGGACAGATATTGCTTGATCTTGCCAAAGTGAAACCTGAATACGTTGACCACAAAGAATTTGGTGTAAAAACCAAACCGTCAGCCAATTCCGTGTTGAACCTTACCCTTTACCGTTCGGATATTAAGGATTACCAGACACAGGTGCAGACTCCTGAGCCTGGTGTAAACCGCGGTTATCTGGCTAATGCAGAAAAAGTACGTGTACAGGGTGCTGAATTGGATGGTAACATTCGTTTAAAACATTTTACATTTAATGCTGCTGTTGCTTACACAGACGGAAAATATGTTCGTTTTACAAATGCCCCTGTGCCTTTGGAAGAAGTTGGAGGTGCACAGGCTTTCAAAGATATCTCTGGTGGAAGACTACCAGGTATCTCAAAATGGTCCGGCTCGGCGGGTGGCGAAGTTGTAGTTAAAGGAGCATTACTTACTTTAAAAGGAAATTTCTTCCTTGGTATTGATGAATTTTTACGTTCTGAATTCTCTTCAAACCCTTCTCCGTCGAAATATCTGAACATCGGCGGCTACGGACTTACCAACGCACGTCTTGGATTTAGAGCTTCCAATGGTTTCTCTATCTACGTATGGGGCAGAAATGTTTTCAACAAAAATTATTACGAACAGCTGCTTGCAGCTCCTGGAAGTTACGGACAATATGCTGGTATCGTAGGAGATCAGCGTACGTATGGAGTAACCATCAGATATACATACTAATCCTGCATCATAGTTTACAGGGCAGTAAAGTAATAAGTTTTACAAAAGACAGCAGCGAATCATATTTGCTGCTGTCTTTTTTTGATTCATCCAGATGTTTCTTTGTAATACTATTCTTAATCCGGTTTTAATTTTAAGTGAAATCCGCTATTTTCTTATGGACTAGCAGATGTTTTATAACACATTTTCCAGCTCGGGTTTTATTTATTGGTTTTTGCATAAGCTTCAAATAATCATATGCACAACCGATTCTCGCATTAATTTTTTAAAAAATTATAGGATTATTTTAGGTTAAAACAAGAATCAGTAAAATCAGTAATTTTATGTTGATTCATATTTGCATATTAAAATTATATTAATTTACTTTGTCTATATAATTAATAGACTATTGCTTTTCCGGATTACCACCGCTCCGTATAAAGTAAGAAATACTTACTATGAAAACGAACCTTTTACTTTCTTCGCAGATTCAATCTGCCAATTCGGTGGTATCAAATTTTTTCCAGTCAGCATCTTATTGCTGTTGTCAGCGCTGTTGATAATTTCCATTTCTGTATCTGCATAGGATTTGTCTTTTCCGGTACTATATAGTGTCCATAGCGAGCAGAAGCATCACAATTTTTAATTGAATTTGAAGGTTACCGATAAAGTAACCGGAATACGTATGTGTATTAGGGTTAGCTTTAATTCAGAGCTATCCATGGCTTGATCATGCCTTTAAATCAGAATTCTCTTCTTGTATATTTTATAATTTTTTAACCACAGCTAATGATTAAGAAAAACTTCTACCTGATATGGCTATTAGGTGCCCTCATCTTCAGTACGTCAGCCGTTAGTGCCCAGGATCTGATAAAAGGTATCGTAAAAGATGATACCGGACAAGGCCTTCCGGGCGCAACAATTGTTGAAAAAGGAACATCAAGAAATGCTGTTTCTGATATTGACGGGAATTTTAGTATTGCTGCTGCGAAACAATTTCCGTTTACTCTGCAAATCAGCGTTACAGGTTTTCAAACCCAGGAAATTGAACTGTATGAACTTACCACTGAGCCTGTTGAAGTAATTTTGAAAACGGCTAATTTATTAAACGAAGTCGTTGTAATCGGATATGGCGAGCAGAAAAGAAAAGATATCACCGGTTCGATTTCTTCTGTTCCCGCAGAAATTAAATCTCAGCCTGTCGTTTCAGTGGAGAGGCTTTTGCAGGGTTCTATTGCCGGTGCAACGGTTACACAAACTTCCGGTCAGCCTGGTGGTGGTGTGAGTGTGCAGATCCGGGGTAGTAATTCCATTACAGCCGGTAGCGATCCTTTATACGTTATTGACGGTTTCCCAATTAATAACGATTATGGTTTAAATGATGCAGGCGTAACCGTGGGATCAAAAATTAACCCGCTTTCATCTCTTAATACTGCTGATATTGAATCAATTGATGTTTTGAAAGATGCTTCGGCCACTGCAATTTACGGTTCAAGAGGTGCGAATGGTGTTGTTATTATTACTACAAAAGGAGGTTCGAAAAAGAAATCCACGATTACCTATGAATCTTATTTTGGAAAGCAGGAAGTGATCAGAACTTTGCCACTTCTTAATGCAGGAGAATGGTGGCAGCTGCGTAAAGATGCTGCAATTAATTCAGGAAAAACGCCAACACTTCCAAGCGTAACAGGTTATAAACTGGATACGACTGGTGCTGGTACAGACTGGCAGGCAGCTGCGTTTAGAAAAGCGACACAGCAAAGTCATAGTTTGTCGATTTTGTCTGGTGGTGATAAAACCAGACTAGGAATTTCAGCCAACTATCTGAAACAGGATGGTGTCTTGAAAAACACTGATTTTGAAAGAATGTCGGCAAGATTTAACATTGATCACGATTATAGCTCCAAATTAAGGATTACTTCAAGTATCACAGGCAGTCATACCAAAGCAAATGTAGCACCGGGCGGAATTGTTTCGGCACTGATTTTAACGCCTCCTGCATTACCCGTTTATCAGGATAATGGCACTTATGTGAAAAATAGTCCTTTTGAAACGGTTTATGCTAACCCGATCAATTCACTTTACAATCAACTAAACCAGACCATTACCAATCGTTTTCTTGGAAATCTTTCTGCCGAGTATACAATCATCGAAGGTTTGAAAGCAAAAGTTTTATTTGGTGCGGATATTGTTGACAATAAACAAAACAGATACTTGCCGATCTCAACTTATGAAGGAACAGCTTTAAATGGTGACGCCTTGGTTGGTTCTGTTTTTACAAGTAACTGGCTGAATGAGAATACGTTGAGTTATGATAAAGAAATTAACGAGAAAAACAGAATCAATGCTGTGATCGGTTTTACGGCGCAGCAGTCACAAACAAAAGGTGCCATTGCCGAAGCAGCTGGGTTCTCTTCAGATGCTTTTTCTTATAACAATCTGGGAACAGGAATTACCAATAGGACACCTGCTTCTTCTGCCTCAGAATTCTCGCTTGCTTCGTATTTGGGACGTATCAATTATGTTTTTGATGACCGTTATCTGGTTACATTTACACTTCGTGCGGATGGTTCTTCCAAATTTGGAGCAGGAAATAAATGGGGATATTTCCCGTCTGCTGCCTTGGGCTGGAACATTGCCAATGAAAAATTCTTCAAAAATGTAAGAAATGTGAGTTTGCTTAAATTGAGGTTAAGCGCAGGATCGACTGGTAACCAAAGCATTCCTCCATATCAATCGCTTGCGCAGCTTACTTATTATCCTTACAACTTTTCGGGATCTACCGTTTCAGGTTATGCGCCAAGCACAGTAGCAAACAAAAATCTTGGCTGGGAGAAAACTTTCCAGGTGGATGCAGGTCTTGATATTGGATTATACAAAGATCGTTTGAACATTACAGCTGATTATTATTACAAAAAAACAACCGATCTTCTTCTAACAAGAACAGTACCAGGAACTTCCGGATTATCTGATTTTTATGGAGGACAAGGTTCTATTATTTATCAAAATGTGGGTGCCGTTTCTAATCAGGGTATTGAACTGGCTGTAAATTCACAAAACCTGACTGGTGCTTTTAAGTGGAACACGCTATTCATCTTCGCCCGAAACACAAACAAGATTCTTGATCTGGGAGAAGGTGTTAATCAATACATTCCATCCAGTTCGGCTCCTTCGATTGCAAAAGTGGGTCATCCGCTCGGATCATTCATTGTTTATAAAACGGATGGTGTGATCAAGGAAGGACAGACGCCATTGACGCCGCAAGCCAACAAAAGTGCAGGTGGACAACAGTTTAAGGATCTGGATGGCGACGGGCTGATCACGCAGGCCGGCGACAGAGCGGTGATCAATAACCAGATCAAATTTACGGCAGGTTTGACCAACACATTCAGCTATAAAGGGTTTGATCTTTCCGTTTTCTTCCAGACTTCCGTAGGTGGAAAATTGTATAATGTGAACCGTGCAAACCTTGAATTGGGAACCGGTTATACCAACGCATCCCGCGAGTTACTCAATCGCTACACGCCGACTAATACCAACACGGATGTGAAAGAGGCATACCAGGATCCGGCGATAACAATTTCAGACCGTTTTATTGAGGACGCTACGTATTATCGTTTGAAAAACATTTCTTTCGGATATTCAATTCCAAAAGCAGTGCTTTCAAAAATAAGGATTCAGTCACTGCGAATTTATGTGTCGGCACAAAATGCAATTACCTGGACCAACTATACTGGTTTTGATCCTGAGGTAAGTTCAAGCGGACAAAGCCTGATCAACAAAGGTGTGGACGACAGTGTGTATCCAAACAATAAATCATACCAGGTTGGTTTGTCTCTGACATTCTGATAAAAATTATAACTGAGCATTTCAAATGAAAAAGTATCAATATATTCTGCTGGCAGTGAGTGCTTTATTTATTGCTTCCTGCGACGACTTTCTTACTGAAAAACCTGAATCCATTATTTCAGAAGATCAGTATTACAAAACTGAATCGGATGCCAATACGGCTATTAACGCGGTATATTTCTTCCTGAATTCCGGAAGAATCCAGACGCCGTACAATACACTTTTCAACACCGGTATGAACATGGCTGGTGATGATGAAGATCCGGGACCGGGAGCAACAAATCCAGACGTACGTTCACTTGCAGTATTAGCACATTCATCGAGTAACCTGCGTGTTTACGAACTTTGGCAACAGCATTATGCAGCTATCCGTAAAGCGAATGTGGTACTGAACAAAATTCCTTCAATCACATTCAGTGTTCCTGCGACGAAGGACAGGATTTTGGCGGAAGCAAAATTTTTAAGAGCCTTGTTTTATTTCAACCTGGTGCGGTTGTATGGTGATGTACCTTTGATTACCGAGTACCAAAATTTTGTTACCGCAGCAGACTATGCGATTGCGAAAAGTCCTTCGGCTGATGTTTATGCGCAAATTGAAAAAGATCTGACCGAAGCGGCAGCGGCATTGCCAGCTTCATACAGTTCTCCGGATGTGGGAAGAGCAACGGCTGGTGCAGCAAAATCTCTTTTGGCAAAAGTTTATCTCATTAAAGCATCACTTCCATTAAAGCTGACCGAAAATTACGCAAAAGCCATCACAAAAGCAGAGGAGGCATTATCCTCCGCCGACGGTGGAACCGGAACATATGGTTATGATTTGATCAGGGATTACTCACGTGTTTTTTTACCAGCTTACAAAAATGGTGCAGAGCATATTTTCTCTGCCCAGATGAAAGCGAATTCTTACAGCCAGGGGAACAGTGAAAACCCAAGGGCTATTTATACCGCAATTCCGGGACTTACAGGAAATTACGCGCACATGGTGCGTTTTTATACGGAAGGGAATGACAAGTTTTTCAGCATCTACAAACTTTTCAAACCAACGGATAAAAGAAGAAACGTCACTTTCGTAAGAAGTTTCACCAGTCCGACCAATGGTAGAAAATATGCATTGCCGATCGCAAATACAGCAGTGCCAAATGATTCGACACCTTTCTGGAATAAATGGTGGGATCCAAACAACCAGGCTGTAACATCAAATTCAGAAGCAAACGTTCCTATTATCCGTTATGCTGAACTGCTTTTGATCCACGCGGAAGCAGAAAATGAAGTAAACGGTCCGACTACCAAAGCGTACAAATCAATCAACCGTGTAAGAACAAGAGCCGGTTTGGCCAATTTGACCCAAGGTTTAACAAAAGATCAGTTCCGTGATTCCGTATACTTTGAACGCAGACTGGAACTCGTTTATGAGTACCAGAGATGGTTTGATTTGATCCGTGAAAAAGATGCCAGCGGAAACGGAATTTTAATCAAAAGTTTGCAGAAAGTTGGAAAAAATAATGTAGCGCCAAAACATTATCTATACCCGATTCCACAAACAGAACTTGACAATAATCCGCTGTTAAAGCAAAATACGCTTTGGCAATAAATGAGGAAGCAGCGGTCAAAATCTTATATAGATAAACATATATAAGTCTAGTAAGTAATAATCAATAGCCATGGGTTTTACTCATGGCTATTGTTGTGATGGCTACAAGGCTTAGACAAAGATCTGATTCCATGAATGTGAAGAATTTTGCCATGCCTGTAATAGTATGATAAAATTTTGTAGCCAATTCTTTTGCCATATTTACAAATTAAAGATTTCAATATTTCTGATTTTTGAAAAAATTCATACTTAACAGAATAACTTTTTGACTCTTGTGCGCTACCTTTTAATATGTTTCCTGTTGATTGGCATGAAGAAATTTCCTTCATTTTCGCAGTCATCCGACACCCTGACGCGAGAATTAATTGTAGATTTTGAAGTAAGGCCAAGAGCCGAATTCCGAAACAATTTTATGCTTATACCTTCTGACTCCATTATGCCGGAATTTTTCGTAACACAGCGAAATCGTTTGTCAGTTACTTATTTGGGTCCTGGGTTTAAATTTCATGCTTCCCCACAGGAATTACATGTATGGGGGAAATCAGGAACGACTTCCCATCTGGCCAGCATCAATGCATTTGAGTTTTATATCGAACCGTATATCAACAAGCGTTTTTCTTTGAGAATTGGTCGGCAGGCATTGTCTCTTGATAATGGCCGCTTGTTTTCTGCTGCGCCGTGGAGCCAGCAAAGTCGTGCACATGAAGGAATTCGACTATTTTACAAAAACAAAATCAACACCGATTTAACACTGGCTTTTACCAGACCTTACGGAAAACATTTTGATGCGGCTTATTCTCCGGTGGCATCTCATCAATACAAATTTTTGGCAGTACATCATCTTAAATATAAGGTGAATAATTTCATGGACCTCACTACTATCAATGCCCTTGATATATTTGAAAAAACAAATGTCAGCGGTCAGTATTATCCTCGTATCACCAATGGTGGTCGATTGGAGTATACCCGGTGGGGAATTTATGGAACCGTAAATGCTTACTACCAGTATGGCCGCAATGCCAGCTCAAAACACATTCGTGCTTACTACATCCAACCAGAAGTAAGCACCAAAATCGAAAAAATTACACTCCGTCTGGGCGCAGAAATCCTGAGCGGAAACAAGGACAATGTTCAAAAAAATGTTACAAATTCATTCGTCCCGCTTTATGGCGTTACGTGGAAATTTATGGGAAATATGAACCTGTTTACCCGTTTTCCTGCTGACGTGAATGACAAAGGACTTATAAATCCTTACCTGTTTGGTATTTACCAGGTTAGTAAAAAACTCTCATTGCGGGCGGATTTTCATCTTTTCTATTTACAGCATCCAATAAGGGATTCCGGCAAGAATTTATCCGGTAAGTATCTGGGGTTTGAAAACGACATTTCTTTAAATTTTAAACCTATTAACCGATTGGAAATTATTTATGGACTTTCTTACACTATGGCTGATCAACGTATGGAATTACTTAAAAAGGTGACAGACTCTGATAAAACCCCTGTCTGGAGTTACCTGATGATATCTTACATTCCTAATTTATTCTATCGCAATAAAAAATATATTAAATAATCAATCGGGCACAGCAAATGTTGTTTGAACCCAGTCAAAGCCCTCATCCTGTTTCCTCACATGTCCCAGTCCGGGCCAGGGCAAATGAGACGAGAAAATTGTTTTCCGGCCTTCTGCCAATTCTTGCAAAACTTTTTTCCGGGTTGTAATCGCCTGGTCAAAATCTGTATCACCTTCAAAACCCCAGTCCGGATGTGCAACCACGAGCGGTGCCGAGTGAACAAGATCTGCAACGTGAAATAATTCATCTTCACCTGAAAATACGTTAACAACTGTATGGCCCGGCGTATGTCCGGGAGCTAATTTAATCCGGATACAATCCAGTAAAGTATCTCCGTCATTGAAAAAACGCAAATGTAATTTCAGGTTTTTCAATGTGTCCTGAGCGATTTTTGTAACAAATCCGGCAAGTTCAGGTTTGACTTTACTTTTTGAAAAATCCGGATGGGCCGAAAGCCAGAAATCTTTTTCGATGGCAGAAATATGGACTTCCGCTTTTGGGAAAACGGGTTTTCCCTCTTTATTGACCAATCCTCCAAGATGGTCCGGGTGTGCATGGGACAAAATTACGTCAGTAACATTTTCAGGTTTGATACCTGCTCCAATCAGGTTGTCAGGCAACCATCCGGAAGATTTCCCAAAGTGATATCCGCAGCCCGAATCGATTAAAATTGTTTTTTGACCATTTTTAATAACCAGAATGTTAATCGCCAGATCGACCTCTTTTGTTGAAAGAAAATCATATTCCAGAGCTTTTGAAACTTTATCCGCAGCAATGTCCGGTGCAAAATCTGGCTGAACGTTTTCAAATAAAATATGGCCATCGGAAACTACTAACAGATCAAGTTTTCCCAACCGGAATTTATGAAAACTGTTGGCTATCGCTGCCCTTTTTTGAAAACCACTATTCAAAAACAGAGGCATTGAAAAGCCAAACAGGGCAGTATTTTTAAGTGCAGTTCTTCGGTTCATACCATCGTTTTTTCGACCAAAGATATTTGCATGCGTAGCTTATGTCAAGTATATACTTTTTGGTATCTTACATACTATTAAGTGTCTAATGTTGATAATCAGTTAATTAAAATTTGAGTAAAATGTCAGAAAATGAAAATTCAACTTTTTGCAGCGTCAATTATGCGTTTCATTGTATCGGAGGTAAATACAAGGGAAGGATTTTGTGGTATCTGCATGAACATAAAATCCTCCGGTATGGAGAGTTGAAAAGAATTCTTAATGGCATTACAACAAAGATGCTGACCCAGACGCTCCGGGAACTGGAAAAAGACAATCTCGTCAGTCGTAAAGCTTTTCATGAAGTACCTCCAAAAGTAGAATATTCACTTACCAAAGCGGGTGAGGAGCTGATACCTTCCATTGACGCATTAAGAGCATGGGCTGACCGGAGAAATGCAGAGAAGCCCATTGACAATCTGGTCCTCCTTTGTTGATTCCGTTGATTGGAATATTTGTGGTACAGATTGAAAAAATTATATTCTTAACAGACACGCGTATAGCTGGATGAGTTCATGATCTTGGCTAAACAGATTTAAATGATGAATATCTGGGAAATCCGGGATTTTTATGTTTAGTTTGTAATTAGTCTAAATAATATACTGCAATTAATCCAGTTTTATGATTTTACCTTTAGTGTTTATGAATGCTCACTCTGTTACTAAAATATTGAAATTGAAATTGTGTTTTAAAAACACAGTTATGCCTCTTTTGCTTACTTTTTTCGTTGTCGTTTCAAGTCTTCAAACAAATGCGCAATCACATCATGGCGGACAAATCAAAGGTATTGTTACCACAATTGACGGAGCGCCTGCGCAGGGAATCGCTGTAAAAATTAAGAACACAACAAAAGGTACTGTTGCGAATACGAACGGTAGTTTTGAATTTAAAAATCTGCCTCACGGATCTTATACCATAGAATTTTCTATGGTCGGTTATGAAACTTCAACGGCCGACGCCGTTTTGACAGAAGAAAAACCAAGTGCCGATCTTTTGGTTCAGCTTGATTTCTCATCCCGTAAACTCGACGAAGTTATTATCAGCAGCGGAGGAAACAGATTTGCAAAAAAGGAAAGTGATGATGTGTCAAAAATGCCGATTTCTAACATGGAAAACCCGCAGGTTTACAGCGTTGTTAGCAAAGAACTTATGAAAGAGCAGATTGTTACGGACTATAACAGTGCGTTCAAAAACGTTCCCGGCGCTGGTATTGCGGAAGTGAGAAACCAGGGAAGAACAACTTCCATATCAAGAGGTTTTGCAACACCTCAACTGGTTCGGAATGGAGTTGGAAGTTTTACATATTCGACGATCGATCCTGCAAATCTTGAAAGAATTGAAGTGATAAAGGGTCCGTCTGCTACATTGTTTGGAAGTACACTATCGTCATTTGGCGGATTATTTAACCGGGTTACTAAAAAACCGTTCGATGTTTTCAAGGGAGAAGTTTCCTTTTCAGCCGGAAGCTGGGATCTGAACCGTCTTACTCTTGATATTAACACACCGCTTAACGCCGACAAATCGGCTTTGCTGCGTGTAAATACCGCACTTCACAGCGAGCGGAGTTTTCAGGATGCAGGTTTTGCCAGAAATTTCCTGATCGCACCAAGTTTTTCTTATGCTGTGAATGACCGCCTTACCTTACTTTTGGATGTTGAATTCAGCGGCTACAAATCCACTTCGCCAATGCGCGTGACGCCTGCAACAAGGGGAAAAGCAAGAAGTGTTACGGAATTGGGTATGCCTTATAAATTGTCTTATGCCAATAATACGATCAATTATGCAGGACAGCAATATAACATATTCGGGCAGATCAAATACAAATTATCTCCCGAATGGACTTCGCAAACAATCGTTTCCAGAACAAGATCTTCTGCTGACGGAAATGTGGTTGGACTTACAATTTTGACAGATTCGACCTTACGCCAAACGGTTACCAATCAGGATTATCCTTATTATGGAACTGATTTCCAGCAAAATTTCATTGGTGATTTTCATTTGGGCCCGCTTAGAAACCGTATTGTTGCGGGTATTGATGTTTATAGTTTGCGCGCTACCAGGAATGATGCTTCGGTAAATATGCCTGCCATCAATTTTAAAAGGCCGGGAAATGCGTACAACAATTTCAATATATCCAAAGTCGCCCCATTATTTGCAACGGCAACCTTTACGAATTTAGTTTCTTTCAACGAAAGAACTTACAGCGCTTATGCTTCTGATGTCTTGAATATTACGGATCGTTTACTGGCGATGGCGAGTTTAAGAATTGATAGGTATTCCAATCTGGGAACGTATTTTCCAAGTATCGATTCAACCGGTGGCGCCTTTAAACAAACAGCTTTATCGCCAAAATTTGGAGTAGTCTATCAGGTTGTTAAAGACAAAATATCCATTTTTGGTAATTATATGAATGGTTTCAGTAATGTAAGCGGATCCGATTTTTTCGGAAATACTTTCAAACCGAACCGGGCCAATCAGTTGGAAGGCGGGGTTAAGCTGGATTACAGTTTTGTTACAGCCACGTTCAGTTATTATGACATAGCAGTTTCAGACGTTACCCGCGACGACCCTGAGCATGTCAATTATTCCATCCAGGATGGTACGCAGGTCAGTAAAGGTTTTGAAGCTGAACTGATTGCCAATCCGGCACCCGGACTGAACATTGTTGCCGGTTTCACTTACAACGATAGTAAGTATACCAAAAGCAATGAAAGTATCCAGGGATATCGCCCTACTACGGCAGGACCTCCGCGCATGGCCAATTTGTGGATCAGCTACCGACTTGTGAAAGGAGCTGCGAAAGGGTTAGGCGTGGGATTTGGAGGGATTTACGGAAGTGAGTCGTTCCAGAGCAATACTAAAACTTTTACATTTACAATCCCGTCCTACACAGTTTTGGATGCTTCAATATTCTATGATAAACCGAAATTCAGAATAGGATTAAAAGTAGATAACCTGACGAGTGAAAAATACTGGTCTTACCGTCTTGCGGCGCAAAACCCATTGAAAGTAACGGGTAATATTACGTTTAAGTTTTAAAGTAAAAAGACCTGTGAATATCAAAAAAGCAATCACACAAATTCACCTCTGGCTCGGACTTACGTCCGGGCTTGTTGTGTTTATACTCGGTTTGACTGGTGCAACATATGCATTTGTGGATGAACTCCGACCGGTTTTTTATGCTGATCGTCTTTACATAACACCTGAGGAAAAGGCGGTGCTGCCACTAAGTACCTTGCTGTCGATAGCCGAAAAAGCCGTGGACAATAAATCTGTTACAAGGGTTGAAATTTCCAGCCAGCCGGACCGGACGTATATGTTCAGATCTCAAAAACTTGATCCGGAGGGTCTTACTTACTGGGATTATTACAAATATTATTACCGGGTTTATGTCAATTCGTATACCGGAAAAGTTGTTAAAGTCGAGAATACAAAATATGAGTTTTTTCAACTGGTACTGGGCCTCCACATGCGAATGTTATTTGGCGAAAAAGTCGGACATTTTGTGGTTGGTGGGGCAGTTTTAATGTTTGTGATACTGTTGTTTTCGGGTTTGGTGTTATGGTGGCCAAAGAAATGGACCAAGTCTGGACGGGAGAAAAGTTTCCATGTCAAATGGGACGCGAGTTCCAAACGCGTCAATTATGATCTTCACAATGTCCTGGGTTTTTACGCTTGTATTTTTTTGCTTGTAACATCATTATCCGGCCTGGTTTGGGTTTTTGAATGGATGGAAAATTCGGCCAGATTCATAGCCAATGGAGCTCAAAAGGTTGAAAAGACTAAACCTATACTTTCTGATACTACATTTTCGGGAAGCGGTTCAGGTGTGGATAAAGCTTTCCTGACAGCCCGTAAACGAAATCCGGAGGCTTATTCTTATCTCATCAATTTCCCTCCAAAAGCAAATGGCACAATTAATATTTCCGCTTATATGAAAAACTGGAACCGTTATGACCGTACGCAGGAGAACTATGACAGATATACAGGAAAATTATTGCGGGGCGCCTCTTTTGCTGCCTTGAATGGAGGGGATCAGATTTACCAGCTCAATTATGACCTGCACACCGGTTCTGTAATGGCTCTTCCCGGAAAAATTCTGACATTCTTCGCCAGTTTAATAGCCGCGAGTTTGCCTGTCACTGGTTTTGTGATCTGGTGGGGAAGGGGAAAGAAGAAGGAAAAGAGGATTGTTAAGAAAAAAGTTTTCGAGCCAAGGGTTTGATAACAATGTTTTTTGTCTGTTAATCTTATCAAATCAATGATGACCAGATGTGGCTGCATCAAACAAACGGCAGAAATTACCGCCGCCGAACTTGCCGATTTCGTCTTTTGTAAAGCCAGTTTTTAACATAGCATCTACAACGGTATAATAAAACCCGAATTTCTGGTCCTGCCAGGCAAGGTTAGTACGCTCACCAACTCTTTCTCCTTTTTGTCCGCCATCCGGACCATTTTGAGCGCCGGCTGGTCTGTAAGACGCAGTCAGTTTTGTGTCAGTACCAATGCAAACATGGTCTATACCAACGACATCGACCAAAGCCCGAACGTTTTGTGCATATTCCATCGGCGTCTCAGCCAGGTGTGTCCAAACGCCAATAACCCCACCTGCGTCGGCTACAATTTTTGCCTGCTCTTTGCTGATAAGTCTTGGACGCATCACGCGGGCCATATTCTGGTTCTGACCTAATTGCGTATCCAAACCAGTATGGGAAATGATCACCGGGTGAGCTGCCAGTTTCAGCGCCGCACTCACAGTTTCTCCATTGGCGTGAGCAAGATCTATAAGAATTCCCAGCCTGTTGCATTCTTTGATTACGTCTGCACCAAAAGCAGTCAACCCGCCCCGACGTGGCGTATTGGTATAAACATCTCCCAACGGAACCGATGCGTCATTGTCATGAAGCAGCCCCAGGTGCCGCAAACCCCGGCTATAAGCTTTCTGAAGTCGCTCGATTTTCCCTTCAAGAAAGTGACCTCCCTCAACCAATTGAATTACAGTGGGCTGGTGTTTCTTATGTGCAGTTTTCAATTCAGCCAGGTTCAACGAACGTTTCATGCCGTTATCAGCCAGCTGTTTATCCATGGAATCCATATTATTTATGAACCTTTCATAGGCATCTCCCGGATTTTTTAATTCCGGACGATCCACGGCGAAAGTCATGCAAATCGCCGACAAACCCGATTTTTTCAGGTCTCCGGCAAGATCAATTTTGGGACCCGGAACTTCTGATTTGACAGACGGTACTTCAATATGATTATGTGAGTCAATACCCATCGTTGCCGCTACTATTTCTGCAACCCGAGGATCTATCTCATCAATAGCCAGGGAATCCAAAGGATTCAGCACCAAGGCAGCACTTGCTCCCGCGACAGATGTTAGAAATTCCCGCCGTGACCATTGCGTTTGAAATTTTATCATAATTTTAAATTAAAGAGCAGCCAGCAGAAATATTTTCCGGACTGGAACCGGATACTTTACCAAACCTGTCTCAATATAGTTTGTAATAAACGGAGAGAATAGCAAAATCGGCGTTTAGCTACTTTTTGTCGATGAATAATAGTTTTTAAGCTTATGAAAAAGATTAATCGACTTCATAAACCAGGTCTCGGAATAAATAAGGCGAAAAGTATCATCCCGATCATGATAATTGCGGCCAATAACTTTCTTAATTTATGTGATTTGTTTTTGGTTAAATATTCGATAATCCATGCCATGATCGATGTAGCAATCCCAACCAAAAAATGATAGCTCAAAGGAAGCCGGTCATTGTTGAAATAGTATTCGGTAATCATCATGCCAATTTGGTATAATGCACCTGAATTTAACATGAAGAATATAAATGACCATTTTTGTTTCTTCGTTAACTCCTGCTTTTGATTATCATTATTGCGTAACTGGTCAGGCATTTTTGGAGGGGAGATAGGTTTCATACTTGCTGAAAGTGGCTTTTAAATTCTAAATTTTTTGTAGCGCAATATCAATAAATTCAATCAGTGCTGACAGATGAGATAAGCTTTTAAAAAATTATTATTGACTTTTTATTCCAAAAGAGCTCGTGTGAATTCATTTTCTATAAAGTCTTGAAACATAACATTAGTATAAAAACCGCCGTTAATGATATTTTCAAACAAATAATTACCAATATAATAGTTGATACTTCAAAAAGGGAAATTTGTCGCAAAGACGGGTTAAATAGGAATGATTTCTTATAGGAAATTTACAAATCAAATCCGCTGTGTTTGATTTGTAGAGCGATAATCAGGACAAATCTTGAACGGTTAAAAAGTTTTTATAATCCGTTTTACAATAAACAAAATCCAATCAGGCCGTTTTTAAAATCGTTTCACAAACAATTCCCTCGCGGCTCAAAACCGTAATCACATCTTTATGTTCAAGATCTTCGGTTTTGACAGTAAGGATATGATCTGTTTGCATTAAATCCATGCTGAACTGGCAGTAACGGCCATGCAGACATTCCAGTGCACAAACTGCCTTGTGAGCCCTTAACGGACAATCAATATTGGTACGAAAGCTGAGCGTTTTCATGATTTTTTAATTATCGGGAAGGTTTGAAAACAATTTTTCCAGCATAATTCTGGCGTGCGCAAGATCGAGTAATTCACCAAGCTCATGAAGTTCATGGAGTGACATTGCCATACAGCTGCATTCGCTGAGCTGCCAAAATGGAATGCTTCGGGTTTGCGGATCTGCACCCAAATTGGAATGATAGGCATGGCAGTCGTGGACATCTTTTACCATGCGGTAAAACTCCGGCAAAGTCCGGCTGAAAGTTATTATCTTAAATCCAATGGTAATATTACCGCAGTCGATACATTGCAGCACATAGCCCAGATTCTTGTCCAGATGAAGTGTTTTAAAATCACACATAGGAGATAGCTATTTTTTAATTATCATCCTCGCTCCGACAGTCCGTCTGCATGAGAATTTGGTTGGTTTCTACTATCAGACTGGCTTCGATCATCATATCTAGTAATTGCTGGATTTCCGCTTCCGAGAAAACCAGATAGTAATTTTTCATGGGAGTCTGGGCGATGACTTCTTTGCCATGTGTTGTAAAAAATGGATTTAAACCAATTCGCTCCGTTAAAAGTTTTTTGAATCCGGCAAATTCAATATTTGAAAAAATAAAAAGTGAGTTATTGAAACTTACATTGTAGCGGGCACAGCAGTCGCAGTATCCGACATATCCGTTAGGCCGTTCCGAAAGTGTTTTGGTGTGATGACTCATCTTTGGTGTTACATAAATTGTTTGTCGATCCACAAATTTAATTTTTATTTAGACTTATTATTAATAATTATAAAAAATAATGAACCAAAAAGAATTTTAGTGAGTATTGTGATCGTTATTTTTCAATAACCAGAGTTGTTTCGGATGATAATTATTAATTCAAATATTTGATTTTCAGAATTCTAACTATTAAGGCACGGCAATGCGTCCAGCTTGTGTAAATTTGCCTGTCTCAAAGATTTGACCTGATGGGAAATCTGTTTTATTATAGTTAAATTGAAATAGGCATATGATACCGGATCATTTTCCTAACCAATCTTTATTTTGACTACAACAATGATGGATTTGACTACATGCATAAATTCGTGGTTATGGAACTTTGCATCAACAAAAAAATAGAAACCAAAATAGAAATTGTATGCGTGTTTTTGTTACGGGAGCAACAGGTTTTGTAGGCTCCGCAGTCGTTCAGGAATTAATTAATGCGGGTCATCAGGTATTAGGTCTGGCTCGTTCAGAAGAAAATGCGAAATCGCTTATTGCTGCCGGTGCTAAGGCTCACCGTGGAGACCTTGAAGATCTTGATAGCTTGCGAAGTGGTGTTGCGGCTTCGGATGGTGTGATTCATACGGGTTTTGTACATGATTTTAGCAGATTTAAGGAATGTTGTGAAATCGACAGACTGGCGATAAATGCCATGGGTGAAGCGTTGGCGGGTTCTGACCGTCCTTTAATCATCACTTCCGGTATTGGAATTTTAAGGATACCCGACCGCCTGGCAACAGAAGAAGATATTCCGGCTGCATCGAGTCCAAATCCACGAATTGCATCGGAACTTGCTGCAAATGCATTGGCTGAAAAAGGTGTACGTGTGGCAATATTGCGTTTGCCACCAACGGTTCATGGTGCTGGCGATCATGGTTTTGTGCCGATATTGATTGGCATTGCGCGTGAAAAAGGGATTTCTGTTTACAAAGAAGAAGGAGCAAATAGCTGGCCGGCTGTACATCGCAAAGATGCGGCAAAATTGTACCGACTGGCACTTGAAAAAGCTCCCGCAGGAATTGTGCGTTATCATGCAGTGGCAGAAGAAGGCATTGCTTTCCGGGAAATAGCAGAAGAAATCGGTAAAGGACTGAATGTTCCGGCGGTGAGCAAATCGGTGGAAGAAGCAAACGAGCATTTTAGCTGGTTCGCACATTTTGCGGGAATGGATTGTGCCGCGAGCAGTCAGCAAACTAAGGCAATTTTGGGTTGGAGCCCCGAACAACCTGGTTTGATCGAAGATCTGGATAAGGGCGGTTATTTCAAAATTTAAATCAATATGTCAAACATACAACCTCATCGCTTTAAAACGATTGCTGAATTTCACAAGTTCAGAGGATTGCCAAAACCGGAACATCCTTTAATCAGCGTTATTAATGTTGAATTGATGAATGACCTCCAAGTGGAGGAACTTCATGTGATCAAGGATTTTTATTCAATTGCCATGAAGCGGAATATTAATTTCAAGGTGAAATACGGTCAAAATTCGTATGATTTTGATGAGGGAGTAATGTTTTTTATGTCGGCGGGACAGCTGGTTAAACTTGCGTTTGAAAAAGATGAACCCGTTAAACAATCAGGATGGATGTTGCTGATCCATCCTGATTTTCTTTGGAATACGTCCCTGGCGAAAACCATCAAACAGTATGAATATTTTAGTTATGCGGTAAATGAAGCGCTGTTTCTTTCAGAAAAAGAAGAAACTATGGTTACCGGAATTGTGCAATATATGGAGCAGGAGTATCATGCCAATATTGACCAATTCAGCCAGACTGTCATTCTTGCCCAGCTTGAATTGTTACTGACTTATGCGGACAGATTTTATCAGCGCCAGTTCATTACCAGAAAAATTGCAAATCACCAGATTCTGGCTCGTCTCGAAGATATTCTGGATAATTATTTTAAAAGTGACAATTTGGTTAAAAACGGATTGCCCACGGTAAGTTTCATTGCTGATGCCTTAAATGTATCGCCAAATTATCTGGGAAGTATGCTGAAAGTACTGACAGGACAAAATGCCCAGCAACATCTGCACAGTAAGCTGATTGAACTGGCGAAGGAAAAATTGTCTACCACAGATTTGTCGGTGAGCGAAATTGCCTATGCATTGGGTTTTGAACATTCGCAGTCATTCAGCAAATTGTTCAAAAACAAAACTGATCTTTCGCCTTTGGAATTCAGGCAATCATTTAATTGATTTAGATTCGTCATCATCACAATTCGTGTTATTTTCATCGTTATTTTTAAAAAGTATATTTTGCAGATAAGGAATTTTGGGCAGGATTTTTATTAAAATAATCTTCCGAATAAAACCTTACTTGAAAATTGCAAACATATACCTAGTTTTACAAAGTCGCCAATAGTAAACTAAATTTACTATCTATGCGTTTTGTAATTGTAGATGAAATATAACAGATGGAAAATCAGATCAATACCCGGTTGCTTTTTAAGGTCATATACATTCTGAAAAGGTTAACGGACGAGTGGGGTGAGAATAGATTTACCCAGCTTTTGCCGGGCTTTAAAATCGGATATGTACCTGTTTTTATGTGTATTGGAACAGATGGAATATCAAATAACGAAGTAGCAAAGGAATTGCAAATTACCAAAATGGCTGCAAGTAAAATTGTTAAAGAACTATTTGCGCTTGAATTAATAACCAGCGAGAAAGATCCTTTGGACGCACGATCGGAAAGAATATTTCTTACGCCCAAAGGAGAAGAAATTAGTGAGAAGGTTAAAGAAACGGCAGGTGAGATTGTAGGGGAGTACCGCAAGATTGCCGGAGATGAAAATTACGATTCTGCAATTGATGTGCTTTTGTCAATTATCCGTTATCATGAGGATATCAAAATAAAAAATTAAGACAAAAACTTTTCATATTATACCTCAAATGCACTTCAAAAAATAATTTAAAATTTAGTAAACTTATTTTACTAAATTTCTTGGAAAGGTAAACTCGGTATACTACATTTGTAAACTAAGTTTACTTATTCAATTTCATGGAAACAGAAGAAAAAACACAGAGTCTGGCGGGTAAGGCTTCCAAAACCCTGATCATCGCAGCGATAGCGATTGGTGCCATCTATTTTACATACAATAAAGTAGACCATGCCTTACATTTTGAAAGTACAGATAATGCACAAATTGAAACAAATTCAGTTCCCGTCATAAGCCGTATATCAGGATACGTTAGGGATTTTTCATTGCTTGATTATCAAAATGTAAAAAAAGGAGATACGCTTGCCATCATTGACGACCGTGATTTTGTGCTGGCAGTGCAGCAGGCAAATGCGGATCTACTTTCGGCAAAGGCGGATTTGGCCGCGGCTGAATCTCAGCTTCCAACGATCGGTTCAAACAGAATAGTGGCCGCCGCTGGTGTAAGTGTGGAAGAAGTGGGCCTGGACAAAGCCAAAAGAGATTTGGCCAGGGATGAGGCTCTTTACAAAGACGGATCAATCACATTAAGACAACTCGAAAATAGTCAGTCGGCTTACAAAACTTCGGTGTCTTTACTGGCTTCCAGTAAAACCAGAGTGCAGCAGGCGGGTGTTCAAACAGGAACGGCACATGCACAAATTCAGCGCGCACAAGCTAGTATTGCAGCAAAAGAAACAGCATTAGAAAGGGCAAAACTGGATTTGAGTTATACCAGAATCATCGCACCATCCACTGGAAAGCTGGGAAAAACCAACCTGAAACCCGGACAATTTGTACAAGGCGGCCAGCAGCTTTTCAGTCTGGTGAGCAGCGATAAATACTGGATTGTTGCCAACTTTAAAGAAACGCAGCTTGAACACATGAAAGTAGGGCAGGCCGTGAGAATTGAAGTGGACGGCTATCCAAACCAGGAGATTTCGGGAAAAATTTCCGGTTTCAGTGATGCAACAGGAGCTAAATTTTCCCTTCTTCCACCTGATAATTCAACAGGTAATTTTGTAAAAGTAACGCAGCGTGTGCCAGTTACCATTGAGATTGATCATCCGGAAGCACTGACTGGGCTGTTAAAGGCAGGATTGAGCGTGGAAGTGGATGTAAAAGTTAAATAGCTGCTGAGCAAAGCCTCGAATTATGGCCAGTCAAAAGAATAAATTTGTCAAGATCATCATCGTGATCACCACGATTTCAGCGGCCATCATGGAGCTGATTGACACCTCAATTATCAATGTTGCCTTAAATAATATCAGCGGAACACTTGGCGCAACATTGGAAGATGCCTCCTGGGTGGTAACTGCTTATGCGATTGCAAACGTGATTATTATTCCGCTAACCGGTTTTTTAAGCCGCTATTTTGGACGGAAAAATTATTATCTGGCATCGATTATAATCTTTACAATCGCTTCCTATCTGTGCGGAACTTCGTCTTCTCTTTGGATGCTGGTTTTATGGCGTTTTGTCCAGGGACTTGGTGGCGGAGCATTACTTTCAGTGTCACAAGGCATTCTTTTCGAACAATTTAAACCGGAAGAAAAGGGTATAGCGGGAGGAATTTTCGGAATGGGTATTGTGATGGGGCCAACGATTGGTCCGGTGCTGGGCGGATATATTGTAGATAACTATCATTGGGCGCTGATTTTTGATATCAACATTCCAATTGGTATTGCTGCTGCGCTTTTAACATGGAAGTTTGTAGACAGACAACCTGATGAATATAATATTGACAGAAAAGCAATTCCGGTTGATTATACAGGAATTCTTTCGCTAACAGTGGGGGTAGGCGCGTTGCAATATGTGCTTGAAAAAGGACAATCCGAGGACTGGTTTCAGGATGAGACAATCCGATATCTGACGGCTGCTGCTGTCATCGGAATCGCGTTATTTATTTACTGGGAATTGCACACAAAAAATCCTGCGATCAATTTAAGAGTAATGAAAAGTATAAACCTGATCGGAAGTAACGTACTGACTTTTGTCTGCGGATTTGGACTTTTCGGATCCGTTTATTTATTCCCGGTAATGGTGCAGCGCGTGATGGGTTATACACCGACAGAAGCAGGACTTTCAATGATTCCGGGTGCTCTGATCACAATCTTTGCGATGCCTTTTATTGGTGCCGGTCTGGGAAAAGGCATCAAGCCGATTTATTTTGTTTGTGCCGGATTTATTCTTTTCATTCTGCACGGATACACATCTTCGCTGGCAACGGCCGAAGCCGGAAAATGGTGGTTTACGCTGACACAAGTTTGCAGAGGATTAGGTACAGGATTTCTTACCGTTCCGCTTCTAAGTCAGGCTGTTGTAGGTTTGGAACCCAAAGATATGCCTTATGGAATTTCATTGAATAATATGTTCCGTTCACTGGGTGGTGCTTTTGGAATTGCTATTATGAATACCTATTCCACCAACCGGTTTGCGACCCACAGAAATGATCTGATCTCAAATCTTCAAGGCAATAATCCGCTGATGAACAGCCGTTTGGAAAGCATAACACGTGGTATGATGGCGAAGGGTATAAATCCAGTTGCAGCAAAACAAGCTGCTGTCAGTAACCTCGATTTCATCGTGTCGGGTCAGGCCCAGATGCAGGCCTATCTGGATGGTTTTCTTCTTATTTCCGTGTTTTTTATCTGCACACTTCCCTTTATGCTTATGCTGAGCAATCAGGATATGGATGCCGAAACCAGGGCCAAAGTAGCTGCGGCTGCTCATTAATTTAAAATCATTTATCTATCATGAAACGTTTCATTTTCATCCTTTTTATAGGTTTTAGCGCCGGGCAGCTTCATGCGCAGCATGTTCCTTTGGATCTTAAAACATTGATCAATCAGTCTTTCAGTTATTTCCCGGCTTTCAAGGAACTTGACCAGGCCGTTGCTGTGGAAAACCAGCGGATCGATCTGGCCAAAGCTGCCGGGCTGCCCTCGGTAGCAGCCACGGGTTCTTACAATTATCTGCATCCGGTTTCGGTCGTGACAATTCCATTGGGTGACCAGGTGACCAGACTTAACATAATGCCAAACAATAATTACAAAACCATGGTCAACGGAAGTTATACACTTTGGGATTTTGGTGCTGTAAAAACAGTTGTTGAAAGAGCAAAAGCGGGACTTCAATATGCAAAGGACAACGCCCTTTACAACAAAAACCAGATGGCTTTTCAGGTTGCCAATATTTATTTCCAGATTGCTTACCTGAAAAGTGCAATTGCCATTCAGGACAGTGTGATCAATTTTTTACAGTTTAACAAACGAGATACCGAGATTAAATTTAAAAACGGAGACGCCCTGAAATATGATGTCCTGTCGATACAATCCACTATTGATCAGGAAAATAACAGGAAAATAGATCTGCAAAATAACCTGAGCAAGCAATATAATCTGATGCAGTACGCCACTGGTGTTCAGGTTAGTAAAGAAGGTACAGATTTCAATTTTCCAGCCATTACAGAAAGCAGTGATGCCACGGGCATACTGGAAAATGCAAAAACAGGAAATGCAGAATATCTGCTTTTGAAAGATAAAATAACCCTGGCCGAAGCTGAGTTGAAAATGAGTCAGATTCAAGGAAAACCATCATTGGTTCTTAACGCAGGAACTGGTTTTGCCAACGGATATGTGCCGGGTATCAACAAGCTTCGGTATACTTACCAGGCAGGAATTACGCTGAATATTCCAATTTATCAGGGCGGTCGTATTAAAAAGCAGGTCAGCCTTTCACAAGGACAATTGCTTCAATCCAAACTGGCGCAGCAAAGTCTTGACAATACTTTCAGCAGAGATATTGCCCAGACGTTAACTGATGTTGAAAGCAACAAGTCGAGCCTTGTGAATGCGAATGAGCAGATTATGGAAGCAAAAGAAGCACAGAAATTTGCCCAGAGCCGTTTTCGGAATGGTACCGGTACAAATCTGGAACTTACCAATGCCAGTACCAATGTGCAAAGGGCCGAATTGACGCGTCTCCAATATCAATACCAGCTTTGTATCGCTACTCTGGAACTGGCTCGTTTGGAAGGGTTGGTTTATTGGTAAAAGAGGTTAATCATGGAAAATTTGATGGATGGTGAATTGACATATTAGCAGTTGAAGTAAGTTAAGTAGTTCAATCAGGCAGCCGGACAGGATTGTTTCGAAAACGGGCTGCCTGATTTATTTAAAAATAAGTTTGAACAACAAAATTGGCTGATTACCTCAAACAAAATCGTTATGGATTTATACCTGCACACCGTTATCTATCAGATCATTGCAGATTTGGAAGATGCTTCTGTCCATTACATAATTTACGCGCGGTATTATTTCTTTGGTCAGCAAATGTTTGGATATGAACCCGTTTATCTGAACAGAAATTCTGTAAAAGATGTCAGTTTATCCGGGGATAGTCTGCGTTGCAAAATGATGCTGGACGCAGGAAATTCTGAGGAATCTTTTTCAGTTGTCATCCCTTTTGATTTTATCAGAGAAATCAAAATAGTTAATAGTGAAATTGGAACAGAACAAACTTTGTATTGGCAGGGAAAAACGAAGGAGGCAGGTTTGTTTGATACTTTTAAAAAGGGAATCAGGCATTAATTGGATTCGACAAAAAAATGGCAAAGCGATTTATGTAACTACCGGGTAGGTGTAAACAGTCAATCGATTGTCATGAGGTAGGCGCAACATATAAATAAAGCAGTTATGTTAATCACAACCGATATATGTATTATAGGTGCAGGAGCTGTTGGCTTGTTTGCCGTTTTGGAAGCAGGTGCTTCCAAAATGCATTGCTGTATTCTGGAAGCTGGTTCAGGCATCAAAGAGGACGTTAAGGATCAGGCATTAGCTGATTATCTTAAAGTTGCGGTTTCTGAATTTAATCCGGTTTTTACGGGTGGATTTTTAAATAATCTGACAAAAACCGAAGACCATACTTATCTGCTCACAACCAGTAATGGTCGGGAAATTGCATGCAAGCATGTTATTTTTACGGATATTGTCAATGAATCTTATGACGTAGAATAGCGATCAAAATTATTTTATTTTGATAAATTCCACACGGCGGTTGTTGGCTTTACCGGCAGGTGTATCGTTACTATCCACCGGTTCTTCTTTCCCCTTTCCATTGGTTTCCAGTCTGGAAGAATCAATACCGAAAGTTGTGGTTAGCGCTTTCGCCACCGAAATGGCACGACGTTTGGAAAGATCCAGATTCGCAGCATCATTTCCATCTGCATCGGTGTGGCCGATTATTGTAACCCGGAGGGCTGAATTTTCTTTCAACAACAACGCAACATCCTGTAAACTTCCATATGATTGCGGCTTGATCTGATCGCTGTTAACATCAAACAATATACCGTTTGTGCTGAATTTTCCTTCGCTCACTAACTTGCTGCGAAGATTGGGCGCGCCTACCGACAACTGTATATTTCCCATAAAAAAAGCCCCTTCCTTTTGCTGATATTCGGGATTGCTGGATGAAAATATCAGCGTATTTAATGCGGCGTTAGCGTCAAGAGCTCTTGGCAGATCCAGTACTTTTGTGCTGTCGAGGTATACCCGCACTCGTTGCTTTTGCCGCCAGATTGATATTTTTACGGAAGGCTTGCCCGGCACATTAAATTCCGGAACACCAGATTTGGATTGACTGCCAATCAGGTTTGTTGAATAGTACATTTGCCCGTTGCCTGATGACGCAGGTTGAAAACAAAGTTTGAAATTGGCTACATCAGATTCATGCAAAGATTCTCCAAGCTTAAATTTCTCGTTGATGTCTTTGGTTTGAATAATACTGATCATCCACTGGCCAATGGAGGCTACTTGCTGATTGGCCAATAATTCCATTTGAAGTGTAAAATTTTCAGGCAGGTTACTGGTGATATATTCGGGGTAAAAAATGCCGGTTTGAGCAAGTCGCATCCATTTTCCCTCACGATTATTTATCGTAACAAGTTCAGCACTTGAACGTGTGTTCCAGTTGGAGGGGAAATCTCCAAGAGCTTCCTCAGAAAAATCTTCGTGCACAATAACTTTCTCACCCGCTATAAAATCAAATTTCGAATAAGAATTTATGTCCTGCACAGTGGAAGTCACAGGATCAGATTTCTGCATTTCTTTTGCCGGGGCTGCAACCGTAGCGTTTTCCTGACTGCTATTCGTCTGGGATGTTGTTTCAGTACTGGAAGGATTGTCTTTTGGTTTTTTCTTTTGAGTTGCCTTGTCAATCGACTGATCTATTTTATCACCAACTTTCTGTTCTACTTTATTTCGAATCCGATCCAGAAGCTGAGCATTAACAGGGGAAATATAAACACTGACTAATAATACCAACAAGAATTTTTTCATTTCAAATCGTTTGGTTTCTGAACAAGGCGTCAGAGAAATTTGGTTAACATATAGTTACAACGACAAAGCAGATTAAAATTGATCGAATTACCAAATTATTTTTAATCTATGTAACACATCCCGGCAATCGAAATTTTTCGATTGCCAAAGTAATCGCTGAGCGTTTTGTATAGGTTAGATTGAAGTTGAAGCTGCCTGAGATAGGATTTATTTGTATTTTTTGATTCGGGAAAATCAAGGCCCCTTAACATTTATTTTGTCTGCATTTTTTGCCTTTCCGGGCATTTCTCCGCGCTTGCCATTTTGCGGTAATTTCTCACCAGTCTCACGATCATACCAGTCGGGCGTACCTTTTTCCGGAAATGTATTGCCAGTCTGATCCTGCCAGTTTTTTAAAACGGTTTTTAATATTTTCATCTTGGCGGCGTAGGATTTATCTTTTGCCAGATTTATAACCTGCAATGGATCTTTGAAGCAATCAAAAAATTCTTCTGACGGCCGCGGTTTGATAAATGCATCGTTTTGAAGTACCGTCAGTTTTCCTTTTAATTTGGCTTCTTTGAGTGCTTTGGCAGACGAACTTTGGTTGGCATCAATCGGGCCTCCATTGTCAAGCTCCGGTTTTTTATTGATGATATACAGAAAATCTTTGCTTCTTACAGATCTTTCGTAAGCAGCGTAATCATGCCAGTTATGCTCGGCAAAAACATATTTCCTGAATTCCTTATCCGGGTTTTTCAAAAGAGAAAAAAAGCTCAGTCCCTGAATGGATTCCGCCGGTTTCAATCCGCCGGCTTCAAGCAAAGTGGGTGCAATATCGATACTGCTAATGAGGCTCTGACATGTTTGTCCGGCGCGGATGACTTTCGGCCACTTGACAATAAATGGCGTTTTTATTCCGGTGTCAGTCAGCCTGGTTTTGCTTCCCGGAAATGGCCTGCCGTTATCAGCGGTAAAAATAATGATCGTGTTATCGGCAATACCCTGTTTTTTCAATTCCTCTTGCAGCACGCCCACGTAATAATCCAGCCTGGAAATTTCATTGTAATAAGCAGCCAGATCCAGCCGGGTTTCTTTTGTATCGATTAAAGTTGGCGGGATAAGGACTTGGGAATCAGAATCATGTTTTGGTCCAATTGTCTGTTCCGACCACGGTCTGTGCGCATCATAAGCTGCCAGCCAGAAAAAGAAAGGCTTTTCTTTCGGTCTTGATCTGAGCAGATTAACCCATTGATTTTCCCCGCCTTCTCCGTTGGCGTCTTTGTCAACAAGTAAGGTATCGTATGCTCTTTTTGTCAAAGGTCCTTCATGCCATTTTCCGGCCAGGGCGGAGAAATATCCTTTTTGTTTTAATAATTCGGGGAAATAAGTGAGATGGCCGGGTAGTGGTGTATGCAATTCTGCCGCGCCGGTATTGTGCGGATATCTGCCTGTCAGTATACTTGTACGACTTGGACTGCACGAACTGGCCGTCAGGTACATATTATCAAACCGCATTCCTTCTTTTGCCAGTTTGTCAAGATTCGGTGTTTTTATCGCCCTGTTTCCATAGGCGCCAATATCGTCCCAACTGATATCATCACCAAGAATAAATATGATGTTAGGTTTTGTCTGCGCAGATGTGTGAGAAGTACTGAAAAGGAATACCACAAAGGTTAAAAAAAGGAAATTTTTCATGATCAGGAAATCTTTTGTCCGGCTTTTTTATCAATGCAGTGATTTTTCTGCTTTGCAAATTAAGTATTAATACGGTACTTTGTCTATCTGTTTGATAGACTAATTGAGAATTCTTTCTTTTTTGAATTGAGATTATTCATTTAATAAAAAAGGAAAACAGACTGTTAATGATTTTGAATTTCGTTTTGCTCCGCCTTAACACTTATGAAAAAAGATTCTCTTCACAAAGTTTTACCCGTTCTTGTCTTTCTGATTTCAGCAGGATTTATTGCGAATATTGATAAGTTTAGTAACAAAACAACAACTCAGGGCGGGGGAGAAACGAACCTTTTACTCCAAAAAAATGCCGGAGAAAAACGACCGAACATATTGTTTTGTATTGCCGACGATGCCACATTTAAACACCTGAGTGCTTATGGATGCAAATGGATAAAAACACCGGCATTCGACCGGGTTGCCAAAGAAGGCCTCTTGTTCAGCAATGCATACACGCCCAATGCCAAATGCTCGCCTTCACGTTCGTGTATATTAATAGGCAGAAATTCGTGGCAGCTCGAAGAAGCAGGAAATCATGTGCCTTATTTCCCGGCAAAATTTAAAACTTTTGTAGAAACCCTGGCTGAAAACGGCTACCAAACCGGATTTACGGGAAAAGGCTGGGCTCCTGGTAACCCGGGAGAAATTAATGGGAATCAACGTTTGCTTACGGGTCCTGGTTTTAATGACAAAAAACTTTCTCCTCCGACATCCGGGATTTCGGCGATTGACTACGCTTCCAATTTTGAAACTTTTCTAAATCAGAGAGAAAATGGAAAACCGTTTTGCTTCTGGTATGGAGGCCATGAGCCGCACCGCGTATATGAATACGGTTCGGGTGTAAACAAAAATGGGAAAAAGTTGAGTGATGTTGATGATGTTCCGGCGTTCTGGATGGATAATGACACGGTCAGAAATGATATGCTGGATTATGGTTTGGAAATAGAATATTTTGATAAACAGCTTGAAAAAATCCTAGCCCTGCTTGAAAAAAACAATGCGCTTGATAATACGATTATCGTCGTGACGTCGGATAACGGAATGCCTTTCCCACGAGCCAAAGGGCACGTTTATGAATATTCGAATCATTTGCCTTTGGCCATTATGTGGAAAGAAGGCATAAAAAATCCCGGACGAAAAATTGATGATTTTGTAAGTTTTATTGATTTCGCACCCACGTTTCTGCAAGTGGCACAAGTGAAAAATAGCCATATGCAACCGATAGAAGGGAAATCACTTTTAGACATTTTTAAAGCAACAAATGTGCAAAAAAGAGATCATGTGCTTCTTGGAAAAGAAAGAAATGACGTAGGACGGCCCGACGATCAGGGTTATCCGGTACGGGCTATTGTTAAAGGACAATATCTGTATCTGAAAAATTATGAACCAGCGCGGTGGCCGGCTGCAAATCCGGAAACAGGTTATATGGATACGGACGGAAGTCCAACAAAAACCGCTATCCTTAGCGCTGGCCGCCGAAACAGGAAGGATTTTTACTGGCAATTATCATTTGGTAAAAGGTCCGCAGAAGAGCTTTATAATTTAAAAACAGATCCATACTGTGTAGAAAATCTGGCTGGTAAAAAGGATTTTCAAGTAGTTCAAAATAGTCTTCGGGAGCAAATGGAGAAGGAATTAAAAGCGCAGAATGATCCACGGATTTTAGGCAAGGGTTATTTATTTGACCAATATCTGTATGCTGAGCCCAAAGTCAGAGATTATTATAATCGCTTTAAAAAAGGCGAAAAAATAAAAGCCGCCTGGATCAATGAAAGTGATTACGAGCCGGATTTTTAATCGGACTCATTGTAACCAAAAGCAGATTGGATATCCAGTCCGTCAATTAATGAATTTATTATTTTCAATACTTTAACATGTTCAGAAAACTCTTTTTATTATTCTCCTTCACCTTTGCGACTTTGCAGCTTTTTGCGCAGTCAAAATTACCCAATATCATTTTTATTCTTGCCGACGATCTCGGTTACGGCGACCTTCAATGTTATGGCCAAAAATTAATTCAAACGCCTAATATCGACAGACTCGCGCAGGAAGGGCTTCGGTTTACAAATTTTTATGCAGGCGCCCCGGTTTGTTCTCCATCCAGAAGTGTTCTGATGACCGGACTTAATACAGGCCATACCACAATCAGAGGTAATGCTACCAAAAAAGGAGGGCTCGCGGGAAGTAAAGGAAAGGAAACTGTCTATCGCGCGAATTTAACTGCGGAAGATGTTACCATCGGAAATGTGATGCAGCAATCAGGCTATACTACGGCGATGTTTGGCAAATGGCACCTGGACGGTTACGACACTTTGGCGACACCTTTGCAAAGAGGTTTTGACGAATTTTCAGGATGGCTGATCAGTTATCCCGCAACTTACCGGGATGGTTACTGGCCCGACAGGCGTTTCAAAAATGGAAAGCTTGTCGACGTAAACAAAAATAAAAACGGTCAAAAAGAATATTATTCTTCGGATATCTGCACGGATGAAGCAGAAGAATTTCTATCAAGACAAAAAGGAGCGACAAAACCTTTTATGCTGATGGTAAATTATAATAATCCGCATTCTCCGCTGGATGCGCCAGATCTGGCCATTTACAAGGATAAAGACTGGCCGGAAAACATGAAAACTTATGCCTCTATGATTTATCAGCTTGATCAATCCGTTGGCAGACTACAAAAGTATCTGATTGATAATGGTTTGGATAAAAACACGATCGTGTTTTTCTGTTCAGACAACGGACCCAGATCTGAGCCGACAAAACAATTGACAGAAGTTGCTGATTTTTTTGATTCCAATGGTTTGCTGAAAGGTTATAAGAGAGATCTTTATGAGGGAGGTATCCGCGTTCCAATGATTGCCTGGGCTCCTGGAATAATTAAAGCGTCAACTGTTTCGGATGTGCCGGCCTATTTTGCCGATATCCTTCCAACTTTCGCAGGTATTGCGAAATCTAAAAAAAACTACAAGACAGATGGGATTAATATTTCTCAAATTCTGACAGGAGGGAAGCCAGATAGTAAACCGAGATTTTTATATTGGGAATTTTTTGAAAATGGATTCGAACAGGCTGTTCGTTATGGAAAATGGAAGGCTGTTAAGCATGCGGGTAAAACGGAGCTTTATGATCTGGAAAAAGATCCGGGAGAAGCGCATAATATTGCAGCAGAAAATCAAGCAATTGTAACAACAATCGAAAAATACCTGACCACAGCCAGAACAGAATCAGAATTTTGGCCAGTGGATTAATTGTCGTATTAAGAAGTAAAGTTTATACTGCCGCATACCTTATGGGAAATTTGAGAATGGATAAAAATCATTTAAATAGCTTATATTAGCATGATGGAGAGCAGGTTAGCTGATTTCCCGAAGAGAGACTGCTTAGCGATGATGTTAAAAAGGATAAGGAAATATGATAAAAGATTGGTGCCCAATAATGCAAAATTATCAAATTGTCTCATCCAATGTAACGACGAACCGCTTCATAAGCATTATCCTGGTAAACCTCATTTTTTAAATCAGGGAAAATAGTACTTTGGTCTATAACAGGTCCAACCAGCACATTTTCTTTACTCCCGTAAAATGCCCCGTTTTTATAAGAGGGATTTGTTATACCATCTACCAGCCTTCTTGCACCTGTTTCAAGTTTATGAGATAACCCCATCATGGGAAAAATAAATGGCATCAATAAATTGTTGTAGAAAAATCTGAAAACCGGTGAAAATGCATCGGCCGTACGCGTTCCCTGTGTGCTTCCCGGACTTATGCTCAGCATTTTTATCCCAGAATGTTTTCTGGCCATAGCAGCTAGCCACATTTCTCCCACGTATTTCACCTGTCCGTATACGATCATACCATCAACTTTTTTATCATTAAAAAAAGTGCCGTTTATAATGGTCTCAAACTCCTCAACCGAGGATGACTTCAATGGGGGAAGTTTCATTTTCATTTTTGGTATTCCTCTTGATGCTTCACTGCCCACGTAAAGTGCGGTTTTTACAAGTTTATTGCTTTTGATCAGCTCTTCAAGCAATAATGCGTGGCCCAAAACATTGGCAGCAAAAATTTCGGTAACTCCGTCTTTTGTCAAAGCCATAGGATCAGTTCCACCACCTCCGGCATTCATGATTAAGGCATCGATGGGATTTTTCAGGGAATTCACGGTCTGGCGAACGGATGTTAGATTCGAAATATCCATGATTATGATTTCGAAAATCTGTTTTCCGGTTTGTTTTTCAAGGTCCGTTTTTGCTTCTAACGCTTTGTCTTTATTGCGGCAGGCTAAATAAATTTTTTCGGTTCCATCGAGCATTCCCAGCTGTCTTGCTGTTTCTTTTCCAACGCCGGAATTAGCACCGGTTATCATAATTGACTTATTCATAATGGATTTATTTTTAAAGGAATTGTTGCACTCCGGAGAAATTGAATATTCTAAAAAATTACATGTTTCGATTATCCTTCCAGTAGGACAAAATTAGTTTGGACGTAATATTTTGCCTTGCCCGGAAATTTATTTAGCATGCCAGATCGTATTAATTTTTATAGAAAACTGAAAAAATCCGGACGATTTGCATTAACTAGTATAATATATTTGCTCAATCGATCACTGATTTTCAATGGATGCACTTAGCGAGATACTGGAACTTATAAAACATAAGGGTATTGTATATGAAAAAATAAATTTCTCAGCACCCTGGGGTATTGAGCTGCCAGGTGATAATAATGCTCAGTTTTGGCGTTTGATAAAAGGAAATTGTCTCGTAACCGTTCCGGGCCAAATTCCTATTGAAATGAAGGAAGGCGACACAGTGCTCGTGCCAAATGGTTCTGCTCACTGGATTGCAGACGGTGCCGGAAGCAAACGAATTTCTTCCTCCGAATTCCTGAGAGAACGTGATAGTGGAAACCATTTATTTTCAGGTGTGGGTGATAAAACCATTATGATCGGCGGCCATTTTGCGTTTGACGAAAAACCCGGTCATCCGTTTTTAAAGGGACTGCCAAAAGTAATCCATATCAATAATTTAGAGTCTGATGTAAATAGCTGGCTTGGGATGACTTGTGATCTTATTTTTAACGAACTGGAACACGAGCAGCCTGGAAGCAGGAAATTGATTAATGGGCTTGCCGATGCTGTATTCATTCATATCATCAGGGCTTATCTGAAAAAGAATAAAAATGCCGGAGGTTTTCTTTCTGCGCTGAAAGATGAAAGGATCAGTTCAGCTTTACAACTAATGCAAACTGCACCCGAGAAAAACTGGACGATCGAACAGTTATCCAAACACGCTGGAATGTCGCGTTCTTCTTTTTGTATAGCCTTTAAAAAACTCGTGGGGGAAACGCCGTTGGAGTATTTGACAAATTGGCGGATTATGAAGGCGAAAGAAATCCTGATACAGGGTAATGAGAAAATCAGTGAAGTGGCTTTACGGGTTGGTTATCAGTCAGAAGCCGCATTCAGCCGGATATTTAAAGCCAAAGTCAGCCAGACGCCATCTGTTTTTAAACAGGAAAACAAGGCTGTGCGTTAATATTGAACATGATAAATTGCATCATAATACTTATTGATCTTCGAAACCATCCCGAAAACTTCGTTACCCCGGTCACATCCGCCCTAGTTTCAATACACCATTTTCAGACGCAGTTAATATTCTTTCTTGATTACGGAATGGAAAAACTAAATTATTAAAAGCGATGAACCGGATAAATCAAAACGACAGAACACCTTTCTGAATCGTCAGAAAGGTGTTTTTGACTTTAAGTTGAATAAGTTTTTTTGACTTATAAAAAAATACCCTTCTGCAAAGCAAAAGGGCATTTTCTTTATTAACTGAGAGGAGGAATATGCTTATTTAGCAATGACGATTTTATGATTGCTTACCATTCCGTTTACATTTGTAATATGAAGGATGTAAGTTCCGGATATCAGTTTGCTCACGTTGATACCGTTGCTGCTTACGGTATTGCTGCTGAAAACTGTGCGGCCATTCATGTCGATAATGGCAACTTGTTTAACAAGCGACAGATCCATATCCTGAACAAAAACCTTGTCCGTTGATGGATTTGGGTAAACACTAACTGCCGGACCATTTGATCCTTCAAATTTCATGCTTTGGATACGGCTGTATGCAAACGTTGCGTCTTTATCGATCATTTTAAGGCGATACAGGTTTTCGCTGCCCAATACCGGTTTGTTATCAGTGAAATTGTATTTATTCTCAACAGTGCTTTCGCCGTGAGAATTCACTGAACCGATTACATGCCAGTCTTTACCAGTAACGCTGTGCTGAATTTCAAAACGGTCACTGTTGGTTTCCGCTGTGGTTGCCCAGTTCAGTCTTGCAGTCTGGCCTTCCTTGCTTACTTTGAAAACAGTCAATGTTACCGGCAGCGGTGTTGCATTGATGGTAATTGTTGCAGGCGTAGAAGTATTTCCGTGCGTATCTGTTACCGTGTAGGTAATTGTACTGGTAATCGGCGTTGTTAACGCAGGATCTGGTGTGAATGTAACAACACCTGTGCCTGGATCAACTGTGTAAGTACCTTCGTTCGGAATAGTAACTGATGTTGAAGGAGTTCCTGTGTTAGGATCAATCAGTTTAACCGTAGTTGGATCTAATGAGAAACTACCCGGTGTATCATTATTCAAAACCGGAACCGCTACCGGTGTTCCATTTGGCGAATTTCCTGAATCACCTGTTGCGGTTGGCGGTACTGCTGTAACGGTCACCGTAATAGTTGCAGGATTAGAGAAAGATCCTGCACCGTCCTGGTCTGTATAACTGATAGGCGTAGTTGTTCCCACAAAACCGGCAACTGGTGTGAATGTTACTTTGCCTGTGTTAATATCAACAGTATATGTACCTTCATTTGGTACCGTTACCGATAGCACTTTCAAACCGGTAACGGGATCGATCAGTTTTACCATCTGAGGATCAATGGGAGCTGAGCCTGGGGTATCATTTGAAACAACTGTTATTACCACTGGTGTTCCTGCTGTTGTTGTTGCCACGTCAGGTACTGCTACCGGCGGTACTGGCGTAATATTTACAGTAATCGTAGCCGGATTGGATGTATTTCCGTTTACATCTGTTACGGTGTAAGAAATCGTTGAAGTAGGACCATTAAATCCTACAAGAGGTGTAAATGTTATTGTTCCGTCCGGATTTACCGTATAGGTACCTTCATTAGGAATTGTTACCGAAGTAGCAGGTGTTCCTGTATTCGGATCGATCAGTTTAACCGTAGTCGGATCAATTGGGGATGAACCTGGCGTATCATTTGTGGTAGTGGTGATCGTCACCGGTATTCCTGATGGTGTTGTTACTACATCAGGAACTGCTACTGGGGGTGTTGCTGTGACAGTCACGGTAATTGGAGCAGGGTTGGAAGTATTTCCGTTTCCCTCTTGTACCGTGTAAGAAACCGGCGTACCTGGGCCGTCAAATCCAGGGTCAGGCGTAAAAGTTATAGAACCGTTTGGATTAACGGTATAAGTACCTTCCCCCGGAACAGTAACCGAAGTAACCGGTGTCCCTGTATTCGGATCGATCAGTTTTACCGTAGTCGGATCAATAGGCGAGGAGCCAGGTGTATCGTTTGTTGTCACTGTTACTGTGACAGGCGTTCCTGCTGGTGTTGTTACTATGTCCGGTACGGCTGTTGGTGGTACTGCGTTCACGTTAACAGAGATCGTAGAAGAATTTGAAACAACACCATTTACATCTGCAACAGTATAGGAAACCGGTGTTGCCGGACCTGTGAAACCTGCAACCGGAGTAAATGTTACAGTTCCGGCTGGATTCACAGTATAAGTTCCTTGCCCCGGAACCGTTACAGACGAAACCGGTGTGTTGGTAGCAGGGTCTAACAATTTCACTGACGAAGGATCAATAGAAGCACTGCCTGGTGTATCATTTGTCAATATAGATGCAGTTACAGGAGATCCCGCCGGTGTCGTTACCGCATCCGGGGTAGTAACAGGAGGTTTTGCATCTACATTTAACCCAACGGATGCAACATCGTTAGCCGTTGCCGAATTGGTAATCGGCGGAGTTGCGGCTGATGACCATGAAAGTTGGGTCAGTGGCGTGGCTGCGCCAGGTGTGACAATATTGCCAACCACATTTACAGTAAACAATGCAGCACCTCCTACTGGAATTGCTGCATTGTTTACACCTGTCAGTGTACGGGTTGCTGCATTGTAAGTCCAGTTGTAAAGTGATGCCTGCGGACCGCTGATAGCCGCGGCCGAAGTTGGTGCGTATTCGGCTGGAAATACAATTGAAATCGTTACACCTCCCGGACTATTTCCAGCAGTACTGTTACAGGTAGGCTGTGGGCCCACGCCAAAGTTAAATTTAAGCTGGGCCGTTTCACCCTGAAGTATGGTGGCTATACCGCTCGGACTCGATGTCCCGTAAAAGTTTGCACCGCTAAATCTGGGGTCACATTGCGCGAGTGCAGAATTGGTTACCGCCGTCAGCAATAGAAGACCCAGAAGGGTAATTGTAAAATTTCTATACATTCTAATCATGTGTATATGGTGTTTAAAAATGGGTAATATGTGTATATTAATGCCTGAAGCCCTGCGATGGTACGCCAGGCTTCAGGTAAAAATTTATTTAACAACAGCTAGTTTCTGGGTACTTATTCCACCATCCGACCGAATAATTTTTACTGCATAAGTGCCTGTTGGAAGATTTTTGACATTGATCTCGCCGCTGGCTGTTTTATCGGACTGAAGTACCGTTCGGCCGTTCATATCGCTGATCAGGACTTTTGTAATGTTGCTGAAATCACGGAGTATAATTTTGTCAGTAGCCGGGTTGGGATAAACCGACATATCTGCGTTCAGGGAATCAAAAGCCAGGCTGATAATCCGGCTGTAAGCGAAGGTGGCATCTCTATCCACCATACGCAGGCGATAAAGATTTTCTCCGTCAGCGGGATTTTTATCTGTAAAGCTGTACGATTTCAAAGAGCTGCTTTCGCCGTTTGATGTTACCGTTCCGATTTTATTCCAGTTTTTTCCATTCAGACTGTGTTCAATCTCGAAACGATCGCTGTTGGTTTCCATCGTTGTACTCCATTTCAGATTCGCCAGCTTGCCCTCTTTGTTTGCTGCAAAGTTTACGAGTGTTACCGGCAAAGCAGTATCGACATTGAGGCCCACAGAATTAATATCGTCACCAGTCATTGTGTTTGTGATTGGCGGATTGGTCTCTGAGAACCAGTTGAGTGTTGTCAGCGGTGCTACTACACCTGGCGTAAGTGCAAGCCCTTTTACGTTAACCGTAAAATCTGCCGGAGCGCCCAATGGTATGGGTGCATTATTTAAACCAATGAGCGTATGGCTTGCGGGATCCCAAATCCAGTCGTATAAAGAAGCCTGTGGTCCGCTGATGTCGGCAGCCGATGCCGGGCCATAACTGTTGCTGAAAGATATGGTCATGGTGATGGTGCCCGGAGTATTTCCGGCACCACTGTTACAGGCCGGATCAGATCCTACACCAAAACTGAAATGCAGCTGACCGGTTTCATTTAACCCTACGGTCTGAACTCCGCTCACTACAGACGTACCTGTATAGGTCGCTGCTCCAAACTGCGGATTACACTGTGCGAATACGGCAGTTTGCAGGAATATGAGCAGAAACGCACCAGAAATTAATTTTTTCATAACAAGCGGAATTAAAGGGTAATACTCAATATTTTCACAGCCACGTTATTATTATCATTGTCATCGCCAGTGACGGGCACTGCGCCTCCAGTCTGATTAATAATGGTGGCGGTGATGATTCCGGTGGCGGTCACGGCACCTGTTGCTTTGATTTTATAACCAAGGTTTACCTGTCCTGACGCTGCTACGATCGTCCCTGGTTTTGATTCAAACTGGAATGAACCCCCGCCAAAATCCGTGATGGTCCACTGGCTGTTTGTTACGGCGATGCTGGCAGAAGTAGTTGCGGCAGGATCAACCGTTAATTCAAAACCATCTCCAAGTTCCAGAAATACAGAAACTACGCCTGTGGAAGGATTTGGTTTCAGGTTGGTAAGACGGAGCACACCCTCACTGGTTTGTCCAACGGTGAAACTGGTACCGATCGGCCTGATCAATTGCGGGGTTAAATCAATAGTACCAACCGAGGCAAACGTATAAGCTGTATACGTATTTGGAACAACCGAGGCTGTGGACGTAATGGAACCTTCCGCAAGCGCGCTTGGCCCACCCAATACCGACGTAACATCCACCGCAGAAGCAATGGCTTCCCATTTGCTGGTGCCCGGGTTCCAGCCAACAATCGTCAGTTTGGCCAGTGTGCTTGCAGTTAACGTGGTAATATCACTGCCGGCATCCCAGGTAAGGGTGATAGGTGTAGCCGTGGCACCATCAATATCCCAGTATTCTACTTTACTGACCGTACCGACGCCTGCTGCTACGCTGGTAGTAGGAAAGGGGCCGCCTGACGGAAGTGCAGGATAGTTGGTTCCGGTAAAAAGATTGGTTGTGACCGCCGTAGTGGCATCTGCATGGAAATAAGCCCCGCTTGTACCATCCGCAGAAGCTGCAAACTGACCTGCAAAACCATTATCTCCCACCGGGAAAATAAATTGCCCCGTGCCATATTTACGTACATATCCATCCACATAACTGGCGTCCGTTACACCCGAAGCTGTAAGATTATTACCAGAATAATTAAGATAACTGATGGTGGCCGTACCGCGCTCTGTAAGGATTACACCAGGCTGCGTGCCGCCCGCAGGTGTAAGCAAATTGTGGTTGCCAAAAAACGTCATTTGCGCACTACCGAAAATGGTGGTATTGCCCTGGCTTCCTTCCTGTGCCTGTGCGCTGCCGACCGAAGCCGTCGCAAACAAAGCCAGCATGGCCGCCGCATTTTTCCATCCCTTGAAAAAGGTGGGGTTGATATATGTTTTTTTCATGTGTAAGTTCTTTTAATTTGTGTGTACTGTTATTGAATTTTCGTGTTGCAAACGCTGGACAAATCGACACCGATTGCAAATTGGCGTCAGTTTGTTTTTGCTAATCAATTTTTGTGACTGTCATATAAGCTCTATTGCATGTACCAGTCCAAATTGGATTTACGGGCGGATTACCATCGACCTGCATTGTGTACCCCTCTAATGAAATTCCATCGCCAGTAGATAACTTACCGGTGTAAACCACTGATTGCCAATCACCGGCAGGAGCACCCATTGGAGATATTCCTTTAAATAAAGGGCCTCCACCTTCAGATACCACCCATATTCTTGTCCATAAGGCGACCCCTGCACCAGTAGTACTATTGCAAGACAAACCAACTTGTACAGAATATGTGCCGTCAGCGGGAGTAGTCCATCTTTTTGTGGTAGCATCCCAACCTGCTGCTCCGACCGTAGGAACCAATGGCAGTCTTTGTGTAACCAAATCATGAGCAGTCCAAGTTGGTATCGTTGCAGTCGATGTAATTGATCCGCTAAAAACAGTTACCGGAATTGCCAGAGAAGATTGTGTTTGCCATGTCGCAACTCCATTGGCATCCGAAGTCAAAATCTTACCAGCCCCTTGTGACCCATCTGCAATTGTAACCTTGCCAGTAGTTTTATCAACACTTACTTTATTTCCCCCGGAAGCTTCCACTTCCAAATTGTTAGCTGCGTTAATCGTCGTAGGGTTCGTGCCGATTTTTACCTGGGCAAAAACCGAAGACGAGCTAAAAAGCATCCCGGCCACCAAAACGGCGGAATAAAATGCTTTTGCAAGTAGTTGTTTTTTCTTCATTGTGTGCATTTGTTTAAGTTTAAAATAGTGTAAAGTGTATGCGGTGGTAAAACATATATCCAAGTTATTCCTGGTTTGCCCGGCGACAATTGTAAATCGGCATTGGCATGAAAAAGGAGGGGTTGATATATGTTTTTTTCCTGTGTAAGTTCTTTTAACTTGTGTGTACTGTTGGTGATTTTTCGCGTTACAAACGCCGGACAATTCGACACCGATTGGAAATTGGTGTCAGCTTGGTAGCTTGGCAATTTCAGCCTTCATTGCAAATTGATAAGAATTGGCAATCAAGATTTGTCAGCTATTGGAAAAGAGAAACTGTTTGATCTAAATCAATTATATCATAATTAGATCCTGGTTGGCAGCCGCCCCCCATGCACCCTTGGCCACTGAATGAAATTTCGTCGCCAGCTTTTAAATAGATTGTGACGGATTGAGAAAAGGCATATGTAAACGTAAATTCATTTCTAAGAAAAACATCGCTTCTCGCTTCTGTAATACCTGTTGCAGCAGATTTTACATTTATGTAGGTGTCAAATGTTCCATAGATCACAGCACTGCTAACACCATTATATTTAATACGACAGTTCTGAGAAACAGTATAGAAGGCATCGTAAGGTGCGACAAACTTCCCATTTGATCCCGAATTAAAACTGTCCATATATTCATTTGCAGCAAGTGGAATGGCTGGACTTAAATAGGGAGAGTTAAATGGGCCGCTTGAATGTCCAGCCCAGATTAACTGATATCCTTTTGTGGCATTTGCTGTAACCCAACCAAATCCATCCCAGTAATAGACACCAATTCCCCTCGAAGGATAGAGTGTTCCATTGCTGCCTGTTCCGGAAGTAATAGCTGGATTTGAGTTATATACCGTCATACCTGGCGATGTTGCGCTGGTGCCAGTTCCGGCAACCGGGGCAAATACGATAGTACTTGTCAAAGAAACCTGAGGTAATCTCACTCCCTTGTCAGTCGCTTCCACTTCAAGTGCAGACCCCGCTGCAATCGTTGTAGGATTTGTTCCGATTTTCACCTGTGCGAAAACGGATGAAGAACCCAGAAATAGTGCTGCTGCAAACACAGCCGCAGATATAGCTCGTGATAGTTGTTTTGTTCTCATTATTTGAATGTTTTTATGTGTGAATTTTTGTGTGATTTATTATTCTCGCATGCTACTGATCGACGTTATCATACTTACTTCATTTCAGCTCTTCTGTATTCCTTAGTAGTTGTGTTTATCATTATGGCTTTATTCCATTTGTGAATTATTGAAGGTGATGAGAAGTAGTGATTTGCGTTGAAGGCTTGATATGCTTATTGGGTGACAGATATAATGGTGGCATTTCCGTCAAGCCCTCCGCCACAACCGGTGTTGGACAATACTCCAACACCAAAATTCGCAGGAGTAGATCCACCATTGTAACTGGCATAAGCCATCACTCTGACTGTATATGGCTGAGCACGAGCAGGTAAATTTTTCATAGTAAACTTTGCATTAGTGGATAATCCACTACATGCCGTACCAGTGTAAGGAAGACTATAAAATCCCACACGTTCAAATGTTCCAGCGGTAGTTTTATCAGTTTCAACCACATATGCCATTACTACCTGACCGTTATGAAAAGAAACTGAGGAGAAGTCAACAACATCTATTATTACGTCATTGATGCTGTTTTTAATAGAAAATGTTCCGGTTTGATTAATATTAACGATACACGAAGCGCAACCGTTAGCAGCTAAATTTGCGGGGACGTATAAATAGGCTCCTGCGGTCTGTGGCCAAGACGTAATATCGGTTGTCCTTTGACCAGGAGCTAATGCTACCCAACCATTACCATCCCAATAATATTCACCTATCTTAGCTGCAAGGGTTGGATATGCGGTGTTAGTTGACGCAATTGACATGTTTGTATTGTAAATATGCATTCCAGCAACAGCAGTTCCTGCAAGCCCCCAGGTTGTTGTATTTGTTAACGAAGTACGAGGCATCAGCAATCCTTTGTTGGCGCTTTCAATTTCAAGTGCAGAACCTGCATTGATTGTAGTTGGGTTATCTCCGATTTTCACCTGCGCAAAAACCGCAGAAGAGCCAAAAAGCATGGCGGCAATAAGTAGTGTTTTGGATAGTAGTTGTTTTGTTTTCATTGTGTGTACTTGTTTAGTGTAAGTTTTAACTGGTTAAAAAAAATGTGTGTATGGTAATTCATTAAAATGGTTAATTTTTTGTGTGTGCGCAGGATAACCGGCCTGGCTGGGTCAAAACGTCCGCTTCGGAGTTGCTGCCCGGGTGCTCTGGGTTTTTAGTGTGTGATCGTGTTTACAGGTTTTGTTTTAGATTTTAAAAGAGGAGGGTTGGTCGCTTCTGTTTCAGGTCTGCTTTTATGGCCGGGAGAGTTTTACGAGTAACATCAGTACCAGCAAAACCAGCAGCTTAAACCATAATGCACCTGAGTTGGAAGCGGAAAATCTGTTCATATATGTGTTGTGTTTTTGGTTGCGGGGCAATTTTTGTCAATTCCGTACGTTATTCAGGCATTCAGGTGGTTTTTTAGTCACAATTTGAATCTGCTAAGCGTTCGTTGAATATTCCATGCTTCAAATCTGAGAAATACCATGGCTTTTCTTTGTAGAGTACCCGGCGTCCTTTTGTAGAAACATCTCCTGCATTTTGTCGAAGATGTGTACGTTTTGGATTCCGGCCTGGGCTCTTCCTTTTCCTATGCTTCTGTCCTGATATACAGGGCTAATGTATCCAGCCTGACGGCGCACGACGACACACCCGTTTTATGCATTATGATTGGGATATATTTTGCAGGAGTATATAAAAGATCCGGTCTTTGGATTGGGATGATTTTTCCGGTTTTTGCGGTGAGCCGGGTTGGTTACTTTTACGCACCGGCGATAAAAAAGCAGATGATTTTTTCATGTTTGATGAAGTGTGTGTTCCAAAAAATTTTAGTGGTACAAAGGAAAGAAACGTCGGCCTGAATATTTGTAGAGGCCCAAAACCGGCAGGATAGAATCATCTCTTGCCAATGTTACCGTTCATCGCTTTTCTGAATACTACTAATACTACAAGGCACTTAGAAGATGTATGAGGTGGACATATCATATGCCGGAATTACTCCTGTTCCGGTTGAAATGCAGATATTACCGTTAAATAAGTTGTGGATAAAAAAAAACTGACGATCTGAAAACACCGATTTCTGACCTGTCGGAAATATATCTTTTTGTAATGAATTGATTTGTACTACGTGTTGGAAAACAAATTATCTTTTATTACGCTGTCCTGCTTATTTTTTTAAATTAATTCGCCAAATACTCTGCAACCGTTTTACGAAAATCTTACAAAATCATCGAAATTTTTCTAATTTGGACTAGGCTGCCTGCGAAAGTGCTTCGTTACGTTTGTAGTAAAACCGTGATTTTGATAACTTTTATCATCTGAAAGAATACAAATGCGTCCTGATTCGAGGTATCGATTCCAAGCCGGATCGTTACCTCAATACAACCTACTCAACGTTTTATATTGAACTGACCAGACTTAAAAAGTAAGGAACAACCAGCGGTGTCGAACTTTTTTAGAAAAAATTCGATGTCGTCCGTGACTTTCTTCAAATCTGTCGTACATAATGTGACGGATTTGATTAGTTATTTGAAAATGGAAGCCACATAAAACAGTATCTAATCCTCCTCTAAAATAATACGTTATGAAAAAAAATCTATTACTGCTAAATCTGGCATTAATTTTTCTTTTGTCAGGGCATGCCCATGCCCAAAAACACTACAATGTAGAACATTACAATGGTGACAATGGTCTTCCCCAAAATAGTGTTAAATCACTTTTTGCAGATTCAGACGGTTTTATCTGGATGGGTACGGAGGACGGCCTGGTACGGTATGACGGATCGCGGTTTTATATTTTCAATAAATTTAATCTTGGCATTACCAACACAAGATCCATTTTTGTACAACCTTCGCTGCGGAAGGATGTAGCCATTGAAAAAGCCGGGCGTTATATCAAAGGCAGAAATGCTGTAAACTATATGTTTTTTCTGGGTTGGGAGAGCGTCCGTATTGAGAAGGGAAAGGCTGTTTTAGATATGGCCTATTCAAAAGAACAGGTTGAAAAACTCAAACCTTTCAATAAACAATATCCACACTATTTTCAGGCAACTGGTTACCCCAATTTTCTGGATAAACTGAGGAAAATTCCTCAATATTTGCTTCGTGCAGGAAACACAAGCGAGGACTTTTATCTTTGCGACAGCACCCGGATCAGGTATTTCGAAAACTGGAAACTGAAATACAGCAGGCCCTTTAAAAGAAACAACCTTTGGAGTTATTTTGTAATGGGCCCGTCGTTATGTTACTTTGATCAGAAAGCGGGTACAATCACCCGGGTCTCTGATCTTAAAATAGAGGAGAAATCGATAAAAGGAGATATTACGGAACATCCGTTATTTAAAACGAACGGGAGAAATATCAGTTTTTACTGGAATAATGTAGCCGACGAGACATTCCTGTACCTTGGAGATGCCCTTTATTTACTTGAAGACAAGCCGGATGGGTCATTGCAAACAACGCTGCTGGTTGAGGATTTTGATTTTAAATCAAAAGGTATTGAAAGAGTATATTATGACTATGGCACCAAAAAAGTATTTCTGGGAAGTGCTACGGAAGGGCTTTTTGTATTGAGTAAACATCAGTTTTCTGCAATCAACATCAAAGGGGACTTTCGTGACAATGTTTTTTATGCTATGCTTCCCTTTGATGAAAATACTGTTTTGACCGCAGATGGAAGAATCGTTGGCAAAAGCTCAGTAGTAGGAAAAGATATTGACGCACAACTCCCGGTTTTGAGGAAAATAAATCCGGATGACAAATTAATTATTACAAAAGACAGGAATGGCAATGTCTGGATAAAAAGAGGACATATGTTAATCCGGATAGATCTGAGAAATAAAAGGGTTACCGGTATATGGCAATTTAAGTATAACATAGAAACGATTTTTTACGACGATATCAGCAATCAACTATGGGTCGGATCGGATCTGCAAGGTTTGTTCAGGCTGGATTTGAATGTATTGATTCCTTATGCGGTAAATATTATAAAAAGTCCATTTTTTCATACTACCGTTATCAGAAGACAGGATCCGGAACATCTCCTTGTAGGGACAACCACTGGTTTATATCGTTTAAATCTTCGTTTAAGAAAACCAAAGCTGATTGCCGGAACGGAAAAGCTTTATGTAAAAAGTATATATACTGACGCACAGAAAAATATCTGGCTCACCGGTCTGGAAAGAGGACTTATGCTTTTAAAAGCGGATGATTGTCTGGTGAATTTTCCGCTGGATTAAAATAAATATCTGGCGAGTCCGCACAGTATTATGCCTGAGGGGAATTATTTATGGATTCCGACCAACAAAGGTCTTTTTCAAATGACTGTAAAAGATCTGCTTCACTATTCAGAAGCCATTGAAAAAATAAAGCACAACAAAGATCAGCAGAATGCTTCGGTGCCATCTGAGTTATTTTATGTTTATCATACCAAAGAGGAGGGTTTTAAGACAAATGAATTTAATGGCTGCGATCATTGCGGAGTCAGGCTGGCAAACGGCAATATTTTGCTGCCTTCGCTAAATGGTCTGGTCGGGTTCAGACCGGGGGATATTATGGAAGACAGAGCCGACGGGAATATTATTCTGGACAAAGCGGAGGTAAACAGAAAAACCATTATTCCATCTCATGACACGCTTTATTTTCCGATGGATCCGGGGCAGACCAAGCTTCATTTTTCGACGGCGTATTTTGGCAATAATTACAATCTGAAACTTTCTTATGTGCTGGTAAAGGAAAGTCGTTTGGCTGCTCCGCCAGACTGGATTCCTATGGATAAGGATTTAGATATCGAATTTTCGAGCCTCAATTCCGGGAATTATACACTGATCATCAGAAAACTGAATGGTTTTGGCATCAATAATTACACGATAAAAAAAATATATTTCATTGTACCACTCAAATGGTACCAGACAATCTGGGCAGAAATCCTGTTGCTCTTTATCCTGATAGGGTTGGTTTATCTTTATAACTGGTATAGCGTGCGGGTCGTAAAACGGGAAAATATAAAACTGGAAGAACTTGTTTCGAGGCGCACAAGCAGGTTGAACCAGACGTTGACCGATCTGGAAGAATCCAAAAATGAAATGTCCCGGCAGGTGCACATGCTTTCCAGGCTTTTGACGTCCATGACGCATGATATCCAGTCGCCGCTGAATTATATAAGACTTACATCCGGCAATATTCCTAAAATGATACAAAAAGCGCAATATGAAGATGTTGCTATGCTGGGTGAAATGATTGCTGATTCGTCCGGGCGAATGAGCAATCTGCTGAAAGGTTTGCTTGACTATATCAAGGCGCATGTTTTTCAAAACAGTCTGCATTATGAAGCGATCAATCTTCAATTGCTGGTGGATGAAAAGTTTGAAATTTTTAAAAACATGATCACTGAAAATGGTTCAGATTTTAAAAACGAGATTTCCAGTAATACCGTGGTTTATTGTGATTATCAGATGCTGGGAATTATGATTCATAACCTGATCGATAATGCAGCCAAGTTTACCCGGAAAGGCACGATTCGCATCTATTTTAATGCCAGCGGCGAAAATGAGGGCGAACTTGTGATCTCCAATACCACCGTAGGCGTGCCAACGGAAATACAGGAAATGATCAACACCCCGGAAACTGAAAGTATACATTTGCCAATGCAGGTCGGACAAACGAGAACAAGTCTGGGACTTTTGATTGTCAAGGAAATTGCTGCGCTGGTAGGTGTAGGCCTGCGCGTGACGCAAACGGATGTTACCAGCTTTCATCTGCTGTTTAAATAAAATAAAAAATTTGTTGAGCTAAAAAAGCCGGTGCTGAAAGTTGCAGGGATATGTTTTGTTGTTTGATTTTCATAATATTGTTTTATGAAAATGAAAGAGACAGCCAGCGTTTTCCATCACCGGCTTTTACGGGATCACTCGGAACCGGGAAAGTTTACCGTTTACAGAACTGAGGATCTGTGCGGAGTAACCCCATTACCGCATTCGAGGAGGGATTTTTACAAGATTTCACTGGTCACAAAGGGAGAAGGAATTCTTTCTTTTGCTGATAAAACTTTTCACCTCAAAGATGGCGTCCTGATTTTCTTCAACCCGATGATTCCCTATTCATGGAAGCCGCTATCAACAAATGACAGCGGCTTCCATTGTTTGTTTACCGAAGAATTTATCAGTCACCAGCTTAAAGCAGAAAGTCTGTCGCGGTCGCCTCTTTTTCATGCGGAGGGAAATCATGTGCTGGTGGCAGATGAAAAAACGATTACATTTCTGTCGGGGATTTATCAGCAGATGATCAGGGAAATGAATTCAGATTATGCGCATAAATATGAGCTTCTGAGAAGTTATATTCAGATTATCATGCATGAAGCCCTTAAAATTGAGCCGATGAAAGAGCAGAATTCAGGAAATTCTGCAACGCGGATCAGTATGCTTTTTATCGACCTTTTGGAAAAACAATTTCCGATTCTTTCAACACAGCATGCCCTGGAAATTAAAAATGCCAATGAATTTGCAAACCGTTTGGCCATTCATACCAATCACCTGAACAGGGCACTTAAAGAAACAACCGGCAGCACAACAACGGAACTTATCTCGACAAGAATTATCAAGGAAGCAAAGGATCTTCTGATGCACAGCAACTGGGACATTGGGGAAATTGGATACTGTCTGGGTTTTGAACACGCTTCCAATTTTAATATCTTTTTCAAAAAGCAGACGGGGCTGTCACCTAATCAGTTTCGTAAAGAGGCGGTCAGCTTTCGTCAACCGGCTGTCAGCAATCAGCTTGTAAGCAATTCTGATCCGATAGCGGGTAGCTGACGGCCGATGGTTTCCTTTTCATAAGTAATTATTTGAATGGCATAATTTCAGCGTTTTGATGGCCGGTAAATTTGTATCAGCAAAGGATTACAGTAATCCGGATACAGAAAAGGCAGAAATCATGAAAAACGAAAAAAGCTGGACAAAGGATAATATTGGGAATCAGGCTGGTAAAACGGCCATTGTAACAGGAGCCAATATCGGTATTGGTTTTGAAACCGCGCTTGGGTTGTATGAAGCGGGCGCCCATGTGATACTGGCTTGCAGAAGTTTAGAAAATGCCGAAAAAGCTTTGGGGGAAATGAAACAAAAAGGCGGCAAGGGCACTCTGGAAACAGGTTTGCTTGATTTGTCAGACCTGGGATCTGTAAAGATTTTTGCTGAAAATTTTCTTCAAAATCACAACCTCCTGGATATTTTAATCAATAATGCCGGCGTAGCAAATCCTCCAAAAGCAAAAACTACGGAAGGATTTGAGCTGCAATTCGGGACAAATTTTCTGGGACATTTTGCACTTACCGCATTGCTATACCCATTGCTTTCAGCAACTGGCGGCTCTCGGATTATTTCACTGAGCAGTATAGCTTATCTGCATGGACAGATTGATTTTGGCAATTTGCAGTCGGAGAAATCTTATGATGCTTCAAGAGAATACTGCCAGAGCAAACTGGCCACGACGATTTTTGGTGTCGAATTGCAGCGAAGAATTATCGCGGCAGGTGATCACGTTCTTTCCCTGATCGCCCAGCCAGGAGCCAATGCTACCGGACTTGCCCGGCACATGAGCCAGGATGCCTATGATGCAGCGGTTGAACAAATGGGTCCGCTCATGGAACCCTGGCAGGGTGCGCTGCCGTCACTATATGCAGCCACTTCTTCGGAAGTTATACCAGGAGGATTTTATCAGCCTGATCAGGATGGCGGATTCAGAGGATTTCCTGTACAGGCGGAAATTGACCAGATTGCTTTGAATGAATCTGTTAACCGGAAATTGTGGTCAGTGGCAGAGCAGTTTACAGGGCAAAAATTTCTATGAAATGAACTGTTTTTTTTAACAAAACCGGCTTTTCGTGCCGGTTTTATTGAAAAAAATAACTGTGAAATGTGGTTATAAATGAATGAACCGATCTGCATGGATTTGCTCCAAAAAATGTTCGTCATGAGAAACAATCAGTAACGTGCCACTGTATTCCTGAATGGCAGAAGTTAAAATTTCAATGTTCTGAATATCAAGATTATTTGTCGGTTCATCCAGGATAATCATATCCGGAGCCTGGTTGCTAATGGTTAACGAACAAAGTATCAGTCGCATTTTCTCTCCGCCGCTAAGTGTACTGCAAGGTTTGTCCCAATACTCCTTTGTAAAAAGAAAACGGTTGAGCCGGATTTTTATCTCGTGTTCCTGCAAAATCCCCGAATTGAATTTTTGAGCTTGTTCATAAACGGAGAGGTTGTTGTCAATAAAAGAATAATCCTGATCAATGTAAACTGCTTTGAAATCAGCTCTTTCCAGGATCCCTGACTGCGGTAAAAATTCGCCCAAAATCATTTTTATAAGCGTTGTTTTACCGGAGCCGTTTGAACCGGAAATCACAATTCTTTCAGCACTGGTAATCTGAAAAGTTAGCGCATTTTTCCAAAGCATCTGATCAGAGTATCCGTAATTGATGTCTTTTGCGGAAACAAGTATTTTTCCCTTATGAAGCGCAGAATTGTCAAAATCCACTTTCATTTTATTTACATCAGCTAATCCTTTTCGCAGTTGACTAATATCCTGCGCAATGGCATCAACTTTCTCGGTATGAACGTCCCGGATGCGGGAGGTACTTTTCTCTGCATTGTTTTTAAATGTGTTCATGGAAATTTTCGGAAGTCCGGCTTTTTCCTGTTTTTTCTTTCCGCGCGCATCTAGTTTTTGCTGGCGTTCCACTGATTCTCTTTCCACTTCCCTGGCCTTTCGGAAGGCCTTTTCCTTATTTCGCAGATCCTGGTTCAAAGCTTCGGATTCAATCCGTTTTTGTTCTGCATAAAAATCGTAATTGCCGCCATAAACGGTAATTCCATGTTTACCAAGTTCAAAAACTTTATGAAGTATATTCAGTAAGGTTATATCGTGACTAACCACTACCAAGGTATTTGTGGTTGTCCTGATATAATCATAAAGGATATTTCTGCTTGTTTTATCCAGGTGATTGCTGGGCTCATCCAGTAGAACAATTTCCGGCGTATGGATCATCATGCCGGCAAGAAAAACTTTTGTCTTTTGTCCGCCACTCAGGGTATCCATTTTCTGATTCAGATCAAAAGATTGGAGGTTCCAGTGCATCAGCGCTTCTATGGATCGTTCTTCAATTGCCCAGTCGTCGTCCAGAAGTGACAGATTTTCTTCGGTTACCTGACCTTCGAGAATCTCCTGTAAAGCAGTCAGTTTGGCGTCAATGCCAAGAGCCTGCGCAATGGTATAATCATTAAATTGTCCAAAAATTTGAGGAACATAATAAGGCTTTGAATCGGTTTTGACCTGACCGGAAGAAACAGTAAGAGCACCTGCCAGTATTTTCAAAATGGTAGATTTTCCGGTACCGTTATTGCCGATTAAAGCTATTTTTTCCTGTTTGTTGATAATCATGTTTATATCACCAAACAGGACATCCCGATTGGGATGTGCATAAGTAACACCTTGAAGAAAAAGCATAATTTCTTTCTTTTGAGAATGAATAATTACAGCAGCCTTGTGTGGCCGCCATCTATTTTTCTGAAAGAAATTATATCTTACATTTAGAAATGTATTTAGGTGTTTTCTGCTGCAAAGGTAATAAAAATCTTAAAATGGCAGAATTTCTGATGGTTGACGGTGATGGTTAAATTATTCTCTTAAATAAAAAGGCAAGGAAAATATGATTAGGAAATTTATCAGTGTTGTCGTAGGTTATGCGATTTTCGTTGTGTCATCACTGGCACTTTTCCGATTTTCCGGACAGCGGCCGCATGCCGATGCGCCGATTCTGTTTATGATTTTTACCGCGATTTATGGAGTGATTTTTTCATTCCTGGCGGGTTTGGTTACGCAATTTATCGCAGGTGTCAAAGATTTGAAATTAAATTATATTCTTGCATTTATCCTCGCCGGTTTTGCGGCATTTTCCATGTTTAAATCAGAAGGAAATCATTGGACGCAAATTCTTGCGATCCTGATTTTTGCCCCGGTTACGGTTTTGGGCGGGTTGTTTATCAGGAAATATAATCGGTAACAAATTTCACGCAGAGCAATACAAGAAAAAGGCAAAGCCCTCAAAGATTTTAACTTTGCGGGCTTTGCCTTTTCTTACCTGCTTTTCGTGAAACCTTATTCCGTTACTTTAAAATTTATATCTGCCCCAAAATCTCTTCCAGATCAATTCCTTTTTCCATCACCGGCTTAAAAATATCACCTTCTGATTTTATTCTTTCAAGGGCATTGACAATCGTAAAATCTTTCATTTGCAATCCCTTTTTCACCTCAGTCCAGTGCAGTGGCATTGATACCGTTGCTCCAGGTTTGGGGCGGATAGAGTAGGGAGCGGCCAGCGTCGCTCCCGGACGATTTTGAAGGTAATCGATGTATAATTTTCCCTTCCTGTTTTTCGTCATTCGCTCGATACTCGTGAAATCGGGCAAGGCCTCATTGGCGCTTGAAGCTACCCATTTGGCAAATAACTGGGATTGGTCATAGTCATATTTTGCACCAAGCGGAATGTAAATATGTATTCCCGTAGAGCCGGAAGTTTTACAAAATGCGGGCACTTTTACATTGTCGAGAATCTCTTTAATGACATTGGCTGTTTCAATAACCTGCTCAAAAGTATTGGTTTTATCCGGATCCAGATCCAGAATGCACCAGTCAGGATTATCGGGTTTCTGGATTTTACTGCTCCATGGATTTATTTCAATGGCGCCCATATTAACCATCAGGAGCAGGCTGGCTTCGTCATTGCAAAGCATATAATTTTTATCCTGATCATCATCGTTTGCCCGATACGGGAATTGCTCAACCCATTCTGGTACTTTTCCGGTTACATCTTTCTGATAAAAGCTTGGCCCTTTGATGCCGTTGGGAAAACGGTTCAGCGACTGCGGCCTGTCTTTCAGGTAAGGTAAAATATAAGGCGCGACCTGATAGTAATAATTTAACATATCCCGTTTAAAGTATTTTTCCTCAGGCCAGAATATCTTGTCAAGATTCGTGAATTTCAGTTCTCTGCCATTCACTTTTCGTACCTGCGATTTCTCGGTTGGATTCAGTAAAGTTTTCCTGTCTGATTTTCCCGGAGCCTTGATAATCGATTCTGTTTCCTTTTTTTCGGATTTGTCTTCGGAATTTTTTACCACTTTTTCCGTTGGTGCTTCTGTCTCTCTTACCACATCTTTTGGATTTTTATCTTCCCGCATTGCTACAAATGAAGGATGGCGGAATACGCCTTCTTCGGTTACTTCTGCAAAATTGATTTCACAAACCAGTTTAGGTTCAAGCCAGGTTGCTGACGCATCCGGTGGATTTGGCCGGAAACGGGACGGTTTATTATAGTCGGGAATTTGTTGGAATGGACTTTTCTTTGTGGTCAGCGGCTTGAACATTTCCAGCATTTCTTTCTGCTGTTTGGTATTAAATCCGGTCCCCACTTTCCCTACATATTGCAATTTTCCATCCTGATAAGCGCCTAAAAGCAGGGCGCTGAATAATTTCGAAGTTCCTTCATTGCGCGTATAACCGGCAATTACCACTTCCTGGCGCTTTTGTACCTTTATTTTTAACCAGTTTTTTGAGCGGTCACCGGGATAATAAACGCTGTCGGAACGTTTGGCAATAATTCCTTCCAGTCCCATGGTTTTGGCGACTTCGAAAAATTCGGTGCCTCTTGCATCCATACTGAATCCGCTTTTGATGATACTATCTTCGGGGATCAGCGTTTGCAGAATTGCTTTACGTTCTTTCAATGTCAACTCCATCAGGTTTTGCCCGTTTAACCAGAGCACATCAAAAACATAGTATAAAAGTTGCCCGTCTGCTTCACTGCGCCAGTTTTGAAGGGAGTTGAAATTAGAAATTCCTTTATCGTCAACAACCACAATTTCACCGTCAATGACTGCATTTATTCCCCAGTTTTTAACGGCATCAAAAACCGGATAAAACTTGTCATTAAATGATTTATTATTTCGGGATCGAAGTTCAATTTCCGATTTATTCAAAAAAGCCAACGCTCGATAGCCATCCCATTTTACTTCATATTCCCAACCCGGATCGTCAAAAGGCTCATCTACCAAAGTAGCCAGCATAGGGGTAAAAAACTCGGGAAACTTCTCTTTTTTTCCTTTTTTTAGCGCCTTTTTTACGTCAATGTAAGCTTTCGGAACCTCGGAACTATCGGGATCAACCTGTTTTTTTAGTTTTTTTTTAACGGTCGTTTTTGATTCAGGTTTGGCGGACTTTTTTGTTTCTTTTTCAGGTTCTTTTTCTTCATCGGAACCATAAATATTTTCACTTGTCTCCGCTATTTTTTCAAGGTCTTTCCCGGAAATAACTGATTTATTCATCTCCGTTATATCTTCATCGCTGGCAAATTCGTCACGATGTTTGATAAGCAGCCAGGAATTATCGGCCATACCCTTCGTTTTTACAAGAGCAAATTCACCTTCCAGTTTTTTACCATGAAGGATGAATTTCAGTGAACCGGATTGCAGCTCATCGAGCAATTTTTTTTCCTGTTTTTCTCTTCCTTTTGTTGGTTCAATGGGCTCGTAAGTTCCTTCATCCCAAACCATCACGGTTCCTGCGCCATAATTGCCGTCCGGAATTATTCCTTCAAAATCTTTATAGTCAAATGGATGATCTTCTACCATCATCGCCAGTCTTTTTACGGATGGATCAGTGGATGGTCCTTTGGGTACGGCCCAGCTTTTTAATACACCATCCATTTCCAGACGGAAGTCATAATGCAGACGTGATGCAGCGTGTTTCTGGATAACAAAACGCAGGGAAGCAGCCTTGGATTTGCCCCCCGTTGGCTCCGGCGTCTTGTTGAACGATCTCTTTTCCTTATACTTAACTAATGTCATGGTCTGTATATTTTAAAGATTCGGATTGAATTTTGACCGCATCACAGAGCCGCTTTGGAAAGATTAAATTTTGCCGGCCGGGACGGGTAACTTTTGCCTGAAAACTTTGTTTTTTATATGTGTAAGGAGTGTTGAAACAAAAAATATGCCTGAGCTGAAAAGAGGAATTACTTTATCAATAAATCTGAAATAACGACCAGAAAATTTAACGGGTATGCAGCAATTAAGTCTTTTCGATGCGAATGAAAGTTTGAGTTTTCCCGAAAACCTTCTGGAATATTTTCCAGGATTTTTAGACCCTCAGCAAAGTATTTCGCTTATGCATCAGCTAATTAAGAAAACCCCCTGGCGGCAGCAAATTATTCAGATGTATGGAAAAGAAGTGATCACACCGCGATTAACCGCCTGGTTTGGGGATTCCAATAAGTCTTATCAGTTTTCGGGCACAAAGTTTGATCCGGTTCCATGGACTTTGGAGTTATACGAATTGAAAGAAAAAATACAGAAAGCTACCGGCCTTCCATTTAATAGTGTGCTGTTGAATTTTTACAGAGACGGAAATGACTCGGTTGCATGGCATAGCGACAATGAAAAAGAACTGGGTATTAATCCCCACATTGCCTCTTTGAGTATAGGACAGGCGCGGCAATTTGAGTTTCGTAATAAATCCGATCATAGCCGAAAATATGGGTTAAGTCTGGAAAATGGTTCTTTGCTGATCATGAAGGGGGATTTGCAGCATAACTGGGAACACCGTATTCCGAAGTCGAAAAAATTAAATAACGAAAGGATCAACCTTACTTTTCGTTCTATCATTTAAAAATAAAACAAGTCAGCATGGCCAAACAAAGCGCAGGAATCTTGTTATTCAGAATAAAATCAGAACCGGAAGTATTCCTGGTGCATCCCGGCGGACCGTTTTTTGCAAAAAAAGATCTCGGTGTCTGGTCTATTCCAAAAGGGGAATTTGACCATACGGAAACGGCTATTGATGCTGCAAAAAGGGAGTTTGAAGAAGAAACAGGAAAAGTGCTGGAAGGAGAATTTATTGAACTGAAACCCATCACGCAAAAAAGCGGGAAAGTGGTGCATGCCTGGGCACTGGAAGGAGATATTGATGCAGAAAATATTGTAAGCAATACTTTTGAAATGGTCTGGCCGCCAAATTCCGGGAAAATGAAAGAATTTCCGGAGAATGATAAAGGGGAGTGGTTTACGATTGATGAAGCAAAATTAAAGATTAATGAACGTCAGATTCCGCTGCTTAATGAGCTTAGTATGTTAATTTCCTAAGTATTATTACTTTCAATTATGAAAAATTTACGAATCTCACTGGCCAGAAGTTCGGGCGTTTCCATGGCTGCAAAATGTCCGCCTTCCGGCATGTTTGAGAAGTATTTCAGGTTGAAAATTCTCTCCGCAAACTGTTTTGGAGTAGGAACTATATCTTTTGGAAAAGTAGTTAGTCCAACCGGGGTTTGAGGCTTTTTGGTATTTCCTGAGTCCTGCATATGAAAGCTTTCATAGTAAATCCTGAATGCAGAATTTGCAGTTTCCGTTACCCAGTAAATTGTAATGTTGGTTAGTAATTCATCCTTCGAAAATCTGCTTTCAATAGCTCCGTCACAATCACTCCAAGTTCGAAATTTTTCTATGATCCAGGCCGCCAAACCAGCCGGGGAATCATTGATACCATAAGCCAGCGTTTGAGGTTTTGTTCCCTGGATCATGGCGTAGGCGCCTTCCTGCATTTGCCATTTTTTTCCTTCCTCCATGTACTTTTTTTCTTCTTCCGAAAGTTCGTCCGTGGGAATGTTGAAAATGTGTTTATACGGGACGTCCGTCAAATGAATAGCGGTAATTTGTTTTGGAAAATGAGTAATTAACTGTTCTGTGATGGTACTTCCCCAGTCGCCGCCATGGGCGGTAAATTGCTGATAACCTAACTCTTCTGTCATCAAACGTGCAAAAAGTGTCGCTATTTTGGCTGGATCCATTCCTTTTTTTGAAGGTTTTTCAGAAAACCCGTAGCCTGGAATAGAAGGAATAACGACGTCAAAAGCAAAACCATTTTCATCAGCCTGTGTTAGTAAAGGAATAATTTTCAAAAATCTGACGAAAGAATCAGGATAACCATGTGTGAGCAAAAGCGGTATATTGTGCGATCCTTTTCCTTTTTCATAAATATAATGCAGTCTGAAATTGTCAATTTCAGACTGGTAATGAGTGAAGGAATTTAGATAATCTTCCTGTTTGCGCCATTCGAAATTATTCTGCCAATATTGACATAATTCTTTCGTATAAGCCAGATTTGTTCCGTAATTCCAGCCGCTTTCTTCTATTTCGTCCGGCCATCTCGTTTCAGCCAGTCTGGTTTTCAGATCCTCTAAAACCTGTCCGGCAATATCAATTTTGAATTCCGTTTTCATAGTTCTTATGGTTTTTTTGTAAACCTTCACAAAAAAAGTGCCATACTAACATCAGCAGATTCAAAAGCCGGAATTTGCTTTAAATTTTTAGAATGATAACGGGGCGTTGATAATCAAATGTTTAGTTAAAAATAAATCGCTGAAAAGGTCAGATATTCCGGTTAAACGTAACTTTTATAGCAACTGCTGCATTTATTTAGCCATAAAAAAATCAAGCAAACCTTTCTGAACCTGGTCTGTCCCCTCCTGTACCACCCAATGACCGGAACCTTTGATATGAACTTCGCTCACATTTGTTGCCACCAATAGAGAATGTTCTTTTAAAAATGCTGCGGCGAAATATTCCCCACCCATGGCGAGCAATGGCATCGGCAGTTTCTTTTTGGCAAATTCAACATTGTCGATAGCGTCCTGTTTGAAAGCGCCAAACCAGTGGAAACTTCCTGCGGTGCCCCCGGAAACCGCATAGGCGCGAATAAATTCATCCGTTTCCTGTTTTGTAAAAGGATCTTTAACATGTCCAACCATCGGCCAGAAGTTGGTCAGGAATTCTCTTTCCTTACCTTTAACAATACTTCCCGAAGCCGGCCAGCCAAAAAATCCAAACCACCAGGCACTTGCCGAAACCTGACTCCAAACCGGTTCAATGCCGGGTAGCAACGCATCGAGCAAAGCAATTTTTTTCACTTCCGATGGAAACTGGGCCGCATAAGCATAGGCAACCATCAAACCAATGTCGTGACCAACAAGGTTGATATTGTTGTAGCCAAGTTTTTTCATCAGTTCATGAAGATCGGTCGCCATTGTTTTTTTGTCATAACCGGTATCCGGCTTGTCCGATTCTCCCACACCACGTAAGTCCGGCGCGATGACGGTAAAATGTTTGGAAAGTTCAGGTAAGAGCCTGTTCCACATAAACCAGTTTTGTCCAAAACCATGTACTAATAGCAAAGGCTCGCCTTTCCCGCCAATAACGTAGTGGATTTTCACACCATTGACAAGGGCTGTCTGATGTTTGAAATTAGCCGGCGGATCTGCTGGTTTGGTATCAGCAGGATTATTTTCCGGATCGGTGGTGGCTGCCTTAGTATCATTTTCCAAAATCAAAAAAGTAAGGAAAAACAGGATCGAAAATGTGAGATAAAAAGAGGAGAATTTTTTGCCTGAGGCAATGCCTTTCGCGGAATGGCTGGCTGATTTCATAAGATTGATTTAGTAAAATGTGAAATATAACTGGTGTTTAAAAAGTATAATCAGTTTTGTTTTTGCAACCATTTAAGTGCATAATCTGCTACTTCCTGCCAACCTTCCTGACCCAGTACAAAATGTGTCCGGCCCTCAAATTTTTTGTAATCTGTTACAGATCCGCTGCTTTTGTACTTTATAAAATTGGAATAATTGAGTGACGCCGGTATGGTATGGTCGGCGGTTCCGGAGATGAGTAGTAAGGGGGCATGCGGTTTTTCAAAATCAATTTTGGCAACTTTGGTAATGGTATCGCGAACGATCATTTTTGATTCGGGAATCGCCAGTTTGTAGTATCCTTCTTTCTGGGTATCCATCGACAAACCATTTGTAAAGGCGTATCTCCATTGGCGGAAAGACATCAGGAAACTTTTATTGACAGGTGTGAAAAAGCCCAGCGGTCCCCAGCCGGCAATTAGAAATGATAATTTAAATGTTAGAATACCTTGCGGAGGTACCGAATGAATGGCAACGGCGGCGGCGGCTAAATCACGCTGCAACAATATTTGGCTGATAAGTCCGCCAATGGAATGGCCTATCAAAATGGGCTTTTCAGGCAAGCCGGAAGCAATTCCCGCGTAGTATTCAATAAGTTCAGACAAGCGCATAGAGGCGATCAAGGCGTCGGGCTGGCGATTTCGAAGTTCTTCTGCCGAAGCGTTTTTATTGGGCCAGGCGGGAGCAAGGGTCTGGTATCCTTTGGTTTCAAAATAAGTTTTCCACTCATCCCAACAGGCATTGCTTACAAAGGCTCCGGTTACGAATAGAATCGTTTTAGAAGGAAGGACTTTCATATTTGGCTAAGTTGATTTGCCAAGCAAAGACCAAAATGTATGCCCTATACGTAAACAGTTATATCACAGTTAGTTGATTACTTTTATAAGGAGGAAGGCGACGATATATCGTTTTGAAGAGATAAAACGGACGAAATAAAGTTTGTCGGGTCTAAATCACAAATTGACCGCTGACGTATAATAAATATTTCAATGATTTTATTTAATATTACTTGTTCTACATCAGCAAATTAGCAGAGACAATGCCGCCGGTTATTAATTACGGCAAGTATTCTTGTTTTTTGGTATACTTTATGATTGAAATGCATAAATACTCCAACCATTATGCTGAAATTCATTACTGTTTTTTGCATTTTAATACTGACAACACCATCTTTCGGGCAGGATCCTGGTCCTTTTTCGATTGAGGAAGCGAAGCCGCTTTTGCTTAAACTCAAAAAAAGCCCAAGCGATACCAATAGAGTCCAGATATTGCTTCAATTGAGTGATCAGTATACACATCGGAAAAACGAAAGTGCTCTTGCTATTGATTCTGCATTGTTTTATTCAATGGCTGCAAGTAGGTTGAGTACCACGCTCGTATATCCAAAAGGTGAGGGATACAGTTATTTACAGCTTTCCAGGATTTTGCCAAAGAAAAAGGAACGGGAAAAGGGAAGGGTTTATTTATATAAAGCAATACAGGTTTTTTCGAGGGCAAAGGCGTTTTATATGCTTGGTGAAAGTTACTTTACCCTGGCCGGATTTTATTCCCTTTCTGAAAATGAAATTAAAGAGAAAATTAAATTCATGCAGCAGTCGCTACATAATTTCAGGCTGGCAGGAAATCGTGAAAAGGAAGGTCATGTTCTGAAAGAGCTTGGCGATTTGTATTTTATCCAGGGGAATACGGGTCAGGCGCTAGCAACATTAAAACATTCACTGAAAATATTTCAGTCGATCAAATACAAGAGATTGATGGGTGTTTATGATTTGCTTGGGCGCGTATACTCTGATTTAGGTGATCCGTGGGAAGGTATAAAATATGGCCTGCTTGCACTTGCTACGGCAAAACAAGTCGGCGACACCAGTATTCAGCAGTGCACTATTTACAATCGTATCGGGATGACCTACTTTGATTTAGGGGATTTTGAAAACGCGCATCAATATTACAAGTACGCTCTGACAATTGCCGAGAAATACAAAGATGCTGATGCGATTTATGAAGTGGCGTCCAACCAGGCATTTGCTTTGAACGGGCTTAACCGGCCAGTGGAATCTTTGGCACTCTTAAATAAAATTGAAAAAAAATATACAGCGGCGGGTGTTGATGGAAGAGTCATGATTGATCACGCAATCATTTCTACGTTAAGGCAGCTTAAACAAAATGCAAAAGCAGAAATTTATTGTGATGAATTGCTGAATATAGCTTCACATCTTACCTCCCGTGAGGAGTTGCACAATAAAATTTACAGTATCGTAATTCCATTTTATCTGGCAACACAGGATTATTCAAAAGCTGAAAAATATCTGCCGCTGCACAAAGAGCTTGCCGGCAGATCACAAAACAGGAAAAATCAATATGCCAACTTTTTGTGGCAGTCAAGACTGGATTCTGCGAGGAGAAATTATGTTTCGGCGATGGGTAATTATGAACATTACAGTGCGCTCAAAGATTCCGTTTTTAACGAGACAAAAATTCGGGAAATTGGCCAACTTGAAGTAATCTATGATATTGAAAAGAAGGATGAAAACATCGGGATGCTAACCAAACAATCACAGCTTCAGGCAGGAATGCTGAGGCAGGCTTCACTTGTGCAGAAAATTACCTTGGTCAGTATTGCGATGCTGCTGATCATACTTTCGCTGCTTTATAACAGCTACCGGCTCAATCAGAAGATCAACCTTAACATGCAGGTTCAGCAGGAAGAGATTAACAGGAAAAATATTTCGCTGAGCCGTTTGGTAATAGAAAAAGAATGGCTGATCAAGGAAATCCATCACCGGGTGAAAAATAACCTGCATATGGTGGCTGGGTTGCTGGATTCGCAATCTGAATTTTTGAAAACAGATGAAGCCAGAATGGCCATAACCGATAGTCAGCACAGGATTCAGTCCATGTCGATGATTCACCAGAAACTATATCAAACTGAAAATATGTCGACAATTGATATTTCTGCCTATGTCCACGAAATGGTAGCTTACCTGAAAGATTCTTTTGATTCCCGGCAGCCGATCATTTTTAATATTCAGGTGGAGCGTGTGGAAATGAATATCAGTTATTCCATTCCTCTTGGACTTATTTTGAACGAAGCGATTACAAATGCCATAAAATATGCCTTTCCTGGTGACAGGAGTGGAATTATCACCATTGTTCTTGAACAGACAGTTCCGGAAAATTTCATCCTTAGCATTTCAGATAACGGCATAGGTATAAGTAATGATTTTGACATACAAAAAAACAATACTTTCGGCCTGGCGCTGATTCAGGGACTTTGTGATGATATTGGTGGTAAACTGGAAATCAATAGTCATGGCGGAACAGAAATCAGAATCAGTTTTGTATATCAGCCAGAAGGCCACGCAGAATCCATAGCCTGAAAATACCCAACTCTTAACTTTGGACTAAGAAATGAACCAGAAAATACTCATTGTTGAAGATCAGTTTATCGAGGCAAATCATCTTCGGTTGATGTTGCAAAGGGCCGGTTACGGTGTTTGCGGCATCGCCAGGTCTGTGGACCAGGCGGAAGAACTAGTGGAATCGGAAAAGCCGACAATGGTTTTGCTCGACATATTTTTGACCGGAAAAAGAACTGGTATTGAACTGGCCGAAAAACTTCGGGATAGCAATATCCCTTTTATTTATCTTTCAGCAAATTCTAATGAAGAGGTGCTGAACGCGGCGAAAGCAACACACCCAAATGGATTTCTGGTAAAACCCTTTCGCGAAAAAGACTTACTGGTGGCACTTCAAATTGCTGAATATCACCATGAAAATGGTCTGGAATCGAAGCTTCGAAAGGAATCTTTTTTTCAAAAACAACTTACAGCAATTCACAGTGAAAAGGCTGGCTGGGAGCAAAAATTGTTGAAAGTTGCACAGGCATTGCAACCACTGATTCCGTTTGATTATATGGTGGCGGGTTATTCCGGTGAAGGGAAATTTATGCCAAACAATGCCCTGTTCTTTTTGAGAATCGGCTTTAACGAATATCAGGTTACAGGCGTTGAAGGTTTGCAGGTAGTAGCGAATCTGAAAAAGGATGAACTGGTTTCCATGCAGGCAAAAACGGTTGTCGGTACGGAGGTAACTTTTTTTAACGGTGCACCTTTTAAGAAACTTTGCAGCATACCTACTATGCGCAAAATCATTGCGGATACGTTCCATATGAATGCAGTTTTGACATTGCCGTTGCCGGGAATTTCAGATGATGGAAAAATATTTTTTATATCGTTTTACAGCCGGAGAAATGATACGTATACGGATGAGCATGCTGCGCTTTGCAACCGGATGCAATCAATTTTGACAAGAGCAATTCAAAATATGCTTAAAGTTGAAATGGTACCGCCTTCAGAAGCCGATATTGCGCTTCCCGAAATGCCTATGCAAAGTCAATCAACCCGGATTTTTGATGGAATTGTAGGTCAAAGTCATTTATTGCTTCATGTTTTTGATCTGATAAATCAGGTTGCACCTGGTGATACATCGGTATTAATAACGGGCGAAAGCGGAACCGGAAAAGAGCGGATTGCTGACAGTATTCATGCACTTTCCGGAAGAAAAGGAAAGCCCTTTATCAAAGTAAATTGCGCAGCTCTTCCCGTTAACTTAATTGAATCCGAGCTGTTTGGCCATGAGAAAGGTGCTTTTACAGGTGCAGTGGAAAGGAGAATTGGCCGGTTTGAGCAAGCCGACGGCGGTACTATTTTTCTGGATGAAATAGGAGATATGCCTTTGGAAATGCAGGTTAAGCTTTTGCGTGTTTTACAGGAAAAAGAGATTGAAAGGATCGGTGGAAAATCTACGGTCAAAGTCAATATAAGAGTGATTGCGGCTACGAACAGAAATCTGGAAAAAGAGGTTGCCGAGGGGCGTTTTCGACTTGATTTATATTATCGTTTAAATGTTTTTCCACTGCAACTCCCATCGCTGTCGGAGAGAAAAGAGGACATTCCTTTGCTTGTAAATCATTTTATACGCTATTACAGTCGCAAAACGGGAAGAAAGATTTCCGGTGTTTCTGATCGTGTTATGAAAAACCTGCTGACTTATGACTGGCCGGGAAATATCAGGGAGCTCGAAAACCTGATCGAAAGAAGCGTATTGCTCACCAAAGGATTTGTGATTGAGGAAGTTACGCTGCCTTTGTCCAAAAATAAAAAACCGGCCAGTCAGGAAGAGGATGGACGGATGAAAACCATTTTTGAAAATGAACGTGACCATATCATAGCTGTATTGAAAAAATGCAACGGCCGAATTCGCGGAGCATTTGGAGCCGCTGAAATACTGGATATTCCTCCAACAACACTTGGTTCAAAAATGAAAAAACTTGGAATAAGGAGAGAATTTGTTTCTTAGCTTAATCTTCAATTTTTTAAACTAAAAACAATTTTATATCGTCGCTTTATTCGGAAGATGACGATATATCGTTTATAAATAAGACTAATTTTTACATAAACATTTGAAATTCAGTGATTTGATTTCATGGTATATGCTTTGTCTTATAAGTGAAAGATTTACCTCTAAACTTATAAAATACCATGATCACTTCTATTTCTCTAAACAGACGGAATTATACAAAAACCGGAAATCATTTAAAGTCAGTACCGCAGGTTACACTGGATAAAACTCTGTTTGATATTCATCCTATTGACGCCGGCAGAGGCAAAAATTATTTGGACAATATCGTTATGCACCGGCATAATCATTTTGAAATTGTTTGGATAACGCAGGGAAGCGGCCAATTTGCTATTGATACCGAGCAATATGAAATTTCTGAAAACCTTGTTTTTTGTCTGAATCCGGGAAAAGTGCATCAGCTCAAAGGAAATGAGCATCTCCGGGGTTTTGTCTTTTCGTTTCAAAAAGAGTTTCTGTATACGGGCCGTGACGCAATCAACGGGAATTTTTCTTATGACGAATCTTCGCGCTGGAATCTGGATTTTTCTATGGTCCGCATTAAGACCAATATGCAAATCGAGATGCTGGAAATCGTAAAAAGCATGCAGCGGGAACTGGCCAATATTTCCCTCATGCAACATGATGTTTTGCGTGGATTTCTACATATATTTCTTATCTACCTCACCCGGCAGCGTGATACTTCCTTTATTTCACCAGCAGGAGCTCAAAGTTCTGGTCTGACGAAAAAGTTCTTTTCACTTTTGGAAAAAACCTATACCACCAACCACCGGGTATCTGATTTTGCATCTTTGCTTTCAGTGACGCCAAATTATCTGAATGAGAGAGTCAAAAAAGATTCCGGATATTCGGCAAGCCATAATATCCATCAGCGTATTATTCTGGAAGCGAAGCGTTTGATTATTTGTAAAAACCTGACGCTCAAAGAAACAGCCTATCATCTTGGTTTTGAAGATACTGCCTATTTCAGCAAATTTTTTAAAAAAATTTCCGGATTTAATTTTACCGATTTTAAACAAAAACAAGTTTGACAAACTGCTGTTTAATTAATATAATCATGCAGCTTACTCCGGTAAATAAATGATAAATGTTGCACCGTTTCCAGGCTGGCTGGTTGCCGAAATCGCTCCTCCATGATTAGAAGCAACTTTTTCACAAATGGCCAGTCCTATACCCGTTCCGGCAAATTCACTTCTGCCGTGCAGGCGCTGGAAAACCTGAAAAATCCTGTCGGCATACTTTTGGTCAAAACCAATTCCATTGTCTGCAACTTCAATCCTGTAATATCTTAAAGCTGATTTAGCGGGTTTCACGTTGGCCGGTAATTGGTAGGACGGTATGCTGTCTGAACTTATTTTGATAACCGGAGCGATATCTGGGTGCTTAAATTTCAACGCGTTACTGATCAGATTCAGGAAAAGCTGGCCAAGCTGGGATTCATCACCGGTGATCACAGGAAGCTTATTTACGGTAATAACCGCACCGGTTTCCTGAATTGTCAATTCAAGATCTGACAACACAGCATCCACTACTTTTGAAAGAGGAACCGTCTCTGTATTATCCTGTTTGGTTGAAATTCTGGAAAATGTTAAAAGGTCATGGATCAGCACAGACATGCGATTTGCAGCAGTCTGCATCCGTTCGATCAGATGAACTCCCTCGCCAAGATCCTTATTGTAACGGCTGCTTAGCAAATTTCCAAATGACTGAATTTTACGTAACGGCTCCTGTAAATCATGTGAAGCAATGTACGCGAACTGCTGAAGATTCTGGTTAGACTGCGTAAGCAGATAATTGGATTCTGCCAGTTCCTCGTTGGTTGCCATATATTCTTCATTAATTGCAGCCAGCTCTTCATTGATAACTTCCAGTTCCGCAGTTCTTTCCTGAACCTGATGTTCCAGCTCGATTTGCAGCAGCCTTTGCTCAGTAACATCCTGAGCTGTCCCACGCATCTGGTATGCTTTTCCCTGCTCGTCAAAAAATGCTCTTCCGCGTGCCTGCAATATTCTGCGCTGGCCATTATTCCGGCTTGTCACAATATATTCTTCTACATAAGACCCATCAGGATAATCATTTAATGCTTTGTTAATATTATCCTCAACTCTTGATCTGTCATTCTCATCAATAATATTTATTACGTCCAATAAAGTCCCATGCTGTTGATCAAATCCAAACCATTTGGCCATACGTGCTGAGAAGTTAACCGTCATGTTTACCGGGTTAAGTTGCCAGGTCGCCAGTTCTGCTAAATCAACAGCGTCCCGAAGACCTTCTTCTGCTTCTTCCAGTTTTTGCCTGGCCAGAACCTGATCCGTAACTTCCGTAGCCGTTACAATTACGCCGTAACGTTCTCCTTTTGTGTCAATTAAAGGCTTATAAATGTGATTGTAGTAACCGGTATAAGGTTTTCCAAAACGGATAAGATCTATTTTTTCTTCTGGTTGATGGAAAACTTCTCCGGTGTGCAAAACATGCAGAAGTCTATCCATGGTGGGTGTGTTGGCAAGTTCAGGAATGGCATCCAGAACAACTTTTCCACGAATAGATTCATCTTTTCCTACCATGTTGACCATGACCTCATTAGCGGTTCGAATCCTCATTTCTTCACCAACCAGTACGAACTTTGCAATAGGAGAATTGTCGATAACACTTCTGGAAAATAATTCACTATCTTCCAGTTGCTGCCGCGCCCTTACAGATTCTGTTACATCCACACTTACATCCAGAATTGCAAAAACTTTCCCATTTTGATCAAAAAGGGGCGTGTAGGTGAAATCGTACAAATTGTGTGTCATAACGCCATGTTTTACAATATTGACCAGCGCTGCATCACTTTTATACATTTTCCCAGTGGTGAAAACCTGGTCAAGAATTTCGAGAAACGCTTGGTTTTGAAGTTCAGGCATCACCTCCCGAAGCGGTTTTCCTGCAATATCGGGGCCCTTTCCAATGATATCAATGAATGCCTGATTAGGCATTTCTACGATCATATCTTTACCTGTAAAGACGACCATACCGGCAGGTGCGGCTTCAATAACTGATCGTAATTTTGCTTCACTTTCTTCTAGGGCTTTTCTGGCGAGTACTTCGCTGGTAACGTCCACAGCCATATCCATTACAGCGTAGATTTCTCCCTTCGCATTTCTTAAAGGCTTGTAGGTATAATCGAAATAATAAGTGTTTATTTTACCATCTATTTTAAGTTGAGCAGGCTCACTTTTACCAACGTATGTTTTTCCGGTTGTAAAAACATCGTCCAGAATTTGAAGAAATGGCTGTCCAATCAGTTCAGGAACGGCGTCTTTTAATGGTTTTCCAAGTATGGCGGTATCTTTACCCCAATATTGAATCATCTTCTCATTAGCGACTTCAACGATTAATTCACGTCCGACCATGAGGCAAGTAGCAACTGGTGCTTCTTCAACCAGGGACCGGAATCTAGCTTCGCTTAACTCAACTTCTTTTTTTGCAATTACCTGAGCCGTAACTTCGGTTGCAAGCACAATCACACCAGATACTACATTGGATCTATCGCGCAGCGGGGTGTAAACAAAATCGAAATACTTGTCTTCAACCTTTCCGTTGTTGATTAATTTCGCTAAAACACCAGTTCCGAAAAAGGGTTCTCCTGTATCATACACTTTATGAAGCAGTTCAATAAAGCCCTGGCCCTTGATCTCGGGCAAAGCGTCGATGATGGGTTTTCCAATGATGGATTTATCTTTCCCCCAGAGTTCGAAAATTTTGTCGTTTCCTATTTCAACAACCATGTCCCTTCCCCTCATCAAGCCTATTGCCATCGGGGATTGGTCAACCATGGTTTGAAAGCGTTTTTCACTATGCTTCACATCGGTGATATCCCGGGCAATTACCAGCACGCTTTCCACGGAGCCATTTTCACTAAATTCCGGGATGAGTCGTGAATGAAAAAAGATTTCTCCGCTTGATGTGCCGAGGGAGTTGTAATACTCCTGTTGTTTTCCGGTTTCCAGGACATGTTTCAAAAGATCAGGTTTCGCAATGAAATCCGGCTGACCTATTTCATAACTGGTTTTTCCAAGTAATGAATCAATGGAAAATCCTGTTTTGTCTTCAAATGCAGAATTGGCAAAAACCAGTTTTAGATTTTTATCCCAACGTGTTATAACATCCGGCGTGTTATTCACAAGTGTTCTTATTTTTTCTTCATTCTCACGTAGAAGCTGCCGGTTTAGGACGTCCTGCGAAACATTTTGCGCAGTTCCCAGAAATCTTTCCGGTTTTCCGTTTTTGTCAAAGTGCGCCAAACCTTTACAAAGCAGCCACCTTGTTTGTCCATCAATATTTGATGTTACACGAAACTCAACGTTATATGGTTTTCTGATTGCACCATCCAAGGCCAGTCTTACACCTTCATCCACCCGTTTTTTATCATCCGGATAAATCAGGGACAATACGTGATCATAAGGAACAATGTCATCGCCTGAGAATCCATACAAATCCTTGGTACGATGGCACCAACGAACAGTATTATTGGTTAAATCCAATTCCCAGGTACCAACGGATGCGGCTTCAAGGGCCATTTCCAGTCTTTCTACTTCGACGCTGCTATTCGGGCTAAAAGGTTTATTCTGGCCGTCCATTTATGAGAATAAATTATTGTAAAGAATATAGTTGTGGAAAAACACCGTGGTTTTAGAAGACCCAAAATCACCGGTTATCTTTAATTTGGATAAATCAAATGAAACATTTTCTTATAAAATCTGTTCCAGAGGCAGATTTTTATAGCTTATAAATAAAATGGTACCACCGATTTCGGCAGTACCATTTTGTGTGATAGAAAAAATACGATCCGTTTTCAGGATGGCTTATTTTTTAAACGCTTTTTTTAATTCATCCGCGGCATAAGCCTGGGCTTCTTTTGCCTGAGGAACGATGATCGCCATACCAAAAAATTCATGGGTTACACCTGAATAATTTTTTGAATCCACTTTAACATCTGCTGCTTTTAATTTATCGGCAAGCAATTCGCCCTCACTTTGTAAAGGATCTATTTCATCCGTGATAATGGTGGTAGACGGCAATCCTTTCAGATTAGCGTTTACCAGACTTATTCTTGGATCTTTGGCTTCTGCCATATTGTTGAGGTAATTTTTTACAAACCACTCCATCATCGGCTTGTCCAAAGGTTTAGCCATCGCATTTTTCTGGTAAGATTTCGCATTCATGTCTGAATTTGCAACAGGGTATACCAAAAGTTGGTGCACGGGAATCTGAACACCTTTGTCGCGGGCCATAATACTTACATTAGCTGCAAGATTTCCTCCGGCACTTTCTCCTGCAACAGCAACCATTTTTGGATTGCCATTCCATGAAGCTGCATTTTTGAGCGTCCACAAATAAGCTTCGTAGGCATCGTTATGTGCTGTCGGGAATTTATGTTCAGGTGCCAACCGGTATGCAACAGACACCAGAATAGCACCTGTTTGTTCTGCCAAACCCTTTGCAGAAGCATCATAAACATCAAGATCAGCAATCACAAATCCTCCGCCATGATAATAAACGATAACCGGGTATGGTGCAGTCCCGCCTTTTGGCGTATAAATTCTCGCATGGATTTTTCCACCTTTTACAGGAATATCTTTTCCCACAGTATCAACCATAGGAGCAGGCATTGGTATATTATGCTCCTTAACCAAGGCCATCACTGCGTCTGTTGGTGTATGATTTTTGCGCGCTTCCTGTGCGGTAAGTTTTGGAATTGGAGTGTCTTTGAAACTTTCCAGTTTTTCAATCACAGCCTGCATTTCGGGTTTGATATCAGGAGCCCAGGCAGGCGCTTTACCAGTTGGTTTTATGGTTTCAAGGGCAGCAGTGGTATCTTTTTCTGTTTTAACAGCAGTTGAATCCGATGTAGATGCTTTGTCTGAACCGCCGCCGCACGATGTCAAAATAATTACACCAAACGCCGTAGCGAAGGATAATTTGGCCGTTTGGAATAAGTAATTTTTAGTTTTTCCGGTTACTGATTTCATAATTCTTTTTAGTTTGATGAAAGTGTTTTTCCATACACTTACGCAAATAATCAGAACATGGATTTATCAAAAGCCCAAAATTTGATACAGGTAATGATGTTTAAATTCAATTTTTGTCACTGACAAGTGAATATATAAAAGTCAGGATTTTATGAATTTGCAGAAAATTTAATTTTTACATAAATCTGTAATTGGTGTATTTTCTGATAACTAATTAATATGTTTGTATTGTTTACGAAATAAAATATTGATTCTTCTGAATTTTATTAGGTTTTATTTTAAATGTAACCGATTGTGCTGATCCAGACTTTACATAACGAAAAAGAATTGCTCGTACTTGCTTCCCAGGCTGATCAGGGAGCATTTACAACACTTTTTCATATGTATAAAAATAAGTTATACGCTTATGTTTTGAGACTGACTGAATCGGAAATGCTTGCGGAAGATATCGTTCAGGATGTTTTCTTGAAGCTGTGGAATGATCATGTTTTGCTGGATACGATTGATAATTTTGGAAGTTATCTTTTCAGAATGTCAAAGAATCAGGTCATCAACCATTTCAAAAGAATGGCTCATGAAACGCTGATCATGGCCGAGATTTTTCACCAGAACCCGGTTGGACATAACGATATTCAGGAAAAAGTAGCTTTGAAAGAAGTAGAAAAAATTCTAGGTGATATTCTGGAAAAACTTCCTCCGCAACAAAAAGCAGCATATCATCTGAGCAGAGAAGAGGGAAGGTCACATGACGAAATCGCAAACCTGCTCAAAATATCTCCAAATACAGTAAAAAATCACATTGTGCAGGCCATGTCGACGATTCGTACGCAGCTTCGTAAACATGCAGATACGATGTTATTGGTTGCTGCTATAATCTCCGTCAAAAAATAATTTCATTTTTTTTCTTCCCTGACTAGTCCCTTGCTTTCTCCCAATTGTCTTTTATTTGGTGATACCTGATATTGACTTATTTTTTAATTAATCAATATGAGTTATTCCAAATAAAAAATTAGTACATGCTAAGTTTGGGATATATTTTATGCATTGGAACAGGATCAATTTTCTGACAGAGAAGTTTTTCAGAAACGCTTGCAGCGAAGCTGAAAAACAGGAGCTTGCTCTTTGGATCAAAGAAAATCCGGATGACCAGTTATCTCTGATTCTGGAAAATGCCTGGGATAATTTTGACACTGAAATAAAAATGCCGGAACACAGTTCGGACAGAATTCTAAATACTATTTTTCCTGAAAAGGAAGCAACCATAGCATATGAATACAGTCAAGAGGCTGATATTTCTTCAAGACAACTTTGGGCAAAAATCGCTGTCGCGGCTGCTTTAATCATGGCGATTGGTATTTACTGGTGGTCTGGCATCAGGGAAAAGAATAAAATGGCGATGAAAAATATTCCTTCAACGCTGGTCGCGGATCTTCCTCCGGGAGGAAATAAAGCAATCCTAACATTAGGCGACGGATCAAATATTATTCTGGATAGCGCTGGAAACGGAAATCTGGCAAGCCAGGGGAATACAAATATTACAAAATCAGGAACTGGCCAATTAATTTACAAATCAAATAATACAGCTGCCGAAGCGGTAGTTTTTAATACCGTCACAACGCCGAAAGGCGGACAATACCACATTGTTTTACCGGATGGTTCAAAAGTTTGGCTTAATGCGGCTTCAAGTTTAAGATTTCCAACTGCATTTATTGGTAAGGAGCGCCGTGTCGAAATTACAGGAGAAGTTTATTTCGAAGTGGCGCATAATACCAAAATGCCTTTCATAGTAAAAACGGGCGAAACAGAAGTGGCCGTGCTTGGAACGCATTTCAACGTGATGGCTTATGCAGATGAAAAAGTAATGAAAACCACGCTTATGGAAGGATCTGTAAAAATAAGCAGGTCAGGCAAATCCGCCATGCTGGCACCCGGTCAACAGGCGCGTCTGACCAGTTCATCTGAAAATATCAGAGTTTTGGATCATGTGGATACGGATAAGGAAATGGCCTGGAAAACCGGATATTTTCAGTTTGAAGATGATAATCTGGAAAGTATTATGCGGCAGGTTTCGCGCTGGTATGATGTGGATATTGCCTATGAAGGCAATGCAAGCCGGGAACATTTTACCGGTCGTTTACCAAGAAATGCAAATGTTTCCAAGGTCTTGAAAATATTATCACTCAGCGGCGTAAAATTCAGAATTGAAGGAAAATCAATCATTGTAACACCATAACCCGGATCAGCCTATGATAAATTAGACACCTTTACATTTATAGGAAAACTGGTGTTGACTTACAGGCTTTAATTAAGCAAAAAAAGAACGGGAACGTTGCGACCGCTCCCGCTTCTCAAATGAGTCAGCATTACTTAACAATTATCTCAAACCGTTTAGTACCAACCCAAGAACAAAAGTATGAATCACAACTCTTTTATCCAAAAGAGGCAGGGACCGTCGTATACAGGCGACAGGTATGCCCGCTTCCTACCAACCAGAATCATTTTGGTTATGAAACTGATCTTTATTTTTTCGCTGGCTATTTGTATGCAGGTAAGCGCCAGCAGCTCAGCCCAGAAAATTACGCTTGTGGCACAAAATGCTTCTTTGGAAAAAGTATTAAGGAATATCGAGAAGCAAAGCGGTTACTCGTTCTGGTACAAAACCGAGCTGATGCAAAAGTCGGAAAAAGTTACACTTTCTATCAAGGATAGCAGTCTGGAAGAGGCGTTAGCCAAATGTTTAAAAAATCAGCCTTTTGAATATTCGATTGTAGATCAGACGGTTGTGTTGCAGCCGAAAAAGCTGATAAAGAATGTTACGCCGGTAAAGCAACTTGAAATAATCAAAGGTCAGGTTCTTGGCTCGGATGGTAAGCCACTAATTGGGGTTACAGTAATTGTAAAGGCAAGCAAACTAGGTACAACAACTGATACCGAGGGCAATTTTACAGTTAACGCAACGGACACAGATGTTTTGGTTTTCTCCTATATCGGGTTTACTACGAAAGAAGTTCTTATTGGAAAACAAAGTAATATTTCGGTTTCATTGGTTGAAAGCAATACTACGTTAGGTGAGGTTGCGGTAATTGGATACGGTACGCAATCGCGCAAAACGCTTAGCAGCGCAGTTTCAACTGTGAAGGGGGAAGAGATGAATAAAGGTGCAATTACAGATGTTGGACAGCTTTTGCAAGGCAAAGTTCCGGGTTTGAATATTACTGCCAGTGGTGATCCAAACAAACCTGCGGCAGTGGTTATGCGTGGAGCGTCTACTGTAAACAGTGCCCAGGGACCTTTTTATGTAATTGACGGAGTTCCAGGAGCTGATATTTCTACAATTGCTCCCGATGATATTGCTTCGATCGATGTTTTGAAAGATGCGGCTGCAACGGCCATTTATGGTAACAGAGCGGCAAACGGCGTCATTATGGTTACAACAAAAAAAGGAAAAAGAGGAGAAATGCAAATCGCTTACAGCTCTTATGTTGGTATCGAAAAGGTATCAAATAAGCTGGATATGATGACTGCGGATCAGCTGAGGTCTTTTTTAGAAAAAAATGGCGTAGGGTTTTCGCCGGCTGATGACAAAGGCGCTTCAACGGATTGGCAATCTGCAATTCAGAAAAAAACTGCTGTTTCAACAAATCATAACCTGTCCTTTAACGGAGGTGGTGAACACACGACATATAGTGCAAGCTTAAACTTTGTTAAAAAAGACGGGATTTTGTTAAATAGTTCTTTGCAGCGCGTGATTGGAAGGCTGGCGGTTGAACAATTTGCTTTGAAAGATAAATTGAAATTCAGCATGGCAGTGACAAACTCTCACAGCAGTGCAGATGATATTCCTTATCGTAACACTGTTTTGTTGCAATCTGCTCAATATCTTCCGGTATCACCTGTTACAAACGCGGATGGCAGTTATTTTGAAAATTTCCAAAATACCAACTACTACAATCCGGTGGCGATGATGAAGAATAGTGAGACCAACACCAAATCGAACAATCTGATCGGTAGTTTTAAAACCCAGATTGAACTGCCTTTTGGTCTGACTTACAATGTTGATCTTTCTTATATTAATACGACTACTTTACAGGGGTCTTACTACAATAAGTACTTTACGAACAATTACAATAATATGTACGACAATCCGGATCCTGGTGTGGCTTTTCACTCTGTTCAGGCATTTGGTAAAAACGGACAGGCAAACAGAAGTTCTTACCAGAGTACAAACAAAATTCTGGAAACTTATTTGACCTGGAATAAAGAATTTGGAAATCATTCCCTTAATGCGGTAATCGGATATTCCTGGCAGAATAATAAAATCGGTGAAGGTTTTCAGGTGACAACCAGCAATTTGCCGGTTGACAATATCAGCTACAATAACCTTGCATTAAGTAATCCTTATGGGATATCTGGTTATCAAATCAGTTTGGGCCCAGATGGGATTTACCAGGAAACGCAGTTGATTTCTGATTTTGCCCGATTCAATTATAATTACAAAGGCAAATACATGCTGCAGGGATCGATCCGCAGAGATGGAAGTTCTGTATTTGGCAAAAACAACCAGTGGGGATATTTCCCGTCTGTTGGTGCTGCATGGAGGATTTCTCAGGAAACTTTCATGGAAAACCAATCTTTGTTGAGTGAATTGAAATTGAGAGCGAGTTATGGTGTAACAGGAAATGCTACGGGCTTCAATGCTTATACGGCCCAGTTTATTTCAGGAAGTTTAGGAACCTACTATTACAACGGTACACTTACGGGAGCTTATGGCCCCACAAAATCTGAAAATCCTAACCTGAAATGGGAAAAAACAGCAACAGCTAATATCGGTCTGGACTTTGGATTATGGGGCAACAAGATAAACGGTTCCATCGAAGTGTACGACAAAAACACAACGGGTATGATTTATTCCTACACAGTTGATCCAATTCTGGTTCCATCTGGAAGCATCGTAGCGAATGGTGGAAGTGTTAATAACAAAGGAATTGAATTCAATCTTTCTGCCAACATTATTAACAAAAGCAAGTTGAAATGGACGTCAGGAATTAACCTTGCCCACAACCGAAACCTGATCACAAGTTTGTCAAATCCATTATTTGCAGGCGGTGACTCAGTTCTTCTGTCAAGACCAGAAGGTGGAGGACAATCAGGACGTTCATTGCAGATTTTGAAAGCAGGTAAGCCAATCGGTCAATTCTTCTCTTTCTTATATGCAGGTAAAAATGACAATGGCGTTTCTCAATTTGTTGCTGCTGATGGTAGCTTGACAACCACGCCGATTGTTGGTAAGGATTATCACTACATTGGAAGTTCTCAGCCTAAGTTATTGATGGGATGGAATAACAATTTTAAATATGGTAATCTTGATTTGAATGTATTTATAAGAGGTGCCTTTGGAAATAAAATTTTCAATGCAACCCGGGCAGATTTGTTCAGACCAAATACGGCACAATACACAAATATTCTGGCAGATGCAGCTGATGAATCTGTTAAGGATATTAACGCTTACGCTTATTCCTCACGTTTTATTGAAAGCGGCAGTTTTGTCCGGTTCGACAATGCTACGCTTGGATATACCTTCCGGAAATTAGGGCCATTTGTCAAGAACCTTCGCGTATATACTTCGATGAACAATCTTTTTGTCATCACAAAGTACAAGGGAGTTGATCCGGAAATTAATCAGGGTGGTATAGCACCAGGGGTGGATTACAACAATTTCTATCCTAAAACCCGGACATTCTTATTCGGTGTTAATATTTCCATTTAATGCTAACATTTACGATCATGAAAAAATCATATATTAAAATACTGTCATCAGTTTTTCTGGTTGGTGCATTGGCTTCATGTCATGACCTGGAAGTACCGGTAACGACCGAACTTACCACCGATGTTTTTCCAACAACTGCTGAACAATATATTTCTGCTTCGGGACCTGCGTACGTTGCGCTTAGAGGTAATTTCGGTGCAGAATATTTTCAGCAGCAATCCTATACAACTGATGAAGGAATTATGCCTGCAAGAGGAGGGAACTGGTATGATGGCGGACAAAACCAGACATTCCATTACCATAACTGGACACCCGACAACAGCTATATCAACGGTAACTGGACATGGTTGTCAACCATTATCGGTGTAGCAAATCAGACGATTTCTATTCTTTCAGCAAAAATGCCGGAAGGTGCAGCCAAACAAACGGGTATATCAGAAATGAAAATGGTAAGAGCATTTTCTTATTTCATGATGATGGATAACTACGGAAATGTGCCCCTTGACACGCTTTACGGTGATTTTACTCCTCGTGGAAATACGCCGCGCGCTCAGGTTTTTACTTTTATTGAAAAGGAAATTAAAAATGCTCTTCCGTATTTAAGCGATGTTTCAGGGGTAACAACCTATGGTCGTCCGAATAAGTGGATGGCCAATGCTTTATTGGCTAAAATGTACCTGAATGCTGAATATTATACCGGAACAAAACGGTATGAGGATTGTATCGCTGCTTGTGATCAAATCATGAATTCTGGTCTGTTTGCACTGGAACCAAAGAGCAGTTATCTGAAAATGTTCTATCCGACGAATGGTCCACAAATGAAAGAGTTCATTTTTGCGATTCCTTACGATCCTGCCATGACGAACACATTTCCATTCAGATCTGTAAATAACAGATCTCGTTACGATGTGCCAAGAAGTGAAGTTAAAAAATTCAGTCTGCCATTTACGCCTGCCGGTGCTGCCAGTACCCTACCTGAATTTTATGCCAACTTCAATGACGTTAATGACGTTCGGAATGGGCAATGGCTTACTGGTCTGCAATTTATGAGCGACGGAGTAACACCCGTGACCGTTACAACAACCAACATTGGGTATGATCAGTTTTACACTGGTAGCAGCCCGTCTGCACCGTATACTTATCAGGTTAATCTGACGCCGGCCGTTACACTCAGACAAAGTGTTTCAGCATTTGATGCAGGCAATGATGAAATTGCATGGCATATGGGTTACCGTAACATTAAGTTTTTCCCGGATGCCACATCTCTGAACAGAAATCAAAATAACGATATACCAATTTTCCGTTATTCTGACATTGTTTTGATGAAAGCTGAGGCAATTTTGAGAGGCGGCTCGGCTACCTTAGGACAAACGCCATTGACGTTGGTGAATCAGTTAAGAGCGGAAAGAACGACTGCGCCGGCTTTATCATCCGTTGATCTGGAATTTATTTATAGCGAAAGAGCCCGGGAATTTGCCTGGGAAGGATGGCGAAGAAATGACATGATCCGTTTTGGAAAATATGAAGGAAAATGGGGTTTCAAAACTGATTCTGATGTTAATCACAGAATATTTCCAATTCCTCGCGTGGCATTGCAGTTAAATCCTGCATTAACTCAAAATCCAGGTTATTAATTTCTGTATGTTCCGTCCCGGAAATGGGGCGGAACATTTACACTTCTCCCATTATCAAAGGTTATTACGACCAATTTTTGTTCAGTATCAGTTTAGGATAACTGAAAATATTCATCACATTTTATATGAAAATCATTCTGAAAGGTCATCAGACTCTTCTTTGGAAGAATCGTATTTTACCGTGTTTTTTACTAAGCTTCTTATTTTCGATTCTACCTAATTTATCTCATTCCCAAACTATCTCTATAACCGGAAAAGCACTGATCGGCAGAGTAATTCCTTCCCATGCTTCTCATTTTGAAGTAGAAGAGTTAACATCAAAATCGGGAAAGGATGAATTTGAAATTGAAAGTAAAAATAACAAAATAATTCTGCGCGGAACAAGTGGCGTGGCCGTAGGATCAGCGCTGTATCACTACCTTACGGAATACGCACACTGCCAGATTACCTGGAACGGAACCAATCTGAATCTGCCTGAAAAACTGCCGGTTTTGCCTTCCAAAATCAGAAAAGCGACTGTTTATAATTACCGTTATTATCTCAATTATTGCACTTTCAATTATAGTATGAGCTGGTGGGATTGGGAAAGATGGCAAAAGGAAATTGACTGGATGGCGCTGCATGGAATTAATATGCCGCTTGCTATCACAGGTGAGGAATATACCTGGCTGGAGGTGTACAAGGAGATGGGTTTTACACCAAATGACTTAAAAGATTTTTTCAGCGGTCCGGCTTATTTTGGCTGGTTCTGGATGGGAAATCTGGACGGTTGGGGCGGTCCGTTGCCGCAGAAATGGATGGAAAGCCATAAAACTTTACAACAGCAAATCGTAAAACGTGAACGGGAATTAGGAATGAAAACGGTTTTGCCGGCATTTACAGGCCACGTTCCGGCTGCCTTTAAAAAGAAATTTCCGAAAGCTGTTTTGAAGTCGACCAACTGGACAAACGGTTTTGGTGATACCTATATTCTGGATTCGCAAGATCCGCTTTTTGCCGAGATTGGAAAGAAATTCTTAGCCAAACAGACAGCTTTGTATGGCACTGATCACCTTTATTCAGCGGATACTTTTAATGAAAATGAACCGCCAACAGATAATCCGGAATATCTTTCAAAATTAAGCGAAAGAATTTATGATGGAATGAGACAGGCCGATCCGGAAGCGGTTTGGGTAATGCAGGGCTGGCTTTTTTATAGTGACAGAAAATTCTGGAAAGCACCGCAGATTGAAGCATTATTAAAAGCAGTTCCTGACGACAAAATGATTTTGCTGGATCTTGCGGCCGAAATTGAACCGGTTTGGAAACGTACCGATGGATTTTACGGAAAACCCTGGATTTGGAATATGCTTAATAATTTCGGTGGAAATGTAAATCTTTTCGGCCGAATGGAAGGTGTTGCAAATGGTCCGTCCGCAGCCTGGAAAGATCCGAATAAAAAAAGATTGGAAGGAATTGGCCTTACGATGGAGGCCATTGAGCAAAACCCGGTGATTTATGAATTGATGATGGAGCATACCTGGCAAACGGAGCCAATTCAACTTGACAACTGGCTCAAAAAGTATACACGAAACAGGTATGGAAAAGAAGATTCAGATCTTGTAAATGCCTGGCAAATACTCAGACAAACTGTTTACAATGGTAAGGAAATTAGAGATGGAGCTGAATCTATTATTACTGGTAGACCAACGCTCGATTCCACAACTGTGTGGACAAGAACAAAGTTAAACTATGCTCCGCATGATCTTTTGCCAGCTTGGGATCTGTTTATTCATGCTGCAAAAAAAGGTCAGGATTCGGATGGTTTCCGGTATGACTTGACAGATGTTTCCAGACAGGTACTCGCGAATTATGCGTTAGTAATTCAGAAAAAATGGGTGACAGCGTTTAAGGCAAAAGATAAAAAAGCATTTCAAAAACACAGTAAAGAGTTCGTCGATCTGATCACCGATATGGATGTACTATTGGCAACCCGGAAAGATTTTTTATTGGGACCGTGGATTGCTGATGCCAGAAAATGGGGTTCAAACGATCAGGAAAAAGCTTTATATGAACAAAATGCCAGAGATTTGATCACACTCTGGGGAGATGCCGACAGTCCGCTGCATGAATATTCGAACCGTCAGTGGAGCGGTTTGCTTAACGACTTTTACAAAGTTCGCTGGCAGAAATTCTTTACAATACTGGATTCTTCATTGACAAACGGATCGGTTCCGGATTTCAAATTATTTGAAAAGAATATTTCAAAATGGGAGTGGGACTGGGTGAATCAGCAGAAAGATTTTTCTATTACGGAAAGTGGGAACAGCTTAAAAACAGCAGTGAAGTTGCACTCAAAATATCGTGAGCAAATTCAAAACGATTATAAGATTAATTGACCCTATGGACGATTTGCTCAACAAAAATCACGAATCTCAACGTTTAATTTCCCTTGATGCCTTACGTGGTTTTGATATGTTCTGGATCATTGGCGGCGAGCACATCATTCATGCGCTGGCGGAATTGACAGGCTGGCCCGTTTTCAACTGGATTTCGGCGCAAATGCACCATACGATTTGGAATGGCTGTACTTTTTACGATATGATTTTCCCGCTCTTCCTTTTTATTTCAGGTGTTTCCATGCCATTTTCTTTTGGGAAAAAAGTAATGACCGCCAATGTTAAAAATACTTTTGAACTTCCCTCCGAAGTAAAAAGAAAAGTTTATATGGATATGCTGAGAAGAACGGCAATCCTAATTTTTCTCGGATTGGTGGTAAATGGACTTTTCAAATTTAACGGTTATGAAAATACGCGATTCGCCAGCGTTTTGGGAAGAATTGGAATTGCCTGGTTTTTTGCAGGACTGATATATTTAAACTGCAACCTTAAGAAACAGGTTATCTGGTTTTGTTTTATTTTGATTGGTTACTGGCTTGCAATGACATTAATCCCTGTTCCCGGTTTTGGTGCCGGAAATCTGACGATGGAAGGTTCGTTGGAATCTTATATTGACAGGCTTTTATTGCCGGGAAGGCTGCACAGTAAAGTGCACGACCCGGAAGGGATTTTATCTACAATTCCTGCGGTTGCGACAGGTTTGCTAGGAATATTTACCGGCACTTTCGTTAAAGAAAAGCGCTATGATCCTTTGAAAAGTGTGTATTTCCTACTGCTGGCAGCAGCTCTCCTTATTTTACTTGGCCTGGCCTGGGATTCAGTATTTCCGATCAATAAAAGATTATGGACCAGCTCGTTCGTATTATTTGTCGGCGGGTATAGCATCGCCTTTTTTGCTTTGTTTTATCTCATTATTGATGTGCTTGGCTGGAAAAAATGGACTTTCCCGTTTTTACTGATCGGGATGAATTCCATTGTGATTTATATGGCGGTTGAGGGTGTCGTGAATTTTGGCTATACCGCGGATTTTATTTTTGGCGGGTTAATAAATCGTACCGCGGAGCCGATTCATCTTTTGTTAAAATCCATTTCAGTTATAGTTGTAGAACTCGTATTCCTGTATTTTCTCTACCGGAACAAGCTTTTCTTAAAAGTCTGAATATTTGAAGGCTTATCGACATCATAAACAGATAGCCTGGAATTTATTGCACGCTCACATTCCTGGATTTTACACAATGCCATCGGCAAGACCGGCATAGTAACAGCAGGATTTTTTTTCACGGAAAAGGACGTAGTAATTTTCCGAAAATGCCGTAAGCATGACTGATTTGAAATCACAAAATTCCCCCAAAAACGTAATCAAACTTCCGAAAAGTAAAAATCCCAAATAACGACCAGTCAGGCTCGTTATTTGGGGTGAATTTTGTTTTAATAGCAGAGTTCTTTCAAATAAAATTTTTACGATTGAATGACCCACATCCAATTGCTGGGCCACGATTCTGAATTGATCCATTCATGAGATACAAGTTCGTTATCAACAAACTCATAACCTTTTAAACTGCCCCCCTCATTTTCCACATCATGTTTTGCTGTGTGGTGTAATTCAATCCAGGTTTGTTCTGAAATCTCAGAAATCCCGGTCCAGCGGATCAATTCCCATTTTGGATCTGTCGAGTTGTAGATGTAACGATTTGCAAGATATTGCATGTAGGATTCATTGTTGAACCCGATAACAGAAGGGGTTTTTTGAGCACTTTTCATAATTTGAGTCTGGTTTTTTTGTGAGAAATATAAGTAAGTATAAAAATAAATCTCAAAAATGTCAAGTGATTTTTCAATAAAAAATTGTAATGAAGTAAGAAAATAGTGTCTCCGCCACTCTCTTTCTTGTGATAGAAAAAAGTGACGGAGATTGTTTGAAGTCAGTTTAACGGAATAATTAAATTTCCTGTGTTGTAACATGGATCTTATGATAAGATCCCCCTTCGATATCTTCCAGAATAGAGAAATGTTTGGGATTCCAGCCTAATAATTTCCTTGCTTTATCAGAATTTACGATGCTGTTTGAAGCAAATCCAAAAGCCGAAGCATCCGGTCCCCATTTTTCAATGGCAGTATCCAGGCTGATCGATGCAGTTTTTCCTTCAAAACCCAGCATTTTGCTAACGCTTACTGCAATTTCTTTCAAAGACGCATTTCCATTTTCTGTATAGAAATAGGAACCGGCCGGCGCCTTTTCCAAAGCAAGAACATACAATTCTGCTAAATCTTCAATGTGTACATTACTCCAGATATTTTGGCCCTTTTCAATGTAAACACCTGTCTGTTTTTCTTTGGCGATATCGATCAGCATCGGAACCTGAATGCTATCTGGCTTTATTCCAAGACCTTTACCATAAACCATTGTAGGAACAAGCACGATACTTCGCACATTATCTTTCGCTGAGGCCAAAATGTGATCATTAATCGCCACACGATGAAGTTTTTCAAGCCGGGGTTGTACAGGAATATCTTCGGAATATACAATACTGCCTTTTTCCCCTTTTGAGTTGTCGCCAACCAGACTTGAACCGGATGTAAAAATAAAAGTTTTTCCGGTTCCTTTTAATTCTTCCAAAAAAGTCATCACGGAGAAAAAATCGTCGGCATCAGCCGTGTGAATGACAGCATCGGCATCTGCCGTTGCCTTTCTGAGAACAGGCATATTATGAATTGAGCCAATTATCGGGGTAATTCCCAGTGCACGTAATGTTTCAGCATCAGATTCTTTTCTAACCAAGGCAGAAACCTGGTAACCTTTTTGAAGTAACAGATTTGCTACTGATCCTCCGATATAACCGGTCGCGCCGGTAATGAATACTTTGTTGATTGTCATGATTTTTTGATTTATTAAACCCACTGATGATTGATTGAAGCAAGATTTTCATTGATAAAATTCAGCTCTTCGCTGGTCAGATTAATATCGATTGCAGCTGCATTTTCAATGGCTTGTTTTGCATTTCTGGATCCGGCGAGCACAACGGTAATTCCTGGTTGAAGCATAGTCCAACGTAAAACCAGTTGCGTTAGAGTAGAATTTTTACTATCTGCGATCGGTTGGATCTTGTTTAAAAAGTCTTCAACCCGCGCGGGATTAAATTGGCCAAAATAACCGTTACGGTGGTCATCAGATTTCAGTTTGGCATCTTTAAAATATTTGCCGGTCAACAATCCTCGCTCCAACGGACTGTACGCAATAATTGAAATTTCGTTTGCTATCGAATAAGGAACCAGTTCATTTTCAATTCCTCTGTTTAACATACTATATGAAACCTGATTTGAAGCAAGTTTGATTGTTTCTGCGGCGGTTTGCATTTGTGAAAGATCATAATTACAAACACCGGCCGCTTTAATTTTTCCTTGCTGGATCAGCAGTTCCATGGCTTCCATCGTTTCCGAAATAGGAGTAGTTGCATCCGGCCAGTGAATTTGTAAAAGATCAATATAATCCGTTCCCAGACGTTTCAGACTTTCTTCTATTTCTTTGATGATATTTTCTTTTGACGCGAATTTAAAAACCGGAATAGTGTTTCCCTGGTCATCTGCCGCGTCAAAAAAATGCTCACCTTTTCCATTGTTGCTCTTATCCCAAACCAGTCCGAATTTTGTCAGGATCTGTATTTTAGAGCGATCACGACCTTTTATTGCTTCGCCAATTAATTCTTCACTAAGTCCGAATCCGTAAAACGGAGCTGTGTCAATACTGGTTACACCATGATCCAGAGATGCATGAATGGCGTCAATTGAATCCTGTTTTTCATTTCCACCCCACATGGAACCGCCAATGGCAAATGCTCCGTATGTGATGGCAGATAAGTTTAAATCGCTTGTCCCTAATTTTCTGTATTCCATGTTTTTACTTTTTTATCATTCCATTATAGAAATGAAAAGTGTTTTTTGTTGGATAAAAAGAATCAGTTTTGGCTTTTGAATAAAAGATACTCCTGCCGTTTCCCTGATTGTTTTACAAAATTGCAGTGAAAAGAATTATCATAAAAATAAGTACTTTTATAGGTTGGTATTATTTAACTGATAGATGACATTATGGTTAATTTGGAGTGGTACAGGACATTTAAAGCGATATATTCCACCGGGACACTAACCGGAGCAGCCCAGACTTTGTTTATTTCTCAACCCGGCGTCAGCCTGCATTTGAGCTCTTTGGAAAGTTATGTCGGTTATAAATTATTCGATAGGACAGCCCGGAAAATGATTCCGACTGAGAAAGGGAAAGTTTTCTATAATGCTATTATTGAGCCACTTATCAAGCTCGAAGAGGCGGAAAAGAATTTTCAGAAAAGTACAGAAAAACAAACGCCTACGATCAGTGTAGGGATGTGTTTTGAAACTTTTCAGATTACTTTGGAACAGTACATTTCAAGTTTGCCCTTCAATGTAATTATTCAGTTTGGCCAGTATCCCGAGATGCTGGAAAATCTGGAAAAAGGAATTCTGGATCTGATCATTACGCCCCAAAAGGGCACGAGCACAGAAATTGATCATGAGGCATTTTCCTCAGAAACGATTGTGATGGTGGGAGGAAGTGAAATTGATGATCACGTTTTTAATGCCTTCTTAGCCGATGGGGATTTAGATATTTTGGAAGCGTGGCTGAAACAGCAGAAATGGTATGGAACTACGGGTGATATGGAACATCTCAGAAGATTCTGGCAACTGAATTTTAATAAATATCCGGATTTCAGACCAAATTACATTGTGCCCAATTTGAATTCAATCGTTCGTTGCCTGAGCAGTGGAAAAGGCCTGGCGATTATTCCGGATTTCCTTTGTAAAAAAGAAGTAGAAAGTGGTTTAGTAAAAATTCTATGGAATGGCAAAAAGGAATTGACAAACACGTTGTATTTTGGTACAAAAAAGAAAACGATGTATGCAAGCGAGACAGACGTAATTAAAAAACTATTTCGTGAAGTAATGAATTAATGCTTTGAATATTCCATATAAAAATAGCCATGTAGTTTTTAAAGCTACATGGCTATAAAATCGAAATTCTACTATCTATCTGCCGCCCGGACCGGTTGATCCTCCGGATTTTGTTACCATACTGCTGGTTGTGAATGTGCTTGATTGTGTTCCGGCTGTGTAAGTGCCGCTGGTATATAATCCGTTGAAGTCGGTTCCGTCAGCAACACTTCCGCCAGTGTAAACAGTGTAAGTTACATTTGACTTCAATTTTGGACTTGAAAATAACATCGTCGTGTAGGTTTTCGGGATCAGAAAGGTTAATGCTTCTGCCGCATCGCTGGATTCAATATGAATAATCTGGCCGCTTGTCCCGCCACCCAAAATTACAGAAGGCTGCGTGCTGACACTGGCTGTTGGTGAGCTGGTTGCCCCGGCTACGCCAACCAAAATACCGCCGGTAACTTTGAAAGTATTCTGGTCGCAGTCAAAACCTTCCTCAGGTGATGCGGCACCGACAGCAATTGTTTTTCCTCCTGTAACGGTTAGTTTTCCATTGGAATCTATCGCGTCGTTTGAAGTACTGTATATATAGTGATTTCCTCCGTTGATATAAATAAATGTTGTAGCATTAAGCCCGTCGTCGTAAGTTTTGGCTGTGATCGATCCGCCGTTTATTGTTAAAATACTCTTGCTTTCGATACCTTCACCCGCCGTGGAACTTACATTAATTGTTCCTCCGTTGATCACTATATAAGGGTCAATGGTGGTGTCAGTGTCCCAGGCAGCAGAAATTGCCTTGTCGGCTGCGGTAACATTAAATGTGCCATTGTTGATCACAATGTAACCTTCTTCAACCTGAATACCGTCGCCGGAAGCAGTCACAGTAACTAAACCTCCGTCAGCAATAAAGGCTTCGTTGGTATGAATTCCGTCTGATTTTGCGCTTGAAATTGTTATCGCGCCGCTGATCATACGGACGTAATCGTCACTGCAAATGCCATGTTTATTGTTTCCCTTGATGGCAAGGCTCCCGCTTCCGGAAAATATTAGTTGTCCTTCACTAAAAAATGTTCCCTTCATGTCTTCGGTACTGGTGGCGTAAGTTGTACCATCTGTCAATGAATTTGTGGTATTATCTGTTAACACGACAAACGCCCTTTTACCCGACTGGATGTTAATCGCCGGTCCGTCAGAATTTGTAATATTTACGCCATTCAAGGTCAATTTGAATTTTTTGTCGCTGTAAATTTTTACAGATCCGTTCGTAGTTGTTCCGGACAAAACATATTCAACTTCCGATACTGTGGATGTCACGATTACGTCGCCATTACTTTCTGTCACAGTAACACCGCCGGCAGAAAGTGGATTTGTGATTTCAACCGTAGTTCCAAACGCGATTTTGACAACCGATGAGAATGTAGAATTTGCAATAAGATCATCTTCATTGTAGGCAACATCTGTATTCCCCTCTGCGGCTGCGGTGGTTGTGGAAACAGTATCAATACTTATTGTTCCGCCTGTTTCGTTACTGCCTCCGGTAGTAATATCTTCCTCTCCTTTGGAACAGGAAATAATTGAAAAGATCAGAAAAAAACTGGCCGCAGTGAGCAAAATCCTGCGTGCACTGCAAAATGTTAATAGAGAATGTTTTACTTTTTTCATAAGATAATTGATGTCTGAGTAGTATTCCGGGTTGTGTGATAAAAGTGATTATTTGACCAGTTTGAAAAATACCTGATCACAAACCTTTACGCGCGAAAAGTGAATTGTGTTGCTGATTTATAGAATGGAAGATTTGTCCGGAAGTTTTTTAGACTTAAAGATTTCTCATTTTGAGAAGGGAAGCGTGGGAAATCGGGAATGAAGAAATTCCTTTAACAGATGGAATAGTTATTATAAGAACCTTCACAATTAACAAAAATCATTTCATCAACAAAACGGTCATTTTATGAAAAACGAATTCAATCCGGAACATGAAGAAGGTAAAGTAGCCAAAGCCATTGAAGAGCAAACTGCAAAGTTGCCGTCAGACATATTTTTGTGGGCTTCTTTTGTAGCTATCGGCGCATCATTGACATTGAAAATCATGGGACGCAAGCACACAGCGCTTTTTGTAGGTCAATGGGCGTCACCATTTCTTCTTTTAGGGGTTTATAACAAACTTGTAAAACTGGAAGGCCATGACAAAAATGACAAATCAAATTAATTGGATATCCTTTTTTCAATGGATGTAAAAAGAAAGACCATCAGGAATTATTCCCGGATGGTCTTTCTTTTTTTTAAAATTTTCATCTTAATAAATAACTGCCAATAACTGTTTTGACAAGTTTTTTAAGGTTGGGTAATAAAAGCCTTAAAATGAGATAATCACTGAGTCTTTTCAAATGTTTTATCTGACTTGTTCGAGAATTTCGATGGCAGCTTCATTTCCCTGTTGAGCGGCCAGATCAAATACGGAAAGTCCGCGCGTGTCGAGTATCGAAATATCTGCACCGCTATCAATAAGCAATTTCACAAGCTCGTTTCTTCCAAACATAGCGGCAAACATCAATGCCGTTCCCCCGTTGCCATGTTGCAGATCCAGGTCGGCTCCGTTTTGGATTAAAAGTTCTGCGATATGTTTATAACCTTTAAATGAAACGCCCATCAAGGCCGTATTTCCACCATAGTCCTGAGCATTCACATCGGCACCTGATTCAAGGAGATATTTAGCCGCTTCAAACTGGTTGTTGTAACAGGCTATGATCAAAGGCGTATACCCTTTTTCATCTCTTGCATTCACGTCCGTATTACGCGCAACGAGTTCTTTTAAAACATCAACATTCCCAAGACGGGCCGCATGAATAATTACATTGTCGAGATTTTCCATATTATTTATCGATCCGTTTTTTAATATTTTTGAAATTATTCTACTCCTGATGGCACGCAGATTTAATATCCTTCTGTGTTTTTACAGTTACTCACATTAGAAAAAACCGTTCCAAATTCAAACGGAGATTCGCCGGAATGAAAAATTTAATTTATGATTATTGAAAATGAAGAAGGTGAAAAGTTGCCCTGGATTCGATTAAGTCAGGATTCTCCATATTTCGTGGATGAAAATGGCAGCGACTGGACGCCCATCGGACAAAATGATGCGATTACCTGGCCGGATCTGGAAGGTTTATTCAAAAGAAAAAATATAAGAGCCGTTGAAGGTCATTTCGCCTTTCTGGCTGCTCACGGAGTGAATTGTCTGCGTGTTATGCTGGAATATTGTCAGACAGAAAACCGTTATTTTGAACGTCCCGCAGGTCGGTTTCAACCTAATATGATCCAGCTTTGGGATGATTTATTTGCATTGTGTGAAAAATATAAACTTCGGATTTTAATTACTCCTTTTGATACTTTCTGGATGGACAGGCGCTGGAAACAGCATCCATACAACGCAGCCAACGGAGGTCCATGTAAAAGAAAATCGCAATGGCTGACTTCTCCAGAAACGCTGGATGCGATCAAAAACAGGCTAACATTTGTGACGGAAAGGTGGGGGAGCAGCGGGGTTTTATTTGCATGGGATCTATGGAATGAAATCAACCCTGCACATGCGCTTGGGAAAACGGATGGTCTATATGAATTTATTACAGAACTCAGTGTTCATGTCAGAACTTTGGAAAAGCGGCTTTATGGCAAAACACACCCACAAACTGTCTCTGTTTTTGCGCCGTTAATTGAGCGTTATCAAATGAAAGACCTGATTTTCAGGCATCCTGAACTTGACTTTGCCAGTACTCATTTTTACGAAACAGGTACAATTAACAATCCTAAAAACGCCATATACGCCGCAATTACTACCGGAGAAATGGTTCGGGATGCACTCGCACATTTGCCGGCAGAAAGACCTTTTTTTGACAGCGAACATGGTCCGATTGATCATTACCGAAGAAAACGAAATCTGCCGGAATTATTTGATGATCAATACTTTTTGCATATGCAGTGGGCACATTTGTCGTCGGGCGCAGTGGGCGGCGGAATGCGCTGGCCTTACCGTCAACCACATGTACTTACGCACGGAATGCGGCGTGCGCAGCGGAATATGGCAGAATTTATAAAAATGATAAACTGGAAAACTTTCAGAAGAGAAAATTTAAATTCGGAGATTGAAATTTCTGATTCACATTTTGAAGTTTTTGGATGTGGTGATCATACACAGGGGATCGTCTGGCTTTTGAAGAAGGAAAAAACAGGAAGAAATAAAATTGTACAGCCCAATCCGAAGAAAGTTTCTCTTACCATTCAGATTCCCGGCCTGGAAGATGGATTATATAAAATTCACGTTTGGGATACGCTTTCAGGAGAGATTGACATGTTTCAAATTGAAAAATCAGGGCATATGGAGGTCAGACTCACATTGAACGTAAATAACGTTGCTCTTGCCATTTTGAAAATCACCTGATATTTAAGAGCTTTTTTTTGACAAACTGTCCCAGATCCCGGTCGTACTTTCCTGCTTTAACACATATTCACCAATAGCCGTGAGCGTTGCATCAGGCGCGGGTTGTCTGAGATAAGTTGTGAGATCCCTATGAATACGTTCCATCGGATTGGGCCGCATTAGTCCGCGTGCGCCAACAGAACGTTCTGCAAGCTGCATACTGCGAAGACAGATTTCTTCTACCATAGTCCTGGTCATATTAACGTAGGCTAGTAACTGCGCTATTGCCTCAGGGTTTTCTGTTGAATCATCAGTTTTTAGCCCTGCCTGTTTAATCCATAGGTTTCCGGTTTCCGTCAGATAGGCGATTTCCGCGATGCGTGCGCGCTGAAAAGGATCATCAGTACGTTTTAATCCTCTTAGAAACTTGTGCGTTTCGTCCAGTAAAGCCTCTGCACCTCCAAGCTGCACAGCCGCAAAACGAAGTGCTCCGCCGCTGAAATGCGGTTGTTGATAATAGGCATCCGGTAAACCAAGCAAATCGTTTTCACTGATTTCAATTCCTGAAAAATCCATTCTGAAACTGGCAGAAGCCCTCATTCCGAGCGGTTTCCAGAAACTGTTGTCCATCTTGATTTCTTTTACTTTTTCGGTTGGGATAATAACCATTTGCCAGCCTTTTTTCCTCGCCGAAACCAATTCACCGGTTACAAGCGGCCTGGCTATCCTTGAAGCGCCAGAACAAAAAGTTTTACAGCCCTGCAATCTGTACTTGCCATTTCCAAGATCATAAATCCGAACCCCTTCCATATCCTGTGTATTCCAGACGCTGAACATTTTTTTTCCCAGGATCACATCGGCAAACCACCTTTGTTTTTGTTCTGTTTTACCAAATAAATAAATCAGATAAAGCGCGTTGATATGTCCCTCGTAAATTCTGCCAACGGGCAGACTTGCCTTGCCGATTGCCTTTAAAAGCATTAACAGTCCATGATTTTTCCGTTGACTAAAATCCAGTGAATGGCTGGGAAGTACGATTTCAAGCAAACCCGCTTCTGCTATTAATTTAAACTCCTGCTCGGGAAAGCAACCTTCGTGATCAATATGCGCCGCATTTTGAGCTATTTTTTGGTATAACTGAGATGAGAATAAATGATCCATTAATAGCCGGTTGATTGAAGTAATTGTCTGGTCTTTTTGATTGGCAAAATTTAATTGTCGGGCATTTTTCAATGCCGGTTAAGTTTGATACCAATATTGTACCCGTGAAAATCAACATTTGAAATTCTTTTGGTTTTCAACAAAAAGAAAGATTCTGACAAGGTTAAGCGTTCAAGAATATTCCTAAATTTTGGACCGGATTATTTTGGATGGAAACGCACAGTTTTAATAAAAAATGTTCGAATATGAACATTTAAAATTTGTATAGAAATTGACTTTTTTGTTTATAAGTCACTTGCTGTTAGTTAGTTACATTTATTTTAGGGCTTGGTGTTGATGGCAAATTAAATTTGGTATGACCTTTTTCTACATAGGTGTAATGATGTAAAAACATTGTTTAACCATAAATTACATAGCCATGAAAATTTCAAACACTTTAATCCTGCCATGTGTACTTGCGCTGGCCCTGTCTCTAAGTTCGTTTACTTCCGAGACTTCCGATAAAAAGGAAAATCCCCAAAAAGAAGAAACGTCAAAAAAAGCTTTTGATGCTTATTTGTTCAAAGTGCCAAATACGAATAAAGTGAAGCTTGTTGTTGATAAAAACACGGATGCCAGATTGCGGATACTGCTTACCGGAAAAGACGGGAAAATTTATTATACCGAAACAAATGATGATAAAGGTTCGAAATATCGCAGACAATTTGACATGAATGATTTGGGCGACGGTGTTTACTACTTCGAATTGTATAGCAAAAAACAAACCTTGATTAAGGAAATCAAGATTCAGAGCGCCTCTGAAAAACTGGTTTCGCTGCTTTAAAATAAAAAGAAATCCCGCATCGGTAAAATGCGGGATTTCTTTTTTAACTATTTTTTTTCGCAATCCAGTTCTCAATAATTTTTACTGTGTCCTCAAAAAATAATTTATAAGTGTCTTCTGTAACATAACCAATATGCGGAGTGGCGAGTACATTATCTAGCGTCCGGAAAGGATGGTCTGCCGGCAGCGGTTCTGTTTCAAAAACATCAAGCGCAGCTCCCGCAATTTTGTTTTGTTTCAATGCATCAATCAGTGCATTTTCATCAATAAGCGGTCCACGAGAGGTGTTAATCAGATATGCAGATGGTTTCATCAGGGCAAGATCTGCGGCGCCGATTATTCCTTTTGACCGTTCACTCAACACAAGATGCACGGTTACAAAATCAGCGTTTTGAAAAAGATATGCCTTTGAAACTAATTTTGCGCCATTTGCTTCGGCTTTTTCTTCGGTCAGATTTTCACTCCAGGCAATTACGTTCATGTCAAAAACATGTGCTATGGACGCAATTTTGTCTCCAATATTTCCCAGTCCAATGATTCCAATTGTTTTGCCTTTTAAATCGGTACCGATTGTGTTTTGCCAGCCTCCATTTTTTACGGAAGCATTTTCCTGTGGGATTTTCCGGGCTATGGCCATGAGCAATGCCCAGGTTAATTCTGGTGCGCCGCTGCCAATATATCCTGTATTTTCCAGCTGGATACCAAGCTCATTAACCGCAGAGGAATCAATAGAAGCATTTCGGAAACCTGTTGAAACGATAAGTTTAAGATTCGGAAGTTTCGAAAGTAATTCACGGCTGACGGGCGTTCTTTCCCGCATCAGGCAAATCACATCAAAAGGTTTTAAACGTTGAACAATTTCCTCCTGTCCAAATAAATGATTGTTGAAAACAGTTATTTCAGAAACTTTTTCAAGGGCCGTCCAATCTGCCATTTGTAAAGCAGCGTTCTGATAGTCGTCCAGAACCGCAATTTTTATTTTATCCATTTTGTTGTAAAATGTGAAAATGATAATTCAATCGCTTCCCGTTATAAGAGGGTAATGTAGTTGCAACAAAAAAAGAGACAAAATACTTTTAAGTATCTTGTCTCTTTTGAAAATAATTTGAAAATTCAGCTGGCTGGCAAATAATTCGCTGCTGACCATTTATTCCTTGAAAGAATTCAGGTAATCGATATAAGAACTGAAAACATCCTTATTCACTATATATTTTGTGTTACGGCCGTCTTTTTCTGTAATCAAAAGATCGGCATCAGATAATTGCTTCAGGTGATGGGAAACGGTTGATTGAGCCAAATTAAACATTTCAAGTATCGTTGAGCATTGCAGCCATGTCTGTTCCTTGTTAATCGCCTCCATGATTTTCAAACGGTAAGGATCGCCCAACGCTTTTGAAATTCGTTCTATTTTTTTTAAGTCCATGGTCTTTTAATTTTTGCAAATATATCGATTTGGGGTGATTTAATAAATTTAAGTATTATTTCAGGGTGAGCCTGTTCTGTTGGTTTCAAGGAATTTTCAAATTAGTTGGATACCTAAAATAATTTCCTGCATTGATGGTTATTGATTTATATTTAATTATTTGTCTTTATGATCGGTTTTATCCCATTTCCAGCTTATGAAAAATGAAAAACTTTCGATTTGAGTACACCATCAATAAAACACTGGTTACTATCTTTTTATCGAGTTTTTTATTGGGGCTGCTAATTTCAACCAAGCTTCCTGATCTTGGTTCAATTTTTGGCATACCTCTTAAAGTTGTGCTGCCACTTTGTATTCCAATATTTTCGATGATTTTTTGTATCGATATGTATAAAAAAAGAGGAGAGGCTTCAATCAAGGAAAATGTCCTGGAAATGAATCTTGATGGCGTTGAACATATTATTCCTTTTGAGAAAATAAAAACTTTTGAAGTACAATATGGAAATGGAACGAGGCTGGTATTGAATTTGCGCAACCAACCTAAGCTTAAAATCTTTGCGAATGATCATTTCTGCAAATCAGATTTGTTTTATGCTTTTTGTAACGAGCTGGAAAAAGTACTTATTGAATATGGTAAGACCAGCAGTGTGCCTATCACCAGAAAACCGTCACCTTTTGAGAGTAAATGGGCATTGAACATACTGGTTGTTAGCACCGTTATATTTTTTGGAATGCTGATTCGTGCCGCCGCATTGCATCATGATGTACAACGATCGGCACTTTCAGGTTTTGGTGCATTGGCTATTCTTTGGGGAGCCTGGTTTCTTGCCTTTATAAAGAAAAAACATTTAGAAAATTAGCGTCAGTCTTACAAGTCAAAGCCCTCTATTTAACAGTGTTGAAAAAGAAGAATTATAAAATTTCAGGTAATTTATCTGATTTTCAGTCAGTTGCTGCAATTGTCATTTTTACAACTTTATTGAGTATCTTTGTTTATAATCAAGCGGTTTGCTGACTAGCGAAATTAAAAGTCAGCTTCATATTTTATACAACTGTTAAAACCGAACAAGCAGTAAAAACTTGAAGGTTTTGGCTTAAAAAGCTGAATTTTGAATTTCAACGAATTTGAACTCCACGAAGACGTACTTAACGCCGTGGATTCTATGAATTACCAACAGGCTACCCCGATTCAGGAGCAGGCCATCCCTTATATTTTAGCAGGAAAAGATCTTCTGGCATGTGCTCAAACAGGTACCGGAAAAACGGCAGCTTATCTTATTCCTATACTTGATAAAATTGCGACGAGCCCGATGGGACAAATTGGAGCGCTTGTTTTGGTACCAACACGTGAACTGGCCCAGCAAATTGACCAGCAGATTCAGGGTCTTGGTTATTTTGTCGGTGCCACAAGTATTGCTGTTTATGGCGGTAATAAAGGTCCGGAATGGGATCAGCAAAAACGTGCTTTAACGCAGGGAGCCGATATTATCATTGCTACACCGGGCCGGTTAATTGCCCATTTGCAGCTCGGTTATGTAAGTTTTGGGTCTATCCGACATTTGGTATTGGATGAGGCAGACAGAATGCTGGACATGGGTTTTTTAAGTGATATTCTTAAAATTATGAGCTTTTTGCCTGCGAAACGTCAGACTTTGATGTTTTCGGCAACCATGCCTCCAAAAATCGGAGAACTGGCAAAAAGGATTCTTCAAAAACCGGAGGAAGTTCGTCTGGCAGTTTCAAGACCAGCCGAGCGAATTGACCAGCAATTTTATATGACAACGGATGAACAAAAATTGCCTTTGCTGGCTCATTTGCTTTCGCAAGTGCAAAATACCAGTATGGTTTTGTTTACTTCCAGAAAATCCACCGTCGAGCCTATTGTACGTGCATTGAGAAAACTCGGTTTGGAGGCACGCGGAATTTCCTCGGACTCAGATCAGGCAGACAGAGAAATTGTATTGCGTGATTTTAAAAATAGGACTTTTCCGGTGTTGGTTGCAACGGACGTATTGTCACGAGGAATCGATATCGACAATTTAAGCCACGTGGTAAACTATGATGTGCCGCGCGATCCGGAAGACTACGTTCATCGTATCGGCCGTACAGCCCGTGCAGAATCAAAGGGAACTGCTATTACGTTTATCAATGAGCACGATCAGAAATATGTTTTGAAGATCGAGAAGCTTTTTGAGAAAGAAGTAGATAAACAATCGGTGACAGAAGAGCTCGGATTGGGTGAAGCACCCAAGTTCGATCCGGCTAAATTTCGTAATTCAGCTCCCCGGAACAAAAGTTCTCAGGGAACCCGTAAGAATCAGGGAGGCGCATCAAAAAGCAGAAGACCGAAGCAAAAGAATGACAAAAAAAGTCCTTTGCAAACGTAATCAGCCTTATCTTGCGTTTATTAAACAGGAAATAGACAGATTTTAAGGATGAAATCTTGAAAAAATAGTACGGTTTATAGGTCATTGAAATTTCTGACGGTATAATTTTTTTAATTTTTTTCTTACACTCCGGCTAATTCAGGCTGTTTGTAGACGTTATGAAAAACTTAAATTAAATACACTTGGAACGTATCCTTCAATGGTGGAAAAATTATCGTTTTAGTATAGCAGATCCTCCTATTATTTCAATGGAGGGACTTTATCCACTGCTCTTACTGTTGGTTTTAAGTCTCTTGGCGGTCTTTTTTCACCTTGTTCGTATCCTTTTTAATGCTCCGGTTGACTTTTCCATGGACTGGAATCTTTTTCTGAGCTGGATACCTTTAATGACTGCATTTTTTATCAATAATGTTACCAGACGGTTTGGGCATCTTCACTTTTTAGTCGTTCTTTCCAGTCTTTTCTGGCTTGCATTTTTTCCCAATGCGCCTTACATGATCACCGATATTTCGCATTTGAGTATCGACTTAACGCGTGATCTGACCTGGCATGATACCATTATGTTATTTTGTTACGCCGAGGTGAGCCTTTTTAATGGTCTTGTTTCGCTGTACTGGATACATCAGACGTGGCGCAGGGTTTTCAGAAAATCTGTAAGTACTACTTTTCTTCTGGCAAGCTTACCTCTGGCAGGGTTCGGTGTTTATCTTGGCCGCGTGAGGCGTATGAACAGCTGGGACATTATTCACGATCCGCGTGTTATTCTCGACAATTTGCTGAAAAGTATGCTCGATAGAACAGCACTTGTGATCAGTCTTGAAATTGGTCTGCTTTTGGGTATGCTTTATCTGGTTCTTTGGGCAATTATCAGGTTCAGGGTGCGGTACAACAAGAAAGATAGCTGAGAAAGTGATGTCATTGTTTTGATTATATTGAAACAATTATGATTTACTTTGCAGAATAAATACCCTTTGATTCCAGCGATATCATAAGACATTTTCAGAATGAATGTATCAGAAAAAGTAAAAGATTCTTATTCTTCCCAGTACGACGAAAAATCGGTTGCCTGGCGAACGATGGGTGCCAAATACAAGGCGCAGAATATCATCGAACTAGCCAAAAACATAAAATTTGAAAACGTTCTGGAAGTAGGAGCGGGAGAGGGAAGCATTCTTTACTGGTTATCGAAATGGGATTTTTCCAAGAATCTGAATTGTGTAGAAATTTCTGAAAGTGGTATTGAAATGATCAAGTCAAAAAATATTGAGCATTTAAAAGATGTTCTTCTTTTTGACGGATACAAAATTCCTTATCCTGATAATCACTTTGACCTGGTGATATGCTCACACGTGATGGAGCATGTTGAGCACGAAAGAATATTGCTTCGTGAAATAAAAAGGGTTTCCAAAAACCAGATTTTTGAAGTGCCGATCGATTTTTCGTTTTACGTTGATAAAAAAATAAAACATTTTCTGGCTTACGGGCATATCAATATTTATACTCCAGGTCTTTTTCGTTTTCTTTTGTTGTCCGAAAACTTCGAGATCGTAAAAGACAAATGTTATCTTTTTCAGGATGATGTTTTAAAGCCGCTTTATGAAAATAACAAGACAGGTTTTTATATTGTAAAACTGAAAATGTTTTTTCTGAAAATGTTCCCTTATCTTCTTGGTATTAAGCCAAATGCATATGTAGTTTTGACATCAAAAACGGACAAGGATCTTTCCATTTTTTAATATTTTTTTGTCATAGACGATCTCATTTTATCCGTTCCGACACCTGTTCCGGTGCTGGAAATTATTTACAGGGACGCAGACCTAATAGCGATCAATAAACCCCATGGACTTCTTGTCCATCGCTCTTTCATAGCTGCGGATACATCTGAATTTGCTGTACAAATCCTTCGTGATCAGATTGGACAGAAAGTTTATCCTGTTCACAGACTGGATCGTAAAACGTCCGGAGTCCTTCTTTTTGCCCTGAATGACCGGATGAACAGCCTGATGCAAATGCAGTTTCAGGATGGAAAAGTTGAAAAACATTATAGTGCTATTGTTAGGGGATTTACACCCGATTATCTGGAAATTGACTATCCCCTGAAACGTGATGACGGCGTAGTTCAGGATGCATTTACTGCTTTTGAAACCTTACAGAAAACTGAGCTGGATTTGCCTTTTGGAAAACATCCAACCAGCAGATATTCGCTTGTAGATCTGCATCCGACTACCGGCAGAATGCATCAATTGAGAAAACACATGGCGCATATTTTTCATCCGATCATCGGCGACAGGCCGCATGGCTGCAACAAACAGAACAAATTTTTCAAGGAACATTTTGAAATGGATTCCATGCTTTTGCACGCGCGGGAAATAAAATTTTCACATCCTGATACTGAGAATATTATAACCATTTCTGCTGATTATCAGCCAGAATTTAAAAGAATGCTGAATGCGCTTAAATTCCTGATTTCATAGGCTTTCAAATTTGTGCCGGGAGAAAATTATAGATCTTCTTTTTAAAGTCACGCAACCTGACAGAAGATCTGCCCGTATTGGCTACAAAACCAATACTTACCCCTAACAAATTTTATATGAAAGCTAAAAGTTTAATTCGTTCTGTTGTAATGATGGGATGTCTGGCAGTGGCAGGTTGGTCATGCAGTTCCGATGACGACGATGCTCCGGTAGTTGTTCCGCCAGTTCCGACCTTTGATGTTGCTCAAAAATCAACAGCCTTGTATGGAAATGTACTTGTGGATCAGAAAGGCAAAACGCTGTACTTTTTCACAAAAGATGTGAATGGAACTTCGGCATGTACCGGTGGCTGTCTTGATGTGTGGCCGATATTTTCTGCCGCCGCTACTCCGAAACTGGATACCGGACTAGTAGCCTCTGATTTTGGTTCGATTACAAGAGCCGATGGAAAAACGCAGACGACTTTCAAAGGCTGGCCGTTGTACTACTATGCTCCGGATGCTGCCGCAGGCGATGTTAAAGGAGAAAATGTGGGAAATGTCTGGATTGTGGCCAAAAAATCTTATTCCATTATGCTGGCAAACACGCAGCTTGTTGGAAATGATGGTAAAAATTACACCGCTGATTCGAAAGAGGGAACAGGTGACACGCAGTATTTTGTAGATGCAACGGGTCGTACTTTGTATGCTTTTGCAAAAGACAAAAAGAACAAAAACAATTACACAAAATCAGATTTCAGCAACGACGCGACCTGGCCTATCTGGGTTACCGACTGGAAAGATGTTCCTTCCGCGCTGGATAAAACGCTTTTTTCTACCATTGATGTTTTTGGTAAAAAACAGATGACATACAAAGGCTGGCCAATGTATTATTTCGGACCAGATAATGCCACAAGAGGTCTGACAAAAGGTGTCAGCGTTCCAACTCCTGGTGTCTGGCCGATTATTCAAAAAACAACAGCAGCCGCTCCGGAATGATTTTTCGAACAGGATTTGTACAAATAGCCGCCATTCCTGGCGGCTATTTACGTTTATGCTTCTGGCTCAAAACCGTCATTTTCTCCATCTTTGAGCACAATGTAAGTTCTTGCCCAGCTGTCTTCACCAAGCATACGCCACTTATGTCCCGTGCTGGCCATATCCTGAGCAATCAGCACATCACCAGGTTTCATGATGAAAGAAGTACCATTTGAAACTGTGAATTCTATTGTTCCGCGAAGCGTAATTACATACTGTGCCCTAGGTGCGGGATGCCAGTCAAAACCACGTCTTTCTGGTGGATCTTCCTGAAAGAAAAAATATTCGGCCTGAACCTGGTTCCAGTTTTTTACCTGACCTTTCTGAAAAGCAGAGGCTCCGTCAGTTGTCGTAAATAGCCTGTAAGCTTTCATGCAATTTTATATGGGTTTTTTTAATAATCAATTTTAGCATTCTAAAAGTTAGGCAAAAAACGTGTCAACTGCGTATATGCTGATTGGTTTAATCGATTTTTTAATTTCATAACACACCTGCCTATGACCGATATCCGCTTTGTATTTATAAGATTTATTAAAAAAATTACAGAAAATGAAGACAACGTGCCCGATTATCGTTCTATAAATCTAAATTAGCAGTAGTGTCGCTAACACGATCAGCATTTGTAGTTACATTTGGAAATTACGCATACACACGGCGGTATTATGTTGTTGAAAAGATTAATCCTGTTATTTTTCTGTCTAATACAGATACCCGAAATATATGCACAGGAAATTAAAAATCCTGACTTTTTCATTGTGCATTATACGGATGAAAACGGGCTGCCGCAAAACAGCATAAAAGCGATTGTTAAAGGAAGATGGAATTTTTTGTGGCTGGGTACCGAAGACGGTCTGGTCAGATTTGACGGTCAAAAGTTTTACACTTTTAATAAATCGGAAATCCCTATTTTAAGTAACAGAATAGGCGGATTTATTCCTTTTACGAAAAATTATACGGTAAAAAACAGAGAATTCGCAGCACTTGGCGAGCGTGGTGACATTATAAAAATCGTTGCCGGTGGCCATGTAGGAGTAGATACCAGCACTTTTAGATATAATACTCCGAATACGCCATCTATAAATGGTTTTAAAGGTAAAACCGATTTTATACAAAGCCTTCCATACCGTTTTCCACTTCCGGTAGACCGCAATCCTTTCTTGATCCCGGCAGGAAGCAATACATATTATGTCTGGTTTTTAGATAAGGTTGAATTTTTTATAAAAAATAAAAAGCAGTCATCGGTTCACGGCAAATTTAAAGAGGTTTTCTTAATCGATTCGCATCCCTATGCAACATTGCCAAATGGACGGTTTGTAAATTTGAAACCGGGATCAGCTAATAAAAATATCCGGCTTGAAGGCGATATTGCTAATGATGTGCTGTTTTCAAATAATCGGACCGATTGCAAATTGTTCTGGAATAATATTTCACAAAAGGCTCATGTGTATTTCAATAAAAAGTTTTATTCTTTAACAAGATCAGAAAATAGTTCGGTTCTTAGCACGCGACTTATTTTGAGGGATTTTGATTTTGACGAGTTTAATATTTCCACGGCCTACTACGACGAAGAGCCGGGATATTTATTCCTGGGAAGCAATACGAATGGTTTATTTGTGCTGAGACGCAAAAATTTTGAAGCGAAAAAATTTGACGTCAAAGGAAGGGATAATGTATTTTATGCGCAGAAACCAGTTGGGAACAATGGAGTCCTTTCTTCGCAAGGTTTTTTGTTTGATAAATCTTCAACAGGAAGGGATATTTTTAACTTACCGATTTTCGTCGAAGATGATTCAAGATACTTCCTGGCGATGAATAGGGACAGTTCATTCTGGATCGGAAGTTCAGTTGCGCTTACTAAAATGGATAAAACCGGAAAAAAGAAACTGATGGTCTATCCAATGCAGGAAAAGTTTAAAGCGCTTTATGTTGACAATCATGATACTTTATGGATCGGCGGAACCAGGGATGTTTTATTTTTCTTGAATACGCTGGATCAAAATTCGGTTCCCAAAGTATTATTCAGAGGCTCATTTGGTGAAATTACCTGCATGTTAAGACTTCCCGGACATGATTTACTTCTGGGAACGACAAAGGGACTTTTCAAATTTAATATTCAATCAAAACATCTGGAATCTTTAAAGGGAATCGAACAGGCCAATATCAGAAGTCTTTATTATTCGAAAGGGGACACTTGGGTTACGACTTATGGAGATGGTTTATTTCATTTGAAAGGGAATAAAATTACCAAGCTTCCGCTGGATAAAAACCGTTTTTTGGCTACGTCTCATTGTATTGTTGAAGATAAAAACGGCTTTTTCTGGATTACTACTAATAAAGGACTTTTTCAGGTTTCAAAAATGGACCTGCTGAGATTTTTGGATCAGAAACAGCAATTTGTTTATTATCTGTATTACGACAAAAGACATGGTTTTGCGACCAACGAATTTAACGGAGGATGCCAGCCCTGTGCTCTGATGCTGGCGGACCGCACGATATCATTCCCGTCCATGGATGGGTTTGTATGGTTTAATCCTGAAAAAATAAAACCGGAACTTCCGGATAAAAATATTTATATCGACCGGATAGAACTCGAAGGAAATTCTGTTCAGGAAAAGCCGGAAATTGAAGTTCCGGACGATTTCAGACAATTGGAAGTTTCGGTTGTTACGCCATATTTTAATAACCGCAACAATCTCAGAATCGAATATTCTTTTCAGAAAGAAGGAAAAAATCCTGTTTGGCTGCCGGTTTCAAATGATTTTGATATTCAGATACCTAACACATCGTCGGGCAGACATAATCTTTTAATAAGAAAATATAATGGATTCGGAATCAATAATTTTTCCGGAAAAACGCTTAAAATCTATATATGTCCGGCCTGGTACGAAACACCGACTTTCCGGTTTTTGGTTACCCTGCTTTCAATATTATTGTTCTGGATAATTCTCAGGCTGAGAACTTCTTATCTGCTTAAAAAAGAAAGAGAAAAAAATCTTTATAAACAATATCATATCAGCCGTCAGATCGTGGCTGCCATAAATCATGACATCCAGACGCCGCTTCACTACATAAGCAATTCATTTTCTCAAATTCAAAATCGCTTGAAAAAGAATAATGCCAGTGATTATTTTATTTCCAGGATGAGCGAAGAAACCATTAATACGATCAATTATGCCCGTTCGCATACGAGCAATCTTTTAAATTATATCAAAAGCCAAACCAGCAGCAGCCGGGACAAACTGAAAATCGATGAGGTTGCAGTTTATGAGATTATTCAACATTCGTCACAGATACTTACCGGAACAGCAAATCATAGGGAAATACAAATTATTAATCAGGTGCCGGAGGATTTTAAAGTTAAAAGTGATGCCCAGCTTTTATCTGTTGTTGTTCAGAATCTGCTCGACAATGCTGTGAAACTTAGTCTGTCAACAATCACGATTTCTTCTGTTGCGGATGGAGATTTGAAAAGTATCTTAATTCGTGATACTGCAGGCGGAATTCCGGATGATATTTTAAAATGGCTCAACCATTCTTATAAATCCTATGATGACTGGCTTAGAAATTATGATTATCCGAATCATAAAGGTTTGGGACTGGTGATTGTGAAAGATCTTACCATTCTGCTTAATATCACATTGAGTGCGGAAAAGACAGAATCAGGGTCTGTGATCCGCCTTTTATTTTATGATAAAAACAAGTGAGAATACGATAAGCAAATTTGCGGCTCATTAAACATGTTGAAATTAAAATCAAAACACCCGGCAGGGCCAGGTGTTTGAAAATTTACTCAACGTTCTTAAGTGTATTTTCTTTATTTAAAACGGGAAGCAAATTCTAAAATCAATGCTCCTGGCAGAACCAGGAGGTTGACGACTTACTCCACAATTTTAATTTCGTAACAGACGTATTAAGAAAGAATCAGGTTGCACAACTGCACCGCATTCTTCATTTCCAGCTTCTTATAAAAATTGAATCTTTATTTATTAATCGCTGAAATTTTGCTGTTATGCATGTTTGCAGTTTCATTACTGGGCAATCTTAGGCAAATAAATTACGCTATTATCAGCTCTTCTTCACTTAATAAAGCAATTTTTTCCTTTTCCATTGTCGCTTTCATACATTGCTTTAACAAAATATCGATTACATTTTCGCTCATGTATCTTTTTCCCTGCATAACGGATTCAATACATTTTACCAGCTCGGTAGGGCAGCTGTTTTTTACCTGATAAGCACTTGCGCCGGCAACGAGTGAGTACACCGCCATCTCATACCGGGGTTCCCCATCATAAATGATCACCGGCGTATTCGGCATGCTTTCTTTCACTAATCTGACAACTTCTGATTCACAGATATTTGATTCCTCCGCAAAACCAAGAATAAAAAGATCAGGAATTTGACTACCGAATGATTTTATAAAAGAGTCATAACTTTCGGATTCCAGTAAAACAGCATTTTCAAATTGTTCCTGAAGGAATAGACCAAGCCCTCTGCGAATAATGGGATGTCTGTCAATGGAAGCGATTATCATTTTCTTGTATTTTTTCTGGCAGTATAATCTGGTATTTTATTCCTGATTACAATGTTTGGAAACGGTGCTAATTAAATTTCAAGAAGATTATGTCAATGAAGTTTTGGTATGGATTTGTCTTAATATTTTATATCAAGTGGTTATCCAGGCCGTAATTGGGTAGATAAAACTATTTACCCCGATTAAAATCAATCTTTTACGGTTTTTTTTCTGGTACAAAAGTAATCCGGCCAACAGTTAAAAACACCAAAGTTAATTTTGTATTCTTGTAAATTATTTCAGTAATGTATTTAAAAAATTTGGTGTGATGTAGTTGAAATTCTACATTAACGATTTAACTAAACACTCTATTCTAAATTTGAAAAATGTATTAATAGCAGAAGATCACCCCTTGCTAATCATTGGAATTGAATCCATGCTAATGGAATCCATCCCTGATGCGACTATTTTTAAAGCCGCAGATTTTAAAAAGGCGTTGAATTTACTGGAAAAACACACTATTGATTTACTTGTAATGGACATCAATCTCCCGCACGGAGATAAAGTCGGAATGGTTGAAGCTGTCAGATTGAAGCAGCCCAACATTTTGATACTGGTTTGTTCAAGTTATGAAGAACATTTGTATGCTCTTCCGTTTTTGAAAGCCGGTGCTAACGGATACATTTCAAAAACTGCATCAAGTGAGGAGTTTAAAACGGCGGTAGAGTATGTGCTAAATTCAAAAATTTATGCAAGCCCGGCTGTGTTGAACAATATGTTTGGAATTCTTTTTAATACAAAAGGAAGTGATAGCAAAGCATTGGATAAGCTTTCGGTAAAAGAAGTGGAAATCGCCAAGTTATTGACAAAAGGTTTATCAACAAAAGAAATTGGTGAGCATATCAACTTATCTGCTTCTTCTATAAGTACTTATAAATCTAAAATATTTGAGAAGCTCGGTGTAAATAATATCATTGAGCTGACAACTTATCTGGAACTGAACAGCTAATCCAGGTTTGTAAAATTCCGGTAAATTTTACAATACAGCCGGACAAGACCAGTCTGGCAAGTCCGGCTGCTGGCCGATTTAAGCTTATTTTTGTTTAAGCATTTGAGACATTCCGGTTTTTCTGGTGGACGCGGCCGTGCTGTCAACTCCCAGGTTTTTCAGAATATCTCTTGATAAATTGGAAGTGGAATCTTTTGCGTACAAAACTACTGGCCAAATATCTCCGCCATCAGGATTTAAATCCATGCGTAAAATAAAAGCATATCCTTTTTGGCGACCGGCAAAAATAATTGCCTCACTTACTTTTTGCCTGATCGGTGTAAACTTTTTACTGTAATAATTTTGAAGTTCTGTCATAGAGCTGCTTTCAAAATCTTCATAGGATTTTTTTAAATTTTCAAGTTCCATCGCCTTATCGCGCAGGATAGTTTGCTCGGATTTGTCTGCGACAAGCTTTTCAAATGCTGCGGATTTAGATTGATATTCATCAAATTTACCTTTCAGGATTTTTTCATACTGCTGACTTTTTACACTGATTTCCTGATTAAGCTTTTTGAATTCGGGCAGGTTTTCAATAATAAACTGCTGGTCGACATACCCGATTTTCTCAGTCGTTCCCTGGGCGAAACCAATTGTTGTCAACCCCAAAAATAGAAATAGTACAGTCAATTTTTTCATAAGAGCCAGTTGAAAAGAAAGGTGAAACATATTCTGGGAACGGGATTTTGAATATTTCTATTGTATTAAAAAATGTTAAAAAACATAGACGTAATATTTTTAAAAGTCGCAGCGAATCAGGTTTGGGATTAAATATTAGGTTGGCACTAATATTGTATTAGGTCAATAAAATCGAGATAACACTATGAAACAGAAAGAATCAACTCAGATATTCGAGGCAGTCAATTTAGGGATCATGGCAGGAATGCGATCAAATTCGGCACCTGCGACAGCAAGTCATATATTAAGCCAGCAATATTCACCCGAACTGGGAAAATCGCCATTAAAATTCATGCAATTGCCAACTGTTTCAAATGTGTTGAAAGTCCTGGCAATTGGTGAATTAATTGGAGACAAATTGCCAGGTGCTGGAAACAGAATTGTTCCTGTGAGCGTTTTTTTCAGATGTTCCGCCGGAGCGCTTGCTGGTGCCAGCATTTTTAAAGCAAATGGCAATAATGCATTTAAAGGTGCGCTTATAGGCGCTGTGGCCGCATTTGGTTCAACTTTTGCCAGTTTTTATATGAGAAAAGGTGTAGTACAAACGACCGGACTTTATGATCCAATCGTGGGTGTCATTGAAGATGCTATTGTTATTGGCAGCGCAAATTATCTGAATAAAAATACGGAAAGTGAATTTCCCGTATTTATTTAGACATCAAAAAATCTGAAACACTGGTTTTGGTAAACAAGGCAAGTGTTTCATTTTACTTTTTTCCTACAACGGCAATAACCAGCGTCGCAGCATTTTCAGCAGCTATATTATAAAAACTCATCATATCGGCGCCAGCTTTACTGTTGGCGTTATCGCTAAGGCTGCGGATAATTAAAAACGGTACATCTTGTTGATAACAAGTCTGTGCTACGGCGGCGCCTTCCATTTCTGTCGCAGCCGCATCCAGGTCTTTTCTTAATCTTTGCGTCGCAGTTTCCGAGGATACAAATACGTCGCCTGTGACAATAATTCCTTTTGTAATGGTTGGTAAAAAGCTGCCGTTTTCTCTTTTTACTTTTGAAAATTTCAGTTTTGGCGCAACAGAAATTGCTTTTTGTATCAAAGCAGAATCACAATTAAAGGTCATCGGATTTTCCTGCATCGTGTAAGGATTTCGGGTTGGGCGATACAACATGCCTCCATCTTCGATTGCGCCATAATCATGGTAGGTCACTTTTGTTCCAATCACGATATCGCCCGGAAATAATGCGGGATTGATTCCGCCCGCGATACCTGAGAACACAATTTCTCTTGGCTTGAAATGTTCGATCATGATTGTGGTAGCAATGGCTGCATTTACTTTTCCGATACCGGTTTGGGCAAGAACGATTGATCTTCCGTTAAGAATTCCTCTGGAAAAGTTGATTTTTGCAATAACAGTATCTCTTTTATTTTGCATTTTACTTTTCAAAAGTTCCAGTTCAGGAGGAAATGCACCGAGAATTCCGGTAACATCCTGAGCTTTGGATGCGATAATTTGGAATGCAAACAAGACAGAAAGTAATAGAGTTTTTTTCATGAATAGGAGTTAAAAAATTAAGGCAAGTATAGCAAAGACATTAATGATCCAGAGCGCAATGCTGATTTCTTTTGCTCTTCCGGTGGCAATATGAAGTGCTGTCCAGCTTAGAAATCCCCAGATAATTCCCTGAGTAATCGAATAAGTAAATGGAATCAGTACCATAGCCAAAAATGCAGGAAAAGCCTCATGTAGTTGATCCCAGTTTATTTTCACCACTGGTTTCATCATAAAAACGCCGACTAAAACCAGCGCAGGCGCCGTTGCAATGGCCGGTATAGCACTGATGAGTGGTGATAAAAAAAGAAAAGGTAAAAATAAAATGGCTCCCACAACGGCCGTAAGTCCTGTTTTTCCACCTTGTTCAATTCCAACGGCAGATTCAATATAGGCTGTTCCCGGACTGCTTCCTGTAAGTCCGGCGATGGTAGTTGAAAAAGCATCCACAATCAGGGATTTTTGGATATTCCGCGGTTCTCCATTCTCATCCAAAAGATTGGCCGCTTCGGCTAATCCTACAAACGTGGAAAGACTATCAAACATATCTGTAAAAACAAAAGCCAGAATAATAGGAGCAAGGCTCCATTTCAGTGAGTTTATTATATCAAGTTGAAACAACAAACTGAAATCCGGTTTGGCTGTAATATCAGTAATTGTGATAATAGCATCGCTGCCTCCCCACCACCTGCCAATGGGCCAGGCCAAAATACTGGTTAATAAAATACCGATGAGAATACTTCCTTTAACTTTTTTGATCAATAAAATTACAGTGATCAGAAGTCCGGCGATGAAGGTTAGGGTAGAAGCATTTAATTGTCCCAGTCCTACCATCGTTGCCGGATTTGCAATGATAAATTTTGCATTGGCAAAACCGATCAAAGTTATGAAAAGACCAATACCTGACGCGATGGCATATCTTAATGGTTTTGGAATGGCTTTAGCAATGTAAGAGCGCAGATTAAAAACGGATAATAAAAGAAAGAAAATTCCCGACCAGAAAACGGTTCCGAGCGCAACTTGCCAGCTAAGCTTGTCGGTCATCACCGCTGTAAATGTGAAAAACGCATTCAGTCCCATGCCTGGTGCTACCAGAATCGGATTGTTTGCATACAAACCCATCATCATACTACTGAAAAAGGAAACCAGAATTGTCGCCGTTAATACAGCTGAAAATGGCATTCCGGTTTGACTCAAAATAGATGGATTGACAACGATAATATAAGCCGTTGCAAGAAACGAAGATATTCCGGCCAGGATTTCTGTGGATAGGGTAGTATTGTGTTTTTTTAATCCGGAGGCGGAAAACATAGTGTCAGGGTTTATTTCAAATATATTGAATAGGGCCCGGTTTTAAAAATGATGGAAACTTTAATTAAGGTCATTTCCCTAATTATAGAAATAATTAAGTTTAATTTTTGAATCGTTATCAACGAACAAATAATTAATATAACTCAGGTAAGTAGAATGATTTTCAGGTATTTTCTTTTTGTTTAACCAAAAAGAAAGCCTGTCTTGATTTCTCAAAACAGGCTTTCTTACTATATTTCTCTATTTCTTAAAGTGATCTCTTCACTTCACGTAATTCGAAACTTTCGATGATATCTCCCACTTCAATATCGTTGAAATTTTTGATACTCAAACCACACTCATAACCATTTCTAACTTCCTGAACATCGTCTTTGTAACGTTTCAGCGAGTCTATTTCTCCGGTTAGAAGTACGATACCGTCACGAACGATACGGATTTTGTTGCTTCGTTTCACGAAACCATCCGTAACATAACATCCGGCAATTGTACCGATGCGGCTGATTTTGAATACTTCACGGATTTCGATATTACCAGTAATAATCTCTTCGATTGTTGGCGCAAGCATACCAGTCATGGCATCCTTAATCTCGTCAATCGCGCTATAAATTACAGAGTAGTGACGAATTTCGATCTGATCCTGTTCTGCCATTTTCTTCGCGTTTGAAGAAGGACGAACCTGGAATCCAACGATAATCGCATCCGCAGCAATGGCAAGGTTGACATCCGATTCGGAGATCTGACCAACTGCTTTGTGAATGATATTAACCTGTACTTCATTCGTTGAAAGCTGCAATAATGAATCTGAAAGTGCTTCAACAGATCCATCCACGTCACCTTTAATGATCAGGTTAAGCTCACGGAAACTACCAATCGCCTTACGACGGCCAATTTCTTCCAGTGTAATATGCTTACGTGTACGAATTGTCTGTTCACGCTGGATTTGTTCGCGTTTCACAGCGATGTCACGAGCATCACGTTCGTTTTCAAATACGTTGAAACGATCACCCGCTTGCGGCGCTCCATTCAAACCAAGCAACTGAACTGGCATAGACGGTCCGGCAGTTTTCAGCTTGCGACCAAGATAATCAGTCATCGCTTTTACTTTACCGAAATGTGCACCGGCCAAAACTACGTCTCCAACTTTCAGCGTACCTGTTTCAACAAGGATGGTTGTAACGTATCCGCGTCCTTTATCCAAAGATGCTTCAACAACACTACCAATCGCACGACGGTTTGGATTTGCTTTCAGTTCAAGCAATTCTGCTTCCAGAAGTACTTTTTCCAAAAGAAGATCGATACCGAAACCTGATTTGGATGAGATTTCCTGAGTCTGGTATTTACCACCCCATTCTTCTACCAATATATTCATGTTGGCAAGTTCTTCACGAATTTTCTCCGTGTTGGCACCCGCCTTGTCAATCTTACTGAATGCAAATACAATAGGAACACCGGCAACTTGTGAGTGATTAATCGCCTCACGTGTTTGTGGCATGATACTATCGTCCGCTGCAATTACGATAATTACAACGTCGGTAACTTTCGCTCCACGGGCACGCATAGCAGTAAAGGCTTCGTGACCTGGTGTATCAAGGAATGTAACCTGTTTGCCTGTTTTTGTTTTAACGCTATATGCACCGATGTGCTGGGTGATACCACCCGCTTCACCGCTGGCAACGTTTTCTGAACGAATATAATCCAGAAGAGAAGTTTTACCATGATCGACGTGACCCATGATCGTTACGATCGGAGCTCTCTCTACAAGGCTTTCTTCTGTATCAACTTCTTCAACAACGTCATTCTGAACTTCCTCTTCTGCTGAGATAAAGGCAACTTCAAATCCGAATTCATCTGCAATAAATGTGATTGCTTCTGCATCCAGACGCTGGTTGATCGAAACGAACATACCCATGCTCATACAAACCGAAATTACTTCCTGAACCGTTACTTCCATCAAAGAAGCAAGGTCGTTTGCTGATACGAATTCTGTTACGCGAAGTACTTTTGTTTCTTCCAGTCCGTCTGCGTTTGGATCGTTCTGATCTGCACGGTCGCGGCGGCGTAATCCTTTTCCACGTGTGGCGGTACGGCTGTTACCTCCGCCCATTCTTGCCATTGTGGCCTTGATGTTGTCAGAAACCTCTTTGTCAGAAACTTCCTCTCTTTTTCCGCCTCTTCTGTTATTGGTGCGGCCTTTATTTGCTGCTGATCCGGCAGAGCTGTTGCTTGCTCCGGCAGTAGTTCCCGATGCAGGAGGTGTAGTTCCTGGTGCTCCGGTGGCTGGTCTGCTTGGTCCTGTATTGGTATTATTTGTATTGGCAGGACGTGGGTTATTAGGGTTATTTCCCTGATAAGGCGTTCTGGTTCTGTCTCGGTTGTTATTGTCTCTGTTCCCAGGTGTAGTTGGAGCCGAAGGCGTTCCTGTACCTGTTGCAGGTGTTGTTGTTGCACCCGTTACAGCTGGTTTTACTTCCGGAGAAGCACCATCACGAATACGTTTTCTTTTGCGGCGACGTTTTTTGTCAGTTGCCGAATCGCTTGATGCAACAGGGTCTTTTTTCTTAACCCTGTCCGAAGGCAGTTCAATTTTCCCAATGACCCGAAGACCACGAAGCTGCTCTCCGCGCGCTTCAATCAATTCGGATTCATTGGATTCAGGAGCAACGGCGTTGCTTTCTGGACCCGTTTTGCTTTCAGCAATAGGAGTGATAGGAGGGGTCGTTTCTTTTACAGGAGTTTCCACCGGTTTTGACTCTTCTTTTAGAGTTGGCGGCTTCACTTCGGCAACAGGCTGTGCAACCGGTGTTGGTTCCGGTTTTTCAACTACTACCTCTTTTTCAGCAACTATCTCTTTCTTTGGTTGTTCGATTATTATATTTTCAACCTGCGGGGTTGCCACAGGTTGTGTTTCTTGCTTAATTTCCTGCGGTACTACTTTCACAGGCTCTTCTGCTTTCACCTCCGGTTTTGGAGTTTCGGCTACTGGTTGTGGTGCAGGTGGTGTTTCAATCTTAACTTCCTGAACAGGTTCCTTCACGGGCTCAGGTTGGGCAGGAGGAGGAACTGGTCTTTTGTTAGCGTCCAGGTCAATCTTTCCAACCACCTTAATGCCAGGCAATCTGTTTTCAAAAGCAGGAGTTGGCTCAGCCTTTTCTTCTACCTGAGGTTTTTCTTCAATAGGTTTAGCAGGTGAATTACGGAAGTACAAAATTCCGTCAACATCACTTTTCAGCTTTTCTTCCTTAATTTCAGCAACAGGTTCCGAAGCAGTGCTTCTTGGAGTCCATGAGGCTTTGAGGTCATCAGACTTGAAGTCTTTCGCAAGGAAATCAATTTGATCCGAATTAATTTTGGTATTGGGGTTACTTTCCACCTTGTACCCTTTGGCAGACAGATGATCCACGATCGTAGTAATTCCTACGTTCAGGATCCTTGCCACTTGGCTTAGGCGCATCATTTTATCTTCTGCCATATTAGCAATTTGTAGAAAAAAGTTTTTGCATCCGTGGAAATATAAACACTATGTCAATACCTCCACATATTCTTGTAATTATTCAAACTCTTTACGAAGGATATCCAGAATATCTTCGACGGTGTTTTCTTCTAAATCTGTCCGTCGAACAAGTTCTTCTTTGTTAAGCGCTAAAACACTCTTAGCGGTATCCAATCCTATTTTGTGCAGTTCACTGATCATCCATGCATCGATTTCATCAGAGAATTCAGAAAGATCTACATCTTCGTCATTATGCTCTTCGATATCACGGAAAACATCAATTTCCATACCAACCAGTTTGCCTGCCAGCTTAATATTCTGGCCGCCTTTACCGATTGCAAGCGAAACCTGATCGGGTTTCAAAAATACCGACACGCGTTTTGCTTCGCGGTCAATCTGCATTGAGCTTACTTTTGCCGGACTTAAAGCACGACTGATAAGCAATTCCAGGTTTTCAGTATAGTTGATAACGTCGATATTCTCATTGCCAAGTTCCCGAACGATCGAGTGGATTCTTGAACCTTTCATACCTACACATGCTCCAACAGGATCAATGCGGTCATCATAAGATTCAACAGCCACTTTCGCACGCTCACCCGGCTCACGAACTACTCTTCTCACAGCGATAATTCCATCATAAATTTCAGGAATTTCTACTTCAAACAAGCGTTCAAGGAACACAGGAGAAGTTCTGGATAGAGTAATTTTTGGTGTACCATTGTTCATTTCCACTTTATGGATCACCGATTTAACGGATTCTCCTTTACGGAAACGGTCTTTGGAAATTTGTTCTGTACGAGGAAGAGAAAGTTCATTTCCTTCACCATCCATAATGATTACTTCGTGACGTAAAGTTTGGTATACTTCACCCGTAATCATTTCGCCAACCTGATCCTTGTATTTTTCATACATGATCTCCTTTTCCATATCTTTAATTTTCTGGATCAGGGTCTGGCGTGCTGTCTGAACAAGCCTGCGGCCAAATTCAACCAGCTTCACTTCCTCAGCAACTTCTTCACCTACTTCAAAGTCGGTTTGAATTTTCCGGGCTTCTGCAAGCGGTATTTTGTTGTAATCCCAAATATCTTCTGAGTTGTCGTCGACAATTTCACGGGTGCGCCACATTTCAAGGTCACCACTTTCCGGGTTAATGATTACATCAAAATTATCATCAGTGCCGTATTTTTTACGAATCATCGTACGAAACACTTCTTCCAAAACGCTGATCATCGTCGGACGATCAATGTTTTTAGAGCTTGCAAACTCCGCGAATGACTCAATTAATATTCCGCTATCCATTGTTATGCTTAAGAATATTTGCTGATACTAAGTTATACATAATATATAATTTCCTGCAAACCAGATTAAAATGATAATCTGATTTATAAGTTTTTAAACGAGATCTCCACAAGTGCCTTCGAGATTTGATCCGTAGGGATATCTCTTTTCAGCGATGCTTCGTCAACAGGTACTTTCGATTTTTTCTTTGGCTCAGGCAATTGAAGTTTTATTTCGTCTTCTTTTGCCTCAATCAACTGACCTGTGATAACTTCCCCTGTTTTTAAAGTAACCTTCAAATTTCTTCCCAGGTTTTTCAAATATTGGCGAAGCAGAACCAAAGGCTGGTCCAGGCCGGGAGAAGAAACTTCCAAGGTATACGCTTCTGCGAAAACTTCCAGCTCTTCCAGTTGTTTTGCCAGCCTGCGGCTAATGGATGTACATTCCTGAATTGTAATACCTTCGTCTTTATCAACGAGAATGATTACTTTTTGACTTGTTTTAGAAGCCTTAACCTGAATATCCACCAGAAAATAATTGCCTTCCTCCAAAAACGGAGCCAGCAAAACTTCCAAATGTTCTTTTATTGTCATGTAAGATGTACTACAAATAAAAAAGGGGATCAAATACCCCCCTCAATCAACCGATCAAACTCGAATTATAATGCAAATGTAAAACTTTTTTATCATTTGTACAAACTCTGAGTGAAGTGTTCTTTATTCAAAGTGTTCCTCTATTTTTGTAAAAGCATTGAAATCATATCGTATTGTGAAAGGATTGAAAGGTTTTTTTTGGTTTTTGTTTAAATGTTTCGCGGTTTATAGTTTACTGGTATATGGTTTGACTTTCTGGGTTCCATCTTCCCATTGGCTGCCGGGATTCTTAATGATGTCTTTTCCTGTTACAGTACTGATCAATTTTGGCTTTCTTGTTTTCTGGCTGCTTGTAGATTCTAAAAAAGCACTGGCACCGCTGTTTTTAATTTTTCTATCAGGCATATTCCTCGACAGAACTTATCAATTCAAAAAAGACCCTGTCGATCTTACCAGTAAGGATAACAAAGAGAAAGTGTTTAAAGTGCTCAATTATAATGTTTTTGGATTTTGGATTACGCAACATCATTCCAGAGAAGATGATGCAGAAACTAACAAAATGAAAAAGTGGATTCTAAAGCAGAATGCAGATGTGCTTTGTATGCCTGAATTTAACAACGAAGAGAACGTTCCTGATTTCAGAACGGTTCAGTTTTTGAAAAAGTCGGGGTATCCGTATTCCAATATGCTGGATAACAAGAATATGAAAGATGGAACAACGTTTAAAACACTGGCAATGTTTTCAAAATATCCAATCATCGCACATAAGGAAAAGTCTACTGAGCAGCAAAACGGGCTTATGTATATTGATATTGTAGTAGGAAAAGATACACTCAGGGTTATTGGCGTGCATCTTTACTCAATGTCGTTAAGACTTTCAAAGCTGGTGAATCAGAAGGAAATGTCGGGAATTAAAAGGGAGACAAGAGGTACGTTATCCCAGATGAAAAAAGGTTTTATTGCCAGGGTTTCTGAAACTAAAATTTTGGAAAAATGGATTAAAGAATCGCCGTACGCAGTTATCGTTTGCGGTGATTTTAATGAAACGCCTTACAGTTATGTCTATGGCAAATGCAGGAAACTTTTAAACAATGCCTTTGAAACCAGGGGAGAAGGATTTGGATTTTCTTTCAATCACCTCCCTTATTTTATTCGTATTGATAATCAGTTTTACAATGATAAAAAACTTGAAGCAATTGATTTCAAGACACTAAATAAAATAAAATACTCTGATCACTATCCTTGTCTGGGAACTTACAGATTTAAAAAGGTAGTCGAATAGCCGGAAATTTTAGCAACGTATAAAGAAAGGGGTTTGAAACTATTTTGCTTCAAACCCTTTTTATATTTTTATTATTTCCGTTTCAGTGCTGGAAAGTAATCCCCAAACTATCCAGTTCTTCCAGAGAAACAGACGGTGGCCATATACCTTTTTCCAGTTTGCTAACTACGAGGTCACCCGTTTTTACAGCTTCCTGTTTTGTTTTAAACCCGGCTTTGCCTTGCACACCGGGAATAAATTTTTGCTCGATCACAGGAACGGTATCCTGATTAATCCGGTAACCCCATCCTGCTGCGGAATCCAGTTGAATAGCAGTTACCTTAAAATTGCGAAGACCTTCGCTGTTGGAGCTTTTATCTTTACTCCCATTACAGGAGTAAAGTCCAGCTGCGCCAGCGAAGGCCAAAATGCAAATCAGAGCAATTTTTATGATTGACTTTTTTGTCACTTCTTAGTTAACGTTATCGTCGTCGTCGTCAGTTGCTGCTGGATCAAAACCCCAGAAGTCATCATAACGAGCGGAAGTAGTTCCACCAGTTCCGAAGTAAATGATATCGTTAACTACAAAACCAGCTGCAAATCCACGAACTCCACCGTTAAAGGCCGTTTTTTCAAGCCAAACATCTTTTGTTGGATCATATTCCCAAACATCCGAATTTCCAGCACCAGCAATGATATAACCAAGATTTTTAACAACAAGACCCAAAGCATTTGCGCGGGCTGTCGGGAAGTCTCCGTTGTCGTCATCAAAAACTGTTTTCTGAGTCCACAAACCTTTTCCTCCATTTCCTGCCGGTTCAAACTGGTACAAATCTCTTACGTTTGTTCCTGAGTTGTTTGTTCCAAAACCTACGTAGGCAATGTTTCCAATTGTAAACGTAGATGCACCTCTTCTTTTACCTCCAAGGAAAGTGGCCATTTCTGTCCAGCTATCAGAAGCGGCATCATATTTGAAAATATCCTGAAAATATCCTGAACTACTAAATCCAAGGCCTACATATCCAACATCACCTACCGTAAATGCAGAAGCATACTGGCGAGGAAGACCTGGAAAATCTGCAACAGCTTTCCATGTATTAGTGCCAGGTGTATATTGGAAAAAGTCTTTTTTGTATCCGTTATCTGTTGCTAAAACACCATCATAACCTGTTCCTACATATGCTTTTCCACCTGAAACAAAAGCCACAGCGTCAGTTCTGGCGCTGCCTGTAAAAGGCGCAACCTGAGACCAGATTTTTGTAGCTGCATCGTAAGACCAGAAATCTTTTACTCTAGGCACTGTTTCGCTTGTATACCCGCCGCCAATGTATCCAATGTTGTTAATCAGGAAGCTTACTGCACCGGTACGTGGAGAGCCACCGAAGGAAGGGACACCTTTTTTGTACCAATTTCCTACTTTGTCAGGATCGCTATCGTTTTTGCATCCGAACTGAAATAATGCGGTTGAAGCGATTAGAAGGGTTAACGATGACTTTTTTAAGGTATTAAACATGAAAAAATTCTGGTTTGACTAATTAATACAAATGAATACAAAAATCGAAGTAGACTAACGATAAAAAAAATTATTGCGATGAATTGCCCAAATGTATAGATGAATACACGTTTGGACCAAATTTACTGCAAACATAACATCTTGTTATTGCTTAGAGAAATTATATATTTACTTTTTGACGAAAAGTTTCATAATAGCCATCACTAATGGGTACGGTATTCGTCCCTATTTTGATGCGCTGGCTTCTGATTATATCTATTTTATCAATAGAAACGATATAAGATTTATGTACCCGAAAGAACTGATTTCCGGGTAATTTCTCTTCCAAAGCCTTCATTGTCATCCTTGTAATCACGGGGTTCAACTGATTTACAAAGTAAATTTTCAGATAATCTTTAAGCCCTTCAACATAGGTTACATCCGAGAGTTTTATTTTTACCAAAGAATAATCCGAGGATACAAATAAATATTCCTGACTTGTTGCAAGTTCTTCTCCCGAGTAATTTCTTCTGTCGCGCAGACTTAACAGACTGAAAAGTTCGTAAGCTTTGTCAGCCGCTTTTCTGAAACGCTCCTTATTTAGAGGTTTCAATAAATAGTCAAGCACATTCAGGTTAAAAGCTTCTAACGCAAAATGTCCTTCTTTTGTTGTGATAATTACCCTCGTACTATAAGAAATGCTTTCAAGAAATTTGAGGCCTGAAATACCTGAATTTTCGATGTCTAAAAATAGAAGGTCTACTTTTTGCGTTCTAAGAATATCAATGGCAGCTTCTGAGCTTTTAAACGCACCCGCCAGTTCAAAAAACGGAATGCTGTTTATAAGTTGAGTTAAAGTTTCTAAATCAGGCTCATTACTATCAATTACAATACAATTAATCTTCCTCATATGTACTTTAAAACGCAATTTCGGATGTAATATATAGCTATACGAGCGGACTGGCAATTTTGTTGCATTTAATTTTGGTCTACACATTTTGCCTGTTTGTCTAATTCCTTTTGTTATTCAGGTTTATATCTGATATTTTTGCATTTTTACTGTTCTTGCGATAAATGAAATTGATTCATTATTTTTCTAAAAGGGTTTTCATGCCGGTTTCCACCGTTTTTGCCGGCTTATATTTATGCATATCAATGTCTGGCTGTCAATGGGGCGATGAAGTCGTTGCTATCAAACAGCAGAATCCCGATGATTTCATGGTTTTGTTTTCGGATACCAGTCTTGTAAAACTGACTACCGTTGCGCTTGACTCTGTGATGACAGGAGCTCCGAGTCGACTTTTAGTTGGGCGTTTTACTGATCCCTATCTAGGTAAGATGCATGCAACTCCTTTTTTTCAGCCACAGTTCGTAAGCGCACTGGGTATTCCTGAACTTGCAATTTATGATTCGCTGATCTTTAAAGCGCCTTACGATAAGTATTATTACGGAGATACAACCAAAGTGATGAATTTGTCTGTACATGCTGTGCAGACAGACATTATGCTGAAAAGCTCGTATTTCAATTTTTATACGATGGACTTCGATGCGGCACCGATAGGAAAAAAGAGTTTTACTCCTACTCCAAACAGCACTACGCAAGCAGTCAGATTTAAATTATCGGATGTTTTGGGTAAGAGAATTTTTGACCAGAGCATGGCTAATCTGATTACCTCCAATGAGCAGTGGCTGGAAATTCTAAAAGGATTAACGATCGTCGCGGATGATGATAAGCAAAATGCTGCCGTAGTTGGTCTTGCAAGTTTTAGTGACAGTACAGTATTGGAGGTTCATTATCATACTGCTGAAAAAGATGGAGTTACAAAAGGAGTAGGAACATTTAAGGTACAAGCCTCTTTCAACCAGATATTGGGCGACAGGACAGGAACAAATCTTACAAAGTTACCTCTTTATAACAGCAGATTATCGTTACCTTCTGAACAATCCGGAAACCAGGCATACATTCAGGAAGGAACAGGACTTATGATGCGTGTAGATCTTCCTACGGTTAGGAACCTAAAATATGTTCAATACTCGGTACCAAACCGGGCGTTCCTAAGAGTTACACCGATAAGAAATTCTGTGGAATACCCTTTTATGCCACCTCCGACTTTATACATGTATCTTGTTGATAAATACAATCAGTTTTATAAATCCAGTGGTACGCCAATACCTTTGACGGATCTTTCCGGTAAAGCTGTATCAGCGACCTACATAAATGACCTGATCAATAATGAACAATACTACCTTTTTGATGTAAGTGGTCAGTTTACTACAATTCTAGCCAGTAGTTCTGAGGAAACAAATGGTCTAATGATTGTGAGTTCGACACTTAATGGAAATGGTTTTCCGGAAAACAACACGGAGTTTTCAAAAGGTCTGAAACGCCTTGTAGTTGGTAACCAGTTCCATCCGACAGAACCCGGGGTTAAGCTGCAACTTTATTACACAACTTATAAAGCACCGTAAGTAAAAAAAAGAAATTGAAATAAGAATTCCAGATTAAAGTTGTCAGATAACTGAGCTTTAATCTGGAATTTTTATTTAGTGATCTCTTAAAAAGCTAATTTTAATCGTAGGACTATCTATCCGTCACCCGGAAATTCTCCATCCAAATAATACCAGGAACCATTTTCATAGACAAATGCAGATTTCTCATGATGAATCTGAACTTTACCCTTGCTGTTTCTGAAATGGGCTTTAAATTCCACCGAAAATTCTCTCGAATTCAGAATCTCCAACGATTGCCAGACATTTGTTTTCGCCCATTCTTCTATTTCTTTCCTCACAAGCCCTGGTATTTTTGAAGGATGTGTTGTCGCTATGAGATAGTCAATCGCGTGGGTAACATAGGCTGAGTAACGTGAACGCATAAGTTTTTCAGCAGAATCAGCTTTAAGCCCTTTAATGATTGGGCCGCAGCAACCGGAGAACGGTTTATTAGCTCCACAAAAACATTTTTTCATAAGTTGATTTCAGGATTTTACCGCTGTATTTTCTTGATTTCATCACCCAAAAGTAAGCTTTTTTATACGGTCCAGTCGCTGCAAGGATGATGGCGAAATCTGCAAAAAAATATTTCTGTCTTTTTTGAATAAAATCAGAGACTTTAAATAGACTTCTACAAATTATATTAATTTCGTTAACAAAGTTCTATTGATCTTAAAGATTGAACCTGATGATTCTACCTTCCAGTTTGATAAGCTCTTACATGATTTTAAACAGAACCAGGTTTCGGATTTTTCTGAATATATCCATGCTCTTTCTTTGTCTGCATGTTTGTGGTCAAACGGTTTTAAAAGATTCTGTTACCAGACTTGTAAAAAGCAATTCCAAAATGGATACCCTTCGCGTTATCCAATTGAATAAGCAGGCATATGAAAATTTTTCCTATAATGTAAAAAATCTTATTGAATATAGTCAGCAGGCTCTGACCCTGGCGAAAAAACTGAATTATAAACGCGGACAAGCAGAGGCGTATAAAAATTTGGCGCTATCGGCGATGCTGGTTCATGGTGATGTGACTGCCTTAAATTATTTAAATACATCACTGGCAATATTTTCAAGTCTCGGAGATACTGTTGGCATTGCTACGGCAAATAATTACATAGGTTGCTATTATGCCACCGTTAAAGATTTTAAACAGGCTTTACCATTTCTTTTAAGATCAGAAAAGCTGCTGGGAAACCGTGAGCATATATTAAAATTAACGATTTTCACCAATACGGGGTCATGTTATCTGGATTTAAGAGAATTTGGGAAAGCAAAACAGTATTTTGAGAAAGCTGAATTAGTGGCGTCGCAGCTCCAGGATTATGACTGGATCGTAATGTCCTTACTAAATTCAGCTTCTCTTTTTATTAAACAAAACGATATAAAAAAAGCGCTCGCTAAAAACGAACAGGCACTTACATTGACGCATTCCCACAGGGTAAGTCCAAGAATACAGCAAATGATCTATCTTTTGAAAGGAGATATTGCCTATAAAGTAAAACAGTACGAGAACGCGAAAATATACTATCAGACTTGCGAAAAACTAGCTGGCAAGATGAAAAGCAGAGAGTATATGTCTGAGATTTATTATAAATACCATTTACTGGATTCGATTGCGGGAGATTATCAGAGCGCATTGAAAAATTTCAAAAACTATCAGTTAATTACGGACAGTCTTTTCAACAAGGACAAAAATGAAATTATTGCTCTGTACAAAGTAAAATTTGCGTTACAAGAGCGGGAAGATGAAAATAATCGTTTGATAGCAATAGAGAAAAATAATATGGAAGTAATTTCTTATCAGCGTACGATTCTCTTTTTATCGTTGCTTGGTCTTACAGCCATCGGTTTGGCTTTTGTGAGATTAAAGAAACTGAATTTCGCATTAAAGGATCTTAACCAAAAATTTGTAATGCAAAATTCGCAGTTGGAGGAGGTTAACGGAATAAAAAACAAGATATTCTCGGTGATTGCGCACGATTTGAGAAATCCTTTTGCCCAATTTATCAGTATACTGGATATGTTTAAATCCCGTCTGCTTGAAGCGGATGAGGTAGTGACGCTACTTCCTTTTCTTGACAAATCTGTAAATCACACGATCGATATGATGGACCGGCTTTTGGTTTGGTCAAAAAGTCAGCTCGATGGTTTTAAAGTCAAACCGGAATCTTTTAATATTGCTTCACTGATTCAGGATACGGTCGAAAAACTGCAAAATCTGATCGACGATAAACAACTTCATGTAAAGATTGTTAAATCGGAAGAGGCGCAAGCCTGGGCAGATCTGGAAATGATCAGAATTGTTTTTCGCAATCTGCTTTCAAACGCCATAAAGTTTACCCCGTCGCAAGGATCAATAACGGTGGAAATTTTTAAGGAATCCGAATTCGTTATTATTGCTTTCAAAGATACAGGCATGGGGCTGAATGGAGAGCAATTGTCAAGTCTTTTTTCATTCAATTTAAAAAGCACCCGCGGTACCGCAAACGAATCCGGAACAGGACTTGGACTGAAAATATGTTACGATTTGCTTTTATTAAACAATGGAAAAATTCGTGTTGAAAGCAGCGTAAATGAGGGCAGTACGTTTTTTATAAGTTTGCCAATGAAAGGCTGATCTGGGTTTTTCAATCAAATCTTTCTTTTCCAGATTACTACCGCCGTGATATTTCCGCCATTTGTAGTATTGGTAACCACGTATTTCAATTCGCTATTTGATAAGGTATAAGTTCGTTCCTGTATCGTTCCTTCCCAGTTTGGATAAAATGCATCTTCAACATGAAAAGTTATTGTTTTTGATGCTTTATTTACTTTAAAGCTGCCAAAATGAGAATTGTTTCCCTGAACCAGCGCTGCATTTTCTTCGGGTGTGGCCTTATTTTTATCTCCGGCCGCTACTTTGGGGCGAGATGTTTTTAATATCTGGATTGCATAATTTCCACTTTTATCAAAAACGAGCAAACCTTTTGGTGAAATACCATAAGGAAGCGTTTTGCTTCCGTCAGGATTTATATTTTCTACTGTTACAAGAGTCCATAAGCCAGTCAACTCCGTGCTGTCCGGGATCGCAGTATTTTGCGGTTTTTCAGCAAAAACATTAAGCATTATGATTAGAAATCCTGATAGTAAAATAAGCTTTTTCATGGAATAATTATTTAAATATGATTTATTTGAATGGCAAAATTATACAAGTAAATCATTGCTACATTTGTACAAAATCTCACTAATTCTGTACAATTATGTCTGTTCACACCCCGGTTCTTTATCACCCATTTGAAATTGAATACCGGGAGATGGTTACTTTTCCCGGGAAGTCTTACAGGAATAATTACTTCACACTTATTTATATTATCGATGGTACCGGAATTCAGTTTGTCAACCATCACAGATTCAATTACAGAAAGGGAAATCTTTTTCTGATCACACCTCAGGACACATTTTCGTTTGATATAACCAATCCGACCAAATTCTTTTTCCTGAGTTTTAACACTTCCTATATTAAATTGAACAAGGATCAGGATTGGGTGCAGCGCATGGATTTTATCCTGAATAATGCAAGCCACAGACCGGGCTGTATTCTTAAAAACAAAGTCGATAAGCCTTTGATTGCGTCATTGGTTGAGAATATTGTGCAGGAGCAAAACAACCAGCAGCTGTATCATAGTAAAATTACAGAAACAATTGTGCAGACGATAATTCTGGTTGTAGCGAGAAATATTGCTTTGAAACTTCCAAAAAATATAAAGGAAAATACGGGAGAGGCGGTTTTGGATATTTTGCATTATATCCAGGAAAATATATTTACACCGGATCGGTTGAAGGTTGATGAAATATGTGCGAAGCTTGGCATTTCATCAAGTTATCTGGGGAAGTATTTCAAAAAGCAGACAGGAGAAACTTTGCAGCAGTATATTATCAATTATAAGCTCAGGCTTGTTGAAATGAGACTTTTACACAGTGATATGCGGATCAACGAAATTGTATTTGAGCTTAGCTATACCGACGAAAGCCACTTAAACCGCTTGTTTAAAAAATATAAAGGGATTAATCCCTCGGAGTTCCGGAAGGTACAAAGTGCTATTCAGCAACCAGATAAATATAACAAAACCGATGTGAGCTAGTTTTTTTATCTGTTATCAAAAATGAAAATGAGCTGTTTCTGACGGAATCAATCCGATCAAAAACAGCTCATTTCTTGTATGAGATAATTGGTCTACAACACAATTATTTGTTTGGAAACATTAATTCCATTTGCTTTTATGCGCAGGATATATTTTCCGGAAGTCAGGTTTTTTACAAGAATTTTAACACGACTTTTCATATCCTGGGTTTGAGAAATCATGATTCGTCCGTAAAGGTCATAAACTGTTATTTCTGCATTTTCAACATCATCGCGTGATTCTACATAAATATCGTCGCGGGCACCTGGATTCGGGTAAACAACAAAATCTACATCACCGTCTGTAACCACTTCCAGATCGTTTGAATAGGGTGAATAGCAGGTCAGTACATTATTTCCCAAAGTGAAAGTCTGGGAAGCTCTCGCTGCATAAACTCCTTTAACATTTGTTTTGATTGTATTACTCGAAGAAACGTCCAGTATTTCGCCATCCCGCTTCCAGTTGTAAGATTCGTTCAGGCCAGTCTCCGTGATTGTGGCTGTCGCTGAAAATGGTCCTGATTTGGCAATAACCGGCGTTGGTACTACCGGACGAATTACCAAAGAGGATGAGTTTGAATTGTCTGATGTACAGCCAAGTACATTTTGTCCGTTCACGAAATAAGTACCACTTTCTGAAACGCTGATAGAAGATGCGGATGAAAGTGCCGTGTTGTTTCCCTGCTTGTACCAGTTGTATTGATCATTTCCAGGATTGATAGAAAACGTAAATGCAGAATCTGCACATTCCTGCTGAGAACCGGATTGTAAAATCGTTGGTGTCACAGGTTTTATTGAACCAGAAATAGTAATTTTTTGAGAACGCAGGGTGTTGCCGTAAGGGTCTTTCAGTTTGGCATAATATACACCCGGGCTGGAAACATTAATGGATCTGCCGCCTTCGGTACTGGTATTACCGTTTACCTCTTTTGTCCAGATGTAGTTAAGGTAACCGTCCGGCAAAGTCAGGTTAACCGAAGTATTATTAGGCGCACAAACACTTGTAATTTTTGGTTCGTCCGTAACGGCAATAGGTGCAACAGTTGAAAAAAAGTTCTGACTCAACGCTTCATTCCAGGCATTTGCAAGAACTGTCAAAGCAGCGGCTCCGAAAAAGTGTGTACCGTCTGCGCGCTGGGCTGGTAAATTGTCCGTCGACGGACCGGGATAAGCAATTCCTGGTAAATCGTTAATTACTGCGTTCTGTGCTTCAATTAGCGTTGGATAAACAGTGTTGCTTGCGTAGGAAGTCCTCGCAATCATCCATGGAATTTGTTTGTTTACATCCGATGCAAGTTTAGCGATGACATACTTTAATTTAGATCGGTAATCATCAAAACTCATTTTCATCGGATCATTATCCGATTCGCCCTGCATCCATAATATCGTCCGGGCACCATATTGTTTTACATAATATTGCAAAGCCAGCCTCAAATTTCCGTAGGGCATCTGAGAGGGCAGCATGAATGTATGATCCGTATAAACAGAATACGTTGGAATATTCTGGCTGCTTTCTACCCAATTCTGGATGGAAGTACCACTCCAGGCAGTATTGACAAACATAACCGGAACATTCAGTTTCTTCACCAGTAAGTCTCCCAAAAGTCCCCAGCACCAGCTCCCGTGACCACGAGGCCCCATTACCTCTTCTGTGCTGTTTAATTGTTTAAAGGTAGGATAAGCCAGATCCTGGGTGTTGTTATTGTCTTCATTATTATCCGCAACATAGTTAACTCTGTCATCAGATGCCCCCGGAGGAAGCGCGTTAGCATAGTTATGGTCAATCATACCCTGGGCATTGGATTGTCCGGATATAATTAACACTTCTCCAACACCGGTATGAGAAATTGTAGAAGGATTTCCGATTAAAACCCCTTTTTTAGATCCACGAACTTCCAGTTTATACCAGCCACCTGCCAAACGCAATGTGCCGCTGAAAACTCCTCCACTTGGATTATCCTGCAAAGTAGTCCAGTTTATCTGCGTTCCCTGATTTGCCGCTACCGGCGTAGCCTGCACTTCAATTTTATCCATGGCGATGGAATAACTACCGCTGATGGTAACCGTTGCAGAGTTATCTTTAAGTTCCCGCTGGTAAACAGAACGTTCAAGGGGTGCGGTTAGGCTTATCTGGGCATTTGCAAAAGCCGGTGTTAATAAAAAAAACATCCATTTTAATGAAGCACGAAGGGAATTAAAACTTTTACTCACTTTATCCTGGTTTATTGATGTTTACCTCACTAAAAGGTAAATGATTGTTGACAAAATTAGCACGGGCGAAATTGTTCCTGATATTTGAATAATTACTTTTAACCGTGATGATGAATTGATCTGAAACCACTTTTACAAGCTGCTCAGTAACTAAAAGCCTCTACCTAATGACGACAAACTGCGAGATGGTAACTAATTCTGACAGAAAATCTTTTGGTAAGAAATTTTTACAAATATCTGTTAATTTTCCTAAGACTGCCTCACCGTTCAGTTGAAGATTTGCAAATCCTGGAATATTTATGTTTTAATTTTAGAACGAAAATGAATTATAATTAAATTAATACTCTGACAATGAGTTAATTGAAGCTAGTAACTTGTGGTTATTTTTAACAATTATAAGTAAGTTATATTCGTCCTCAATTTTGATGTCCTAGTGATATTTATATCTTAGACTTACTAAATGGGCCTCAATTCGGTCGTGTGAATAAGAATGATACGTCGCTTGTCCTGTATTTTTTACCATATCGTTTTATAAAAAACAGATCGGTTATCTTTTGAAAAATGTTTTCTAAGTAACCGGTAAAAACATAATCGGGGTCCTGGATTTTTATCATCTATGAATTCGAAATGCTGATATCCTGCTTCATGTAACTCTTGATCATGAATTTCATTTTCCTTGAAAACTTCAAAAATTCAATTGTCGGCATCCCAGATTTTTCTTTTATCAAATTACGTGATGATGTGTTTTTCGATCAACCCTTATCTGGAATCTGAAATCTTTAAAAAACAGCGTCTTCTGATCTGAAACTTGCAGGAAAAATAAACCATCTATCAAATACTGGTAGTTGGGAATTTTGAGGAATTGATTGTCCCAAGATAAATGTGACTTCACACTATATTTTTTGATCACAAATCCGAACAAATCATTGTTCGAATTCGGACATTTTTAAAATTAAAAACAAGCTCTGTTGTCTGGAATGGCACATTTGGTTTACTGGCATAAATTTGTTGAAAACTATAAAAACTGGTCTGTTTAAATCTCCTGACAATGCTTCTAAATTATGTTAAGGTTGATAAAACCGGTCTGGTCTCTGAAAAGCGGCTAGTTAATGCCTAAAAGATTTTGTATTTTCAGCATATATAAGAAACTATTCTATAACCCTTCCGGCTAAAAGCCAATTGCTAACAGCTAACATCAAAATCTATGTTCGAAAACTATTTCAAAATCGCCAGGCGGAATCTTTGGAGAAGCAAAGGTTTTTCTGCCATCAATATTTTTGGACTTGCCATCGGTATCGCGGCATGTTTCTTTATTTTTCAGTATGTAAATTTTGAGTCGGGTTACGATAAGTTTAATACCAATGCCGAAAACCTATATCGTGTGCCAATTTCCTATTCCGGAAGTATGGCCAATGTGCCGACAACAGCTGCGAACCACCCGGCAGTAGGGCCGGCGATGAAAGCTGATTTCCCGGAAGTTGTTGATTTTGTCCGGGTGGTTAATGTGTCGCTTTTCATGAATGCGTTTTCAATATCCTACGCGCCGCCTGTTGGTGAAACCAAAACTTTCAATGAAAGCAATATTTACATGGCCGACGCATCGTTTTTCAATGTTTTCACTTATCCGTTAATTTACGGAGATAAGAAAACCTGTCTTGTGAATGAGGGTTCTATTGTCATTTCAGAATCAGAGGCGAAAAAGTATTTTGGCGAACAAAATCCGATCGGGCAGACCCTCAAAGTGAATGGCAGAATCCCGATGAAAGTGAGCGCTGTTTTTGCTGACGCGCCGGAAAATTCACATATCAAATTTGATATGCTTGTCCCTTTTGCTGTTTTGGGACCAAAATTTGGTGAGGACAACTGGACCTGGCCAGAATTCTACAATTATGTATTACTGGCTCCGGGAACAGATATTAAAAAACTGGAAGCCAAATTTCCTGCTTTTATTGAAAGATATCTTGGTGCGAAAATGAAAGAACTGAATTTCAGGTCAGCATTTCATCTTCAAAAAGTGACGGATATACATCTCACTTCCAATTATCTAAAAGAGGCTGAGGCGAATGGCAGCGAAAAGGAGATTTATTTTCTGGCGGTTATCGGCGTATTTATACTGTTTATTGCCTGGATCAATTACATCAATTTGTCCACGGCAAAATCGATGGAGCGGGCCAAGGAAGTTGGACTGAGAAAAGTGGTTGGAGCAGAGAAAACACAATTGGTAATACAATTTTTACTTGAATCCGTCATTGTTAATTTTCTTGCGCTGGTACTTGCCGGATTTATCATTTTGGCTCTGACTCCATCTTTCAATCATTTTATTGGAAGGAATATCAGTTTGGGATTCTTTTCAAACGGACTTGGCAGTAATCCCTTATTCTGGATCAGTGTGGTTGGCATTTTTATGGCAGGCGCGTTGCTGGTCGGTGCTTATCCTGCTTTTGTTTTGTCATCGTTTTTGCCCGTAAGAGTATTGAAAGGTGCACCGGTGCCAACAGGAAAAGGTATTTCGCTTAGAAAGGTGTTGGTATCTTTTCAATTCGTACTTTCCATTATTCTGATTGCCTCGACTTTTGTGGTTTTCCGGCAATTTAATTTTATGCGAAACGGTAGTTTGGGTTACAAAAAAGATCAGGTACTGATTGTTAAAGCTCCCTCCATTGCAGATTCAACGATTGGCAATAAATACAGTTATTTTAAATCTGAAATTCTGAATACCGCTTCGGTAGTAGACGCTTCTGTCACATCGGATATTCCGGGAAATATGATCCGTTACCGCAATAGTGTGAGAAAAGCAGCTGAGGATAAGCAGCATAATTTCACTACTTATCTGATGGAAATCGATGAAAATTTTATCCCGACATATAATATTCAACTCGTAGCCGGAAAAAATCTGGAAGCGACCGACAGCTCATCATTAGGACCAAATAAGTATACAAAAGTTATGGTCAATGAGGAAATCGTAAAAGCGCTGGGATTTAATTCAGCCGAGGAAGCTGTAAATCAGGATATCCGGTTTGTGCTTGGTCAGGATGATGTTCTTTGCAAAATTTCCGGAGTGGTTAAAAATTTCCATCAGCGTTCCATGAAAGAGAAATTCGATCCGATTTTGTTTTACTATCCATCTTACCAAGGCTGGAAATATATTTCTGTAAACATCAAAGCATCTGAGGCTGCAAAAAGTATTTCAGATGTGGAAACACTTTACAAAAAAGCATTTCCAGGAAATCCGTTTGAATACTTTTTCCTTGATGAATATTTTAACCGGCAGTATCAGGCAGACGCCCGTTTGGGGAATGTTTTTGGCTTGTTTGCAGTGCTGACAATCGTGGTGGCCTGTATGGGACTTTTAGGACTTTCCAGTTTTGTGATCAAACTGAGAACAAAAGAAATCGGTATCAGAAAAGTGCTGGGCGCTTCGGTAAGCGGACTGCTGGTTTTGATTTCGAAGGATTTTGTGAAGCTTGTATGCATAGCATCCGTGATCGCGATTCCGGTCATTTATCTTGCCGCAAGTACCTGGCTGGATAATTACGCATTTCACATTGCTCTGGGAATTTCAATCTTTATTATTCCGCCACTACTTCTGCTGGTTATTACTTTAATAACGATTTGTTTACAAAGTCTGAAAGCGGCACTGACCAATCCTGTGAAGAGTTTGAGGAGTGAGTAGGTAAAGTTTCAGAAAAATCAGATTTGTTCAAACACAATAACCTTGTGCAAGTCTGTCGATTTCATCCATAATAAAGTCGATACTCTTTTGATCTGAGTTGGAATAAGAATTTTCAAGCCATAAACTAAATTCTTCGGCATTTCCGAAAACCTGTTTTCCTTTTTCAAGCAAGGCATTAAATGCAAAGCTTTGTTTGCTATCGGATTTAAAAGTGTTGGACAATAATTCCAGATATGTGCTCATGATTCATCTTCGATTGGTTAAATAAAGATAAAGAATTTAGAGCTTAAAAAACAGGCTCTAAATTCTTTTCATTAAAGATTTGAATTACATCACATACCCATCCTTCGGTAAAATCTTGTCCGGAATCAAATCAGCCTCAATGGTTTGCAGCAAATTTATTTCAATCGTGCGCGAAAGTGAGCGCATAGGAATGTCGTTATGGTTTCCTTCAAACGGCGTTTGCATCACGTAGGAAATTCCTTCAACATAAAAGAAAAGAAAGGAAATGACAAAAGTGATCGGAATCGCAATTCTTCCGATGCTATCAATCAGCCCCATTGGCAAAATCAATGTAAAAATGAAAATAGTCAGATGGACGTAAAAGCTGTATTGGGTAGGGAAAATGGTATTTTTAATCCGTTCACAACCGCCCATAGAATCAGTTAGTCTCGCCAATGTACTATCAAGGCTTTGGAATAAAATAGGAGTGATATAGCCTTTGTCATAGGCTGCTGTAATCCTTTGTTCGAGCAGCAGAATAATCGCGTTGGGAATATTCTGGTGTTTGGAAACAAATTCCAGCTCTTCGGGTTCTAGATGTAAATTGGCATCAATCAGGACCGGCTCCTGTCGCAGCGTGTTGCATAAAGCATAACACCAGGCAATCTGCAAGTGCGCGATGTTGTCGATGATTTTCTTTTTCTCAACTGGATCTGTTTTGATAAAAGCAATAGATTGTCTGACCAATGTGCGGCTGTCATTCACGATAGCACCCCATAACCTTCTGGCTTCCCACCAACGGTCGTAGGCTGAGTTGGTCCGAAAACCCAGAAGCAGTGAGAGCGCGGTACCTACAATGGCAATAATAGAAATTGGGAAAACCAGAAAATGCCAGTTTTGATATTGATAAAGGTAAAATACAAAAGCGGCATAGCTGGTCACTGCAAGAACTCCGACCCATATCCCTTTTAAAAGGCGCCAGATTGAAAAAACTTCCTTAACGTACATTCGGTAGCATTTGATTAATCATATGGATTTCAAAGTTAATAATTACACCAATATAGATAAATCCAGTTGAAAAAGGCTTGAACTACCGTCTTTAAAATGATCAGCAAGGCTACCTGTTTGAATCCATGTGGTCGTTCCCAACAATCGAAACCGTTGTTGATATAGTAATTATTCATAAAATCAGGAGTGAATATCAGGTTAAAACAGCTTCATTTTGGATGAAATTAAAGCATAGCAAAACTTTTTTTTTGAGCAAAAGTTACTTTTTTCTGATCAAAAGAATATTGGTGTAGGATACGGTTGTGGAAAGTAATATTCTGCCAGTCGATAATTTGGAAAAATTACTTAAAGTATAGATGCCAGTTGTCTGAAATTATAAAAATCTGAATATGTAGTCTTACGAGCAAAATAGAGATCAGTTAACAATTTTTTAACCTGTATTTTGAAATTTTTGTTGAAACTTTGGCGTTTCGATAACAGGATAATTTAAATATTTTTTTTAACATAACATTTAATGAAGATCTCGACCGCCTGATATATTAATATAGCCACTTGTGTACTTTGTATAACATAGTACCGGCTGTCAGCATAACTTTGACATGTTCAATAAGAAAATAAAAAATAATAAAAAACCGGAATACCAGGCCGTTACATCATTATTCAAATAAATATCATGAGAACTTCAATCAAAACTATATTAGTTGCTTTTGCAATAGTTACTTCATTTGCTTTTACAGCAAACGCAGAAGGAAGAGATAACAAAAAGACATCTGATCTAAACACAGGCGTATTTGTTAATAAGGAAGGAAAGATCAATGTTTTAGTTGACCAGGCAAATGAAGATGCGACCACCACGATCTTAATTAAAAATGAAAGCGGTGAGGTTGTATATAGCGAAGTTGTTGAAAAAGGGAATCAAAGATTCGGACGTGTTTTGAATGTAGAAAAACTGGAAGACGGTCAGTATGAACTTGAAGTAAAGAGTAAAAATGACAGTCAGATTAAAACTTTTCAGGTTTCCGAACCAAAAACTGAACGTGTTATTGAAATGCAATAGTTAAATTGTAAAATTGAAAAAAGGCTTGCGGTTTTCCACAAGCCTTTTTTTGTTATTCTTCCACAGCTGTTTCGACGTTTTTCAAAATTTCCGGCATCTTGGGATGAGCGTTATTACAAAGCAAAATGATTGTTTTATCCGCATCAATGTAGCGTATAAATTCGGTTGCATAACCAGGATTATCTCCATCGTGCCAGACCACTTTTCCAATTTTTGATTCCTTGATCTTCCAGCCAAAACCGTAATTTGATAAGGAACCGTCATTAAGCCGGGCAGGTGAAAATGCCTGCTTTGAAGTTTCTGCCTTAACCATTTTATCAGAATACAAAACCCTGTCCCACTTTAAAAGATCCGTGGATGTGGAACTGACACGCCCCGGCCCCTTGCGGTTACCTAGCCAGATTGCATAATTGAACTGCGGAAAGGAATCGGCAGGAACGTAAAGCTTTTTTTCCGGAACATAAATATGACCCAGTGCCAGGTTCGAAAGCTTCTTTTTCTGATCAATTGTTCTGATCGCAGTGTGGCTCATTTTTGCCGGTTTGAAAAGACGATTTTGACAAAATTCAACGAAATCCTCTCCGGATACTTTTTCAGTTATACTCGCCAAAAGCATAAAGCCCGTATTGCTGTATTCATATTTTGCCCCAGGTTCAAAATGTTTTTCAGGATGATATTGAATCAGGTAAGCAATATTTTCCGCGTTGCCGGCTATTTTGGTTTTATCCCAATGTTGATCCATGACCTGTTGATAGTCAGGGAGTCCGGAGGTATGCGTGAGTAGATGCCGTATGGTGATACCAGGGTAAGGAAGTCCGGGTATATATTTTTCCAGAAGATCATCAAAGGAAAGTTTTCCTTCCTGCTTCATCTGCATGATGGTCATGGCTGTAAACTGCTTGGAAACGGAGGCCAGCTCAAAAACAGTTGATGTTTCCATTGGTTCTTTCGTCATAAAGCTTTTGTATCCAAATGCCTTATGATATACAGGTTTACCTTTTTCTGCAACCAGTAAAACACCGCTAAAATCCGGGACAGCCGCAAAAATGTTATCCAGCTTGACGGTCAGATCCGGCTGTACTTTTAGCTTCGGATTCTTGAATGAAGTAAAACTTAGTGCAGTGAAAAGAATGATAGCAGATTTAAATAAAACTTTTGCAGGAGATAATTTCATGTTTATAACGGTATAGCAGTTTGCTGTTTTACATCGTGAAGTACGATCACGCTGCTTTCTACATTTACATTTTTGATTTTTGAGATTTCCAGCAGGAGCCGATCATATTCCTTGATGTTTTCTACAACCACTTTCAGCTGGTAATCGATGGTCCCGGCGAGGTGATAACATTCAAGAACCTGTTGCATTTCACGTATTGTTTGTTCAAATTCTGCTACGTTTTCAGCTGTATATACCGGCATTCTGATGTTGATAAAAACCGTTTGTCCTCGCCCGACTTTTTCCTGATCAACCAGCGCAACATAACCTTTGATCACACCGTCTCTTTCCATCCGTTTGATGCGTTCAAAAATTGGCGTCGTGCTCATTTCAAGCGACTCTGCCAGTTCCTTGATGGTTAATTTGGCATCTTTTTGCAGGAAATTCAGAATTCTTTTGTCCAGTTCATCTGTCATCTAATAATAATCTTTACTTGGAATTATATTCTATATCAAATTCTAATTTAAGAATATTATTACAAATAAATATTATTTTGTAGAATTTTAATCTATTTTTACTTGATTCATTTAAAAATCAGATGGAAAGAGCAATTGTATTAACTGCCGGACTTCTTGATACGGTAGATGCCAAAACGGCCCACGGACTGATCCGTGAAAGCCAGCGTTTTGAGATTGTAGGTATTGTCGACAGCAAGCATGTTGGGAAAGATGCTGGAGAAGTGCTGGATGGAAAATTTCGGAATATTCCTGTATTTGAAAGTATTGAAAAAGCAAAAGAAGTTGAGCCGGCATATTGTATTATCGGTGTAGCGACAACAGGCGGACGGTTTCCTGATTTTATGCTTAAAATCGTAGAAACGGCGATTGAAAACAAACTTTCCATCGTCAATGGTTTGCACGATTATCTTTCTGAAAGAGAAGATATGGTTGCGCTTGCAGAGGTGAACGGCGTGAAATTACTTGATATCCGTAAGCCAAAAGCATTTAAAGATCTGCATTTCTGGACCGGCGAAGTATTGAATTTTCAAACGCCGGTTGTAGCCGTAATGGGTACGGACTGTGCGCTTGGAAAAAGAACCACCACACGGCTGCTTATCAAATCCTGTGAAAATGCAGGACTGAAAGCACAGATGATTTACACCGGACAAACGGGTTGGCTTCAAGGTGGGAAATATGGATTTATTTTCGATTCGACACTGAATGATTTTGTATCAGGTGAGCTTGAACATGCGATTTTGAGCTGTGATAAAGAAACAAATCCTGATATTATTTTTATTGAAGGACAATCCGCATTAAGAAATCCAAGCGGGCCGTGCGGCGCCGAATTTCTTCTTTCCGGCGGGGCAAAAAATGTAATTCTGGTGCATTCTCCGAAACGCGAATTTTTTGATATGGAGGAACATTTTGGCAAAATCCCGACCCTGAATTCTGAAATTGAACTGATAAAATTATATGGATCCAATGTCATTGCACTGGCATTGAATACTGAAAATTGCACAGAAGAAGAGTATTTGTCCTTTCAGGAATTATACCAAAAAGAGTTTGGAATTCCGGTTCTGCTGCCCATTCAGCAAGGTTGTGATCCTGTTATTGATGTGCTTAAATCGCTTGTAAAATGAACATTAGCTCAGTAAAAGCATACGCACAATTAATACCGCTAAAAAAGCCATATACCATCGCGCGGGAAACCATAAGCGAGGCGGAAATTATCTTTTTTGAGATTACTTTATCCAATGGAATCTGTGGACGAGGCGCTGCAAATCCTGATCCGGAAGTAATAGGAGAGACAGCCACTCAAACACTGGAAAATCTAAGTTCCGATGAGGTTTCAGATTATTTAAAGGGAAAACATATTCGTGAATTTTTATCCCACATCGCCTATTTCAGAAATGTCTTTGCACGTTTTCCGGCGACATTGGCAGCGCTTGATATTGCGCTGCATGATGCGTTCGGGAAATGGATCGAATTGCCGATTGTCGATTTTTACGGCCGTCATCATTCCAAAATGTTAACATCTGTAACCATTGGAATAAAAGATGTCGCTGAAACTATTCAGGAAGCAAAAGAATATAAAGAACAGGGATTTAAGGTTTTAAAAGTAAAAACGGGTTTAAATCCGGAGTTGGACGCAGAGCGGGTTATCCGGCTTAATGAAACTTTTGGTGATTATTTCACAATTCGTGTAGATGCCAATGAGGGATATTCGGCAGGTGATCTTGAAATATTTTTAAAACAAACTGCATCTACTACACTTGAATTAATTGAGCAGCCTTTTCATCCGAAATTTAACAATGAACTTTTAAAATTTCCAAAAGATGTAAGGCGAAAACTAGCCGCAGATGAATCACTCACTGGTGCGAAAGCAGCTTTTGAAATTGCGCGGAACGAATTATTTGGGATTTTTAATATCAAACTGATGAAATGCGGCGGTCTCGTGTCAGCTTTTGAAATCGCCAATATCGCCCGGCAGGCAGAAATTGATCTTTTCTGGGGTTGCAATGATGAAAGTGATCTTAGCATTACGGCGGCTCTACACGCAGCATTTGCCTGTCAAAATACAAAATACCTGGATTTGGATGGTAGTTTTGATCTTTTGGAAGATTATAAGGAAAGTGGTTTTATATTACGGGACGGATATCTTTCCATACAGTCAAAACCAGGCTTCTGATGAATGAAAATACTTTAAAGCGATCGATCAAACCACTTTCTGCCATTTTTCTTGTCGCCAGCGCGATTGTCGGCTCAGGCATTTACAAGAAAGTGGCGCCGATGATGGATCAGCTTCATTCACCGGTTTTGGTACTGCTTTGCTGGACACTTGCCGGCGTATTGAGTTTGATGGGAGCGCTCAGCAGCGCCGAACTGGCATCCATGATGCCGGGGTCGGGCGGGGAATATATTTACTTCAATAAAATTTACGGAAAATTCTTTTCCTTCATTTACGGTTGGGCAAGTCTGGCGGTTATGAAAACGGCCACTATTGCCGCGCTTGCCTATGTTTTCTCAGAATCACTCCACGAAATTATTCCCCGGATTCATAGTCTTGGAGGCGCCAGTATCAAAATTATTGCTTCACTGCTAATCATCGTTTTGAGTTACGTGAATTACCGCGGCGTTTCATTTGGTGAAAAACTTAGCCGTTATTTCATAGCAGGAATCGTAATTTCAATTCTTGCCTTTGTGATTTTTGCACTTTTTTCGGGCAAAGGAAATACGGAACACTTTACGCAAACTGCCGTGAGCGCACCTACTGGCTGGCCACTTTTTGCTGCAATGTTTGCCGCCTCACTAAGCGCGTTTTGGGGATATGAAGGTTGGAATAATATTGGTTTTATTGGTGAAGAAGTCAATAATCCGCAGAAGAATTTGCCGCTCGCGCTAGGTATCGGAACGCTGATCGTGATCGTCCTTTATCTTCTGATCAATGCAGTTTATCTTTTCATTTTAGCTCCCTCTGCAATTGAAAATCTGGGAATTAACCAGATTGCAGCCGTTGAAACATCCCGCGTTTTGGGTGGGAATCTTGGAGCGGTTTTACTTTCTGTGCTGATTGTATTAACCACTTTCAATTGTACAAATGGAACAATCCTGATGTCAGCCAGAATATTTTTTGCGATGGGCCGTGACGGGTTATTTCTTAAAAAGGCGGCTGTCATTCATCCTGTTTACAATACGCCGTCTTTTTCAATTTTGATTCAGGCAATATGGTCGATTGTTTTGGTATGGTCTGGCAGTTTTGATGCGCTTACGGATCTTCTGGTTTTTGCTTCATTTTTCTTTTACGGAGCCGCTGCTTTTGGCGTTATTTTATTCAGGAAAAATAAAATGCCAAGGCCGTACAAAGTGCCTTTGTGGATTCCTGCCATATTTTCGGCTTTCTGCTTTTTACTGGTCGTGGTCAGTGCGGTCAATCAGCCGGTTCAGGCATTGACAGGTTTGCTGCTGATTTTATCCGGTGTTCCGGTTTACTGGTATTATACCAAAGTGGCGAAAACAGATTTATAAATCCATTTTCACCAAAACGAAAAATCACGCTCAGTTTTATCTGAAAGTGATTTAAGTGATTTCAAAATCTTTAATGATCGTTTAAAATCAGCGGTACATTTCCTTTGCCGCCCAATACGATGATTTTAGCGTTCGGCGAAGCGGCCAGTTCTTTCTGTGCTTTAATACTTTCATATTGAAGCTGACGGTCAGTCAGACTCAGCGCGATAATGGTTTGGTAATCCGAAATACCTCTGGCCTCAACACGTTTTCTCTCTGCTTCCTGTTTTTCTTTTTGGAGAACAAATTCCATTTTTTGTGCGTCCTGTTCGGCATTAATTTTCGATTCAATGGTTTTCTTGACCGATTCCGGCAAATTGATATTACGGATTAAAAGCTGTTCCAGTATCAATCCACGACTTTTAAAATCCTTATCAATGGTCTGGTAAATCCTGCTTTGAAATTCATCGCGCCGCTTGGAATAAAGTGCAACCGCATCATAATAAACCGCATTGTCCCGAATCCGCGTACGGGTTATGGGCCTTACAATCTTGTCTTTATAATCCGGACCGATTCCTTTATAAATAGCAGGCGCTTTGTCTGGCATAATCTTGTATAAAACCGTCAAATCAATCACAACTTCCAGTCCGTCAGCCGACAAAACGCGGATCGCATCATCGCCTTGCACTTCACCTTCCGATGTTTTCTGAGACATGGTGTAGTTCTGCGTTTTTGTATCGAAAATAGTAACCTGAGACAGCGGATTTACAAAGTTCAGACCGTTTTCCAACACTTTCGGATTCACTTTTCCGAATAAAGATTGAACTCCGATAGTGCCCGCGTCAATCTGACGAATACTGGCTGAAAGGACTCCCAAAATAGCAATGGCAATTCCTGAAACTTTCAGAATGGAGCCATAACGAAAAATATTTAATGAAGATTTACTGATCATAAAACCACTGATGGCTATAAGAATTCCCAGGATTAGAAAGAACATGGCATTCGTATCTTTTTAGATAGTTAAATTAAACTTATTGCTATATACGTAATAAAATTATGCCAATCATTCAAGCTTATATTTTTATAAATATAATGAATTGATTTTAAGCAATTTATATTATTAATTTGGTTGTTTAAATTGGCATATTGTCTATCAAAACGATAAGATTTTATCAATTTGATAAGCTGCTAAATCGGGAGATTGTTAGCCTGAAAATATGATTACAGGGTATAATAAATGTAACCGTTTTTGATTAATCAACCAGCTGATCGTCATGATGAATTTTTGCCACCATTTAACCTTATCCAAACTTTTCATTAAAATTGGAATGGCGCTTCTTAACCATTCAGCAGGACCTATATTTTTATTGGCAGGAATATTGTTTTTGAATGCTTTTCAGGCAAATGCGCAGACTAAAAAAGAGGAATTTGTAATCGGGATTTTCTGGCCGCCTGTCTGGAAGTTTACCAACGATGAACAATACAAAATCCTGAGTGAATCACATGTGAATTGCATTCAGAATGTTTCGAGCACGGATTTGAATACGCCGGAAAAGAATTTCAAAATGCTGGATCTGGCAAAGAAATATGGGATGAAAGTCTATGTTTCAGATCCCAGGGTGACAGGTTCAGACAAAGAAATTGAAGAGATGGTGGAAACTTACCGCCATCATCCGGCCACAGCGGGTTATTATATTCGGGATGAACCTGACAGTGCTATGCTGGATTGGGCCATAAAAACCTACCGGAAAATCGCTTCCCTTGACAAGGACAAAATTCCTCACGTCAATTTATACCCTGATTTCGCCGTAAAAAACTATGAAAAAGCTTATGTAGAAAGATGGATTGAAGGTGTCGGTAAAGAAAATCTTAAATATCTTTCCTATGATAATTATCCTTATTTGAGAAAAGGGAAGTTTGAAAAATCATATTACAACAATCTGGATATCATCCGCCGCGCCGGCTTAAAATATAAAGTAAAAACCTCCTCTTATCTGCAATCATTTGGCATTATAAATACATTCCGTCGTCCGGATCAAAATGAAATGCGGCTGAATGTTTATTCAAATCTTGCATACGGAATTAAAAATCCGGTCTGGTTTTGCTATGCAACACCAACTGGACAAGGTGATCAGAAATTTATGAATGCTGTCATTGATTCGCTCGGACAAAAAACGGATTTGTACAGACCATTCCAACGATTTAACGCTGAAATGACGCAGCTTGGAAAAACCCTTATTCATCTGGATGCGGTTGAAGTTTATCACTCGGGCGATAGTCTGTGGATGGGAACAAAACCTGTTCCGGCAGATTTTTTTTTCAAACCCGCGGAATCTTCTTCCAAACTGATTATTTCGTATTTTAAAGATCAGAATAACAAGCAGCAGTATGTGATGATAGTCAATAAATCTTTTAAAACATCTGAAAAATTCGCATTTAAGCTGGATAAAAAAATTAAAAAAGTACAAGAAATTTCAAAGGTTAGCGGAGAAGCACAAAAAACAGTATTAGACAAAAAATCTGGCTCTTTGAAAGGTAATTTTTTGCCGGGAGAAGGCAAACTGTATTTAATTTCGGAATGCTCTGACCAAGCGTTTTGATCCGACAAATCATCGAACAAATGAAAAAAATATTTGCTTTAATATTTACAGCCGCGCTGCTTTTCCCAGCAGCGGCAATCTGTGCTGATCTTTTAACAGATAAGCTAACTTGTGAATACATTGAGAATCCGCTAGGGATTGATACCGCGATCCCAAGACTAAGCTGGACTTTGCGCGCAGATGAAAGAGGTGCAAAACAATCGGCTTACGAAATAATTATTAGCGATAATGCCACCGGGATTTTAGCAGGAAAGGGTAATTACTGGGAAAGTGGAAAAGTGGTTTCTAATCAAAGTCTGCATATCAATTACCAAGGCAAGCTGCTAAAATCATTTATAAGATATTATTGGTCGGTAAGGGTTTATGATCAAGATGGAAAAGTTTCCGCCTGGAGTAAACCAGCCTGGTTTGAAACAGCCATGCTTAACCCTTCCGATTGGCAGGCAAAATGGATTGGCGATGGAAGCAAACAGTTTGAAAGAGAAGAAGATTTTTATAAAACAGATCCTTCTCCTTTGTTTAGAAAGAAGTTTAAAATTAATAAAAAAGTTAAGTCGGCCCGGCTTTATGTTAGTGGTCTGGGTTATTACGAAGCTTATGTGAACGGGCAAAAAATCGGTGATCATATGCTTGATCCCGGTTGGACTGCGTATCAAAAACAAGCTTTTTATGTGGTTTATGACGTTACTGGTCATATAAAAAAAGGAGAAAATGCAGCAGGCATTATGCTTGGTAAAGGCTGGTACGATGCTTTGCCTTTACGACTTTTCGGTAAATTCAATTTGCGTGACGTGCAGTGGACAGGACGTCCGGTTGTGAAATCACAGCTTCGTATTCAATATGAAGACGGGTCTGTGGAGACAATTTTAACTGATAAAAGCTGGCAGACTGCGCCGGGACCAGTTGTGAAAAACAGCGTTTATTTGGGAGAAGATTATGATGCGCGTCTTGAAAAAAGAGGATGGAACATGGCTGGTAAAATTTCCGCGGACTGGAAAAATGCTACGGAATCTGATGGTCCGCCGGGTATTTTAAGTGTTCAGATGCAGCCTGCAATCCGGGTCACGAAAATTGTAAAACCTGTTAAAATCACAGAAAGCAAACCAGGTGTTTTTATTTTTGACATGGGACAGAATTTTGCCGGTGTGGCAAGAATTCATGTCAATGGGCCTGAAGGCACAAAAATCAGTCTTCGATATGGTGAGGATCTTAATAGGGATGGCTCGCTAAATATTCTGACTACGGTAGCCGGGCAAATCAAACAAAAAGGTACCGGAGGTCCGGGTGCGCCTGATGTAGCCTGGCAGCAGGATAATTACATTTTGAAAGGTGAGGGAAAAGAAACCTGGAATCCTCGTTTTACCTTTCACGGTTTTCGATATGTTGAAGTAAGCGGTTGGCCGGGAAAACCCATGCTTGATGATCTTGAAGGGCTTAGGTTAAATTCAGATCTTACTTCTTCGGGAGAATTTTCCAGTTCAAATGCCATGATTAACCGCATCAATGAAATGGCGCAGTGGACTTTTTTGAGCAATGTTTTCAGCGTGCAATCCGATTGCCCGGCCAGGGAAAAGTTCGGATATGGCGGCGACATTGTGGCCACGGCCGAATCTTTTCTTTACAATTTTGACATGGCTAATTTTTACCGAAAAGCCGTTCAGGATTTTGTAAACGACCAAAGACCGCAGGGAGGAATGACGGAAACGGCGCCCTATGTTGGTATTGCCGACAGAGGTCCCGGTGATGATAGCGGGCCGTTGGGCTGGCAGCTGGCTTATCCATATATGATCAAACAGCTTTATGATTTTTATGGAGACAAAAGGGTGCTGGAAGAAAACTATGATGTTTTTCATAAACAAATCGAGTTTTTAATCGGTAAAGCAGATGGTAATTTATTTTACCACGACATCAGCGATCACGAGTCACTGGACACAAAGCCGGAAGCTTTTTCCGCTTCTTCATTTTACTATCATCATTTGAAGTTAATGACTGAATTTGCCGGCATTCTGGGTAAATCTTCTGATTCGTTAAAATATGCCAAACTTACCGACCGGGTTAAAAAAGCGATTGTTGAAAAATTTTATGTGCCCGGAGCTGGTCGTTTTGATAATGCGACGCAGGCTGCTCAAATATTTGCCCTGTATTATGATTTAGCTCCAACAACTGAAAAGGAAGTTGTTTTTGGTGTTCTTGAAAAAGAAATTGAAAGAAAAAACGGACATCTTTCAACCGGTATTTTTTCAACCAAGATGATGTTTGATGTTTTCAGAAATAAAAACAGAAATGACATTGCTTATCAAATTGCTAACCAGAAAGATTTTCCCGGTTGGGGGCATATGGTTGAAAGCGGTGCAACAACGCTATGGGAAACCTGGGCCTATTCTGATGGCATTTATTCACACAATCATCCCATGTTCGGCTCTGTAATCGAATGGTTTTACCGTTCGCTTTTGGGTATCAATTCATTGTCGGCAGGTTTTGAAAAAATACAGATCCGCCCGGTGCCAGCTGGTGATCTTACGTGGGCGAAAGGTAGTTATCTATCCATAAGAGGCAGGATTGGCAGCAGCTGGAAAGTTGAAAACGGGCAATTTAAACTGGATATTTCTATCCCGGCCAACTGCACTTCTGAAATCTGGATTCCGGTGCAAAATCGGGATCAGTTGGTTTTGGAAAATAATAAGTCTGTGAAAAAATCGGATGTTATTCGCTATTTAAGATTTGAAAACGGCTCACAGGTTTATGAAGTCGGATCAGGAAATTATTCCTTTTCGATCCGTTGGAAATAACCGGATTTCTGGCAGACTCTTTTAATTATCATATCTGGTTTACTCAACGTTTTTTATTCTTTTAATATAATTGAAAGGGCTGCATCATCCTTATACCGGGTGATAAGCCTTTTTAATTTTGCTTTAATGTCTTTAATGATCTGTTTGTAATTTTCGTTTTCATAAATGTTACTTAGCTCATATCAAACAATTTAAACTTTAAAAAAAGGATGACGCAGCCGCATCATCCTTTTAGATACAATCAATCTTCCTATTACTATTTATTTAAAATCCTTCATCAACGCCACTGCATCAGTGCTGAATTCAACGCAACTTCAACCCTGTGTCGCGGTTTATGGAAGTAGCTCAGGCCATGACCGGGGATCATCACATCCATATCAACTTTCGCGAATTTTATTAAAGACTCGGTATATATTTTCTTGTCAAAATCAATAGAACCACCCCAGCCAAAATCTCCTCCAAGCAATGTTCCGATTACATCACCGCTGAAAACTACGTGCTTATTTTCCCATTGCATGCCAAAAGCAGTGCAACCCATACTATGTCCGGGCAAGTGCATGGTAGTAAATTCAATACCCAAAACCGTAAATCTCTCTCCATCTGAAACAGTTTGATCTACTTCAAAAGGAGTAAAGATTTTATGATATAAATAACCGCAGCAGCGCTCATCACCAGATAAAACAGCATCAGCCGTTTCTGCCGATGATATAAATTTTACTCCCTGTTTTTTTAAAATATGGCCGCCTCCGGCATGGTCAAAATGGGCATGGGTCAAAATACAATAGGCAATATCATCCGGGTTCAAATCCCAGTATTTCATATTGGAGAAAATCTGTTGCAGCGTATCACCACAACCGCAATCAACCATGATCAAACCGCTTTCTGTTTTTATTATGTACGAATTACCATCGTTCCATAAAGCGCCCTGCAAGTCAAAAGTGATTCCGTTGAGATCGCCACCGACCTGAAAAATATTTTTTAGAAGCTGCATCTGTTTGTAGTCTGATTCGCGGAAAATGCCAAGGATTGTCCTTTACTAATACGGTCAGGAAGTATTGAAGGGCTACTCGGTCGTGATTGTTTTGATGAATAAAGAGAAGGGGACGGGTTAATTCCAAAATGATAAAGCATGTCAAATTGAAATGGTATTCATGCCATCCAGTTCCTGTAATTTCTGTTTAACTTTTTGTTAATCAGGTTGATAAAAATATTTCTGTCAGTCGGGATCAATATTTTTCGCATTTGGTATTTACAAGTTCAGTATTGTAAAATAAAATTTAAACCATGAAGAAAATGCCTGATCCTGAGGAAGAAGAAGAAAACGAATCAGAGCCTGATCACTGAGCTGTGCGTGCCATGCATTAACGTGCATATTAATCATCTTTTAATTTTTTATAGACCGTTTTTTAATACCCGCACCATAAATTCGCAGCCATACCAATGTTGTTACGATGCAGATATTACTGGTGGAAGATGACCCCAAACTGGCCGGATTTATAAGAAAAGGTTTTCTTGGAGAGCAGATTAATCTGGAAATAGCCTACGATGGCCTGATGGGAAAACGCTTGTGCGAGCAAAGAAAATTTGATGCTATTATTTTGGATGTGAACCTTCCGGGGATCAATGGTTTTGATTTGTGCATATTTATAAAAAATAAATGGCCTCAAACGCCTGTGATGCTGCTGACCGCTCTGGGCATGTTGCAGGATAAAGTTTTGGGCAACAAAGCGGGCGCTGATGATTATTTGACAAAGCCTTTTGAGTTTGAAGAATTATTGTCGCGTATCAAAACGCTCGCCCGAAAAAACAACAGTTTTTCCAGTCATGCCAAAATTTTGCAGGTTGGTGATTTAGTACTAAACACAGACAACCAGCATGTTCGGCGCGGGGATATTGCGATTGAACTTACTAAAAGAGAATATGAACTTCTCGAATACCTTATGCATAATAAAGGTAAAATTGTAAGTCGTGCAGACATTCTGGACAGGGTCTGGGATCTTCATTTTGATGCCAATTCAAATGTCATTGACGTTTATATCAATTATTTAAGAAGGAAAATTGATAAGAATTTTACCGAAAAATTGCTCCACACCATTACGGGCAGGGGATATACTTTGCGTGAACCATGAGCATAAAGCAAAATATCACCGTTGCTTTTACGCTGATTGTAGCCACCATTCTGGCGTTGTTTTCTGTGTTTGTCTACTATTCTTACGAAGATTACAGGGCGGAACTGATGCAGGAAAGGCTTTCTGAAAAAGCAGAGGCTACCCAAAGATTGCTCAGTAATCCTGAAACTTTCAAAACGGATGTTTTCTTTCCCCTTGCCGAACAATGTGAAGCGGTTTACGATGAGCATAATAATCTGATCGCGGCTACTTCCAAAAACTGCGATTACGTTCCTGATGCAGCATTTATGGCGCTGGTCAGGTCGAAAAAGAAATATGGTTTTACCTATAATTCTCCTTTGTTTGATTTAAAAAAGGAGGGCGTCGGGTTGACGTATTCCCAAAACGGGAAAACTTATCTGGCGCTGGTGACGGCTTATGATGTACATGGTTACAACATGCGCCGGACGCTACGGCTTTCTTTATTTTTTGGCAATCTTCTGGCACTGGTGATTATTGGTATTACCGGATATTTTTTTTCCAGAAGAGCCATGCTGCCGTTTGATTATTTGATAAAACAAATGGATAAAGCGCCGGTTGACGATTTTAGTTTCCGGATCGCAGTCGGCTCCCAACAAAATGAAGCGGCTTCTTTGGGAAGTTCGTTTAACGGATTGCTTGAAAAAATAAAAGAGCTTGCAGATAATCAGCGCAGCTTTATTTCGTACGCTTCCCATGAGCTCAGAACGCCGCTGACCGTCATAAAAGGCGTCCTGCAAACTTCAATGAGTTATGATAATAATAAAGAAGAATGGACGCAATCGGCTGGGGAGGCTGTTGAGCAGGTCAATCATGCCATTGAACTTTCCAATAATTTATTATTTCTGGCCGAGATTGAAGGGCTGCGTTTTAAGGCTGAAAAGCAAAGTATAAACATTATCGACCTGGTAATTGATTCAGTATCATACATCAACCAGAAATATCCATCACAGCCTGTAAATCTGGAAATTGTTGAGAATGAATTAAAGAAAGGCGATTTTCAGGCAGTTACCGAGGGTGTTCCGCATTTGCTGCGTTCTGCGATAAATAATGTGCTGGATAATGCTTGTAAATATTCTGATTTTCAGACAGTTAATATTAAAATAATTGAAGATAAAGAAATGCTGGTGCTTAAAATTTCTGACAAAGGGATTGGCATTTTGCCCGATGATCTTCAAAATATTTTCCTGCCCATGATGCGGGGACAAAATACGGGTAAGGTAAACGGTTTTGGTATTGGTCTTTCGCTTGTCAAAAAAATAATGGATTTCCACCTGGGAAGTCTGGTTATTGATTCGGTTAGCGGCCTTGGAACTACGGTTTCAATCGGTTTGCCATTAAAATCCGCCTGAGCTATTTAATCCGGTTTATTAAATTAGTCCGAAGTAATTTTCATAGCTGAATCAGAGTTTATCTGTAAATCCGTTTCTGAACAAATTTATGCATTGAGCTGTCCAGCAATTGTTTTACTTTGTTATAATAGGGCAGCGCAATTTTGCTTGGACGAATATCCCAGCCGCGGTCATAGTTTACAATGCATGATTTGATAAAGTTGTTGGTACTCTCACGCAAAACAGGATCCCAGATGGCCAGTTTTGAAATTCGCCCTTTATCAATGCCAAGTTTTGTAACGTTATTGAGAATCAGCGCCGAAAATTCATATTGATCAACAACTCCAGAAACCCAAAGTGCTCCGGCGATGGTCGGTTCATCCAGCCGCTCTTTGAATTCTGCAACAATATCAGATTCACTAGGAGATGTCAAATCCAGTTTCTGGTTTTTAAGATACTCGTCAATGGCCCTATTTACATGATCCACCGGATCAGATCCGTCAAGTTCGCTTAACTGTTGTAAACGCTTGATCTGAAAGTCAGTCAGCCGTACGTTTTTGCGAGACATTTTTTGCATAATTGTTCCTTTATCATTCAGCACACATCAAACTTACAAACCTTAAAAAAGTATTCAATGTCAAAAAGAAGATTTTTCAGTCGGTATGAGAAATTTGGAATTATTCCTATTACAGATACTTTTTTTTGTGATCCTGAACTCCCTTAAAATGTGTGCTTAATGTGTATCTTTTTGTTAGTGAGGTATATAGCCGAACGTTCAATTTATGTCAGCTATTCTGCTATGTCATACTAAATCTGTCAGGAAAGAAAATGTGGAATGATTTTAGAAAACTAAAAGGAAGTTAGTTTCCTGTTTTAACGGAATTTTTGAATTTAGAAAATGATGCATACACATGATCCCGAAAGACTTAAACATAAACCAGAAAAAGTAAAGGTCTTATTTGTTGGAGAGGCGCCGGCAGTTGGTGCCAGAAGGTTTTATCTTGGCAATACCAATCTTTTTAGAACCGTTAAATCGGCTTTTGCAGAACTCTACGGAGATTTTAAATCAAACGAAGAATTCTTTGGTTTGTTCAAGTCTATGGGTTGTTATATTGATCATTTAAGTACGGAGCCCGTAAACAAGGAAGATATGCCGGCAAGAAAACTGGCGCGTAACGCCGGTATTTCCCCTTTGAGCGAACGATTGAAGATTTACCAGCCGGAAATTGTAATTATTTTAATGAAAGATCTGCAAAAGGAAGTGACCAGCGCGGTGGAACTTTCAGGGATACAATCGATCAAAAAAATGGAAGCAGTTCCCTATCCGGCGGGAAGTGATACAAATAGAAAAAATTGTATCATGGCGATCGTTGCTATTCTTAAAAATGCGGAAATCATACCGGAAGATTGATAACAATTTTTAAGATGAATTTTAAAATCGCTAAGTCAAAAAAATCAACTCATTTGCGGCGCCCAGTAAGTACAATACCCCTGTGCAAGCACGGGTCCTTTAAAAATTTGACAATTTCCACAATCTTTACTTTCTTTTGGCGGCAGCCAGAGTTGGCAGTTACTGCAATAGGATTCTGTTGATGGTGATTGTTTTACGTAACCCAGCTGCTGCCGTTTTTTTAGTTCTGTTTCGCTGACATCTGAAAAATCCGAGCATGGGTCAGCATTCGTTACGGCCTTTGTTTCGCTGGTTTCTTTGTCACTTTTTCCATTACAGCCCGTAAAAAAAATCCCAAATCCGGATAAAAGAAAAAACTGACGACGTGAAAATTCCATATTGCTGCAACAGATTATTAATATTTAATTACGGTTAAAACTTGCGTAGCCGCTGTTTTTAATTTTGGCTAGGGATTTGTACTGATATCTGTCAGCACTTTTAAAAGACCTGCATCAGGCTTTGTTTTAGCCGTTTTCAAACCTTCTGTTGCGCCAGTTAAAGCCGAAAGCATCCAATCCTGATTTTTTGCAATAGTTGGAACTGAAAGTATTGTTAAGAATTTTCCCAATTCGCCATTTTGGTTTCGTGCACCTATGGTTTGAGAAAGATCTTTAACGAAATCCATTTTTTCATTTTCAGCATTTGAAAAGAAGCCTGACGATGCGAGTTGCTTTACAAATTCATTTGAAATCCCCGGTTCAGAACTTAGAACCGCCAGTCTGAACCAGGGATCATTAAAGTGTTTGTTGATGACATTTACCAGAGGTGCTGTGGATTTAAAAGACGGAAATTGACCCAGACTTAAAGTGGCCTGAAATGCCACACGCGCATTGGTATCAGTAGTTTTGATTATGATTTCCGGTAGAAGTCCCGGATATTTTTCAGCAAGAATAATCCCGTATTCCCTCACGCCGGGATTTGTATCGTTCACCGCTTTTTTTATTAAACTTTCATTTAAGGCATTCAATCCTTCCAAAACAAAAAAAGCATGAAGCCTGGCGCGCGCATCAGTTCCTTTTGAAAATAATTCTGTAACCATAGGAATAACACTTTTATCCTGACGTTCGAGCAATATCCTTTGTGCTTGTAACCTGTAAAACTGATTCGGGTCAGATAGTATTTTTACGATCTCCGTGGATGTCATTTTAGCTAAATTGACCGAAGCAGAAGGCGCAGACCTGGGGTTTTTCGGTGTTATTTTGTAAATTCTGCCCTTATCAACGCCTGCCAGAAAATCCATATCCGTTTTTAAATCCTCGGGAATAGAAACGGGTGTTTCAATATGCTGGCGGTACATATCTATCACATACAAGGAGCCGTCAGGCCCGGTAGTCAAATTGGCCGGACGAAACCAGGGATCAGTTGAGCTTAGAAATTCCCGTTCTTTTTCCAAAACAGAATCGCGGCTCGCAGCATAGGTCGGACTGGAATTCAGCGGTGCAATAATATCGCGGTGAACCAGATTTCCTGACACGTCACCTGTGAAAACATTACCATAATATTTTTCAGGAAAAGTATTACCACCATAAAAAGTGCCTCCCGATGCGCCGGTGAAATGATCTTCGGCATATTCGATGCGATCAAGCTGTTGTTCTTTATACTCCTTGTTTCTGCGAGCTGACCTTTCTGCACGCCAGTAAGGCGCGTCGGTGCGCTGATACATGGTCAAATCGCCGTTGGAAATATCCAGCATGCCTTTTTTTGAAGACAGATATTCGTGACGATGTAAATACCGCCAGGGTATCACCATGTGCTGAATTCTGATCGTATTTTGAGTCACAAACCGATGTCCGAAATCATCAAAGGTGTGACCAAATTGTCCGGGACCAGTTTCCAGTTCAAACTGATTCCTATCCAGTCTGAATCGGAAATCTGCATTTTTCATAGGAAGGGCAGGAGCCCCGGGTTGTTTTGAAAAGGAAACTTCTCCGTCCTGTCCATGATTGGAAGCATAAATCCAGTTGTCAATTCCAAACCGTAAATTCGTAATCTGCGCCTCGGAGTTACCCGCAAAAAAACCACTGAAAAGTACTTCTTTGATATCAGCTTTGAAATCACCGGTGGTATCTTTCATATATAAAATATTGGGAGCCGCTGCTACCAAAAGTCCACCTTTCCAGGGCAAAATACTCGTTGCTTCCAAGAGACTATCAGCAAAAAGATAGAATTTATCCATGCGGTTATCGCCGTTGGTATCGACCAGCATTTTAATCCGGCCACTTCCTTTTCCGTTTTCAGGTTTGTAGGGATAGTCGGGCATTTCTACAACAAAGGCACGTCCCTGCTCATCAAAAACCATCTCAACCGGATCCTTAACGACGGGTTCAGTGGCAAAGATTTCGATGTTGAAATTTTTGTCAAGCTCGAAACTTTTAAGCGCTTCTTCCGGCGTTAGGGCATCAGAATAATGTTTTTGCTTACAACCAAAGCAGATCAGAAGTAATAATATAATAGAGCAGATCGGAGTGAATTTCATAACGACAAGGTTAAAATGGATTTGGGATTTTTACCAGATCCTGAATAATGCTGCCCTGATGTTTAAAACGGGCGAGGGTATAAATATCTCCTTTGGCGTCGACGGCAATAGAATTTACATAGGTAGGTCGATGCCCATTTTCATAAAAAACAGGACCGTGATCTATGTACTTTTGAGTTGGTAAATGATAAGTGATAAGATGAAGATTTTCAAGTCCTTTCGCGGCGCCTTTTGCTATTTGTTCTTCACCTTTCAAACGTTTACCATTTTCATAAATCGGGCCGCCGGTAAGGTAGTAAATTGTTTGCTGATCCGGCCCGAGCTGAAAACCAAGATAGCCATAACTGAATTGATCGAACATCCCACTTTTTTTCGAAGGTTCGGAAGTAATCCTGTCAACGATTTCAATTTTTTCTTCTTTTGGATCAAAGCGGAACAAATAACCCGAATTGCCATGAACACCATAGGCGACTTTTTCCAGCGGATGCCAAAAAATCTTTCGCCAGTTATAAGACATACTTCCCGGCCGGGTTGGATCGTATTTACCAAAGTAGTCTAATCTTAAATCTACATTTTGCAGTTTTTCAATATTTCCTTGCGATGGGTTGTAAGAAAAAATATCACCTTCCGCGACAGAAAAATAAACGGTTCCATTTTCAGGATCCACAAAAAGAGACCGGCATAAAGATCGGAAATCATCACCAGGCGTGCCCGCTTCACCTTTTTTTGAAATTGGGCCTGAATCTTTTAAAATATTCTGGTCAACATCGTAATGGATAAAATGTCCATTTGGCCACGAAATTCCATATAGATGTCCACGCTGTAAGTCCATGGTCATGGAAACCATCCCTTCGCCGTTTGGTACTACTGCCAGATCTTCGAATTTGCCAGTAAGTAAATCATAAGATAAAAAATGTCCGCCAATGTATAGTTTGCAGCCATCCGGTGCAGTTTCGGGCAGACGATCCATGCCATCAATTAGCTGGTAATAACCCACATGAGTTGAAAAATAAAGCTTTCCATTAAGTTCATAAAAACGCACATGGCTTTTGCCCTGTGCAATCGCTTTTAGCTTTTTTTCTCCGCAGATTTCAGTCAGATCTCCCAGAAATTTTATGTTTTCATTCTCAGGATCATAAACATACATACGTCCACCGATGTCATATTGATCAGAAGAAAGTACGTAGTAAATTTTCCCGTCGCTGGCAGCTGAAATTGCATTATAGGTATCATGCGCTTTATCAAATCCGGAAAAATAATGTTTGGCTATTAATGTCTTTGCCTGAGTTTCGGGCTCTGTAACTGTTTCAGTATCTTTCATAAAAATTATTTGAATAAGGGCTTTCAGGTTTAAATCTTGCCAATCATATAATCCTCAAATCAAGATCATTTGATTAGTTGCGATTCCGGTTTTACTACCCCCGCTTTTTCCGCCAATTGAATCATGCCATTCATGATTTTTGTTTCCGTATCTGATGCCCAGGTGGCGGGTAAACCATAAACGATTTGCGCGAGATCACCTTCGTAGCCGCCTTCTCTTAAAATGGTGGATGTTGGAATATAACTTACTACGTCATTACAATAGCCCATCACAAAAGTGCTTTGACCGAAAATCCTTTTAAGATTAATGGCGTATTCAGAAACCAGCTCACCTCCCAGCGTCATAATGGGCTGCTCTCCCAGTTTCCAAATTTGTACGGGGTAGGGATAAGTGGTTTGAAATGGCTGTCCGTTTTTTATCTTTTCCAGCATTCTTTTCGCCCAGCGCTGCTGAAAACCGGTTTCCTTTTCAGCCATTTTGGTAAGTTTTTCTTCGGACGGTGCGGTGGTCAAGGAAAGGTCAATCTCGTTATAAGCGGTTGTTAATTTTGCTTCAAGTGATTTCATATCTTCGCTAAGAACGCGTTCAACGGCCGCGGCAAGCGTTTTCCCATATTGAACAGCGAGCGGAACTGTATTTCTTGGCAGGGGATTCTGGTCTGCACCGGCGCCCTGGAAAAATAGCGCAGTGGCTTTTGGATAAAGTTTTTCAAGCTCTATTTGAGCGTATCCCGGATAATCACCTGACCACTGATTCTCATTCAAAACCGTTGGGTGACAGGCATATCCAAAAGCGATTGCAATAATATTTCCCTTTGTATCCGTAACTTTAATCACCGGCACGGCAGGATCCGAGGGGCCTACTAATGCAGTCAATGTTTCAAGTTTAGCAGCATCATTATTTCTTCGGTTGACCTGAAAACGTGCCACTCCATTTTGCGCAAATAAAGATGCGGGGGCTAAATTTTTAATCGCACTGCCAACCAGATTTATAATCTGTTCAGTGAGATGAATGGAATTGGATTGTATCTTCTTTTCATCATCCTGATTCGTTGGATAAATATCCGAAAGAGCGGTACTCAAAACCGGTCCGGAGTGTGTGTGGGAAGCATTTAAAATTATTTGTGCTTTTGATAAATGGTAGTGATTTTCAATGGCTTTACGGATCGTATCCGAAATCATTTTTGGCAGGCCCAGAAGATCCATTGTTACCAGCACAGAACGCTGGCCATCAGCGTCTTCGAGTGCCAGGGCTTTTGCCCACAAATCGTGCAGTTTTCCTTCTGACGGACCCGTACGCGAGGCAAAACCTGCCATCCACATCGATTGTGCAGGCGTGATAACCACCTTGGCGACACCAGCTTTCCAGCCCTTTTTGTCATTGGCCAGCACTTTATTTTGTCCATGAGATTGTACCGGAAATACCAACCAGGCCAGTGTTGTCAGAAAGAATATTACTTTCATAATTTTCCCATTTTTTTAATCTGTGCCGAGTTCTTGTGGATTTTCTCAATCGCTGAGGCGATATCCTTCATGTCTGATTTGGTTCCAAGCAGCATATTCTGGGTACACCAGACGGCTTCTTCGTTGCAAAGCAGATCATTCTGGGGACATTTATTTTGTTCATTATAAGCGTTAATGTCCAGCAAATGAGCTGGATACATTTTCTTGTAATTTTTTGATTCAAAAGTGTCTTTCAAATACGGCTGCGTATTTAGAGTCGCATAACCGCTCGAACACGGAATCCCTTCGGCGGTGAGTGCTTTAATAAAAGATTCCCTTGATAAACCGCTGAATGCATTTTTTTGATAGCGAAATGGAAAAAGATGAAAAGCGGCTCGGGTCACATTGTCGTAAAGTTTATAAGGAACAATGCCCGGAATATCCTTGATCTGTGATTTAAGATAGGCTGCATTTTCATTTCTGGTTGTAGTCTGGCTGTCGAGCCTTTTAAGCTGAGCGAGCCCTATCGCAGCCTGATATTCAGTAAATCTGAGTTTCGTTCCCTGGATAATACAACCACTGCTGACAGCGCCAACGGCAGTTCCATAAGCATAACCGAAGTTGTGATAGGAATAACAGCGGTCCATAAATTTTTCATTATTGCTGACAATCGCGCCGCCTTCACCAATCGGGAGATTTTTTGAATTTTGAAAACTGAAACAGCCTGCATCCCCAATTGTACCGACTTTCTGTTTGTTGATTTCTGCTAAATGCGCCTGACACGCATCTTCAATTACGAGCAAATTATGCTTTTTGGCAATGGCCATTATTTTATCCATATCCGCCGGCAAACCCAGAATATGAACCGGAATGATCGCCTTTGTACGCGGTGTTATTTTGGCTTCAATTTTTGCCGGGTCCATCTGAAATGTTTCAGGATCGATATCGACAAAAACCGGAATAGCACCGTTGGATAAAACAGAAGAAACTGTTGCAATGAAAGTATACGGCGGCACCAACACTTCATCGCCGGCTTTAATATCAAACTGATTCAATGTTATTACCAGCGCATTTGTACCATTCACAACGGCCAGACTGCGTTTTGCTCCAAGTGTTGAAGCCCATTCTTTTTCAAATTGGGTAACCACTTCAGCGCGGGACCAGATGCCGCTTCTTAAAACTTCCAGCACCTGTTTTTCATCTGTTGCCGGATTCCAGATCGGCCATTCAGGCCATTTGGAAGTGCTCCATGCCGCTTTCCCGCCTAAAATGGCAGGCGTCTGTACCTGGCTCAGACCGGAAGCAAAAACAGGTTTTGAAACTACCGAAGCAAGTGCTGCGCCGGCGGCCGCCAAAGAATTCTTTTTGATAAAATCCCTTCTTGAAAAACTAGATTTTGATGATTCCATTTTTTAAGATTTTAGCTTTTTATCCTTGTCAGGAAATTCTGGTAATTGTGTCAAAGCAATACTTTGGTATTTCCGCCTTCTTTCATTGAAATGTCAACTGGCTTATTTGTTTTCCACGAACCCGAAGTGAAATCAGGAACGTCAATCGAGTTGGAGCGATGTGCCACCGACCATTCACTCAGCGGTCCGATGGAGCTCCATAATGCCGCGTCATAAACATCCTGATCCAATGGTAATCCGTTTCGCAGGCAATCAATTGTGCGCCAGTCCATCAGGAAATCCATGCCGCCATGGCCGCCAACCTGTTTTGCCGCTTCTCCTATTTTTTTGATGATCGGTGGTGTATATTTTTCTTCCACAGCCTTATATTCTTCTGCTGTCAGCCATTCGTGATCTTTGGAATAACGGGCTGGCTCCGGATATTTTAATGCGGTTCCTTTGGTGCCGCTTACGAGCTGTATCCGTGAGTATGGACGCGGAGAACTTACATCGAACTGAACTAAAATCGTTTTTCCTTTATGCGTGCGTATTGTTGAGGTGTTTATCATGCCGTTAAAATGCCGGCCAACGTAGGGTTTAAAAAATAAATCATCTGCTGCCAGTTTTTTTGCAGTTTCGCCCATTATAAAATCATTGTTTGACATAGAAACAAGATAGTCCATCTGGTCACCGCGGTTGATATTCATCACCTGACAAATCGGTCCCAAACCGTGGGTAGGGTAGAGATTACCGGTTCTTTTGGAAAGTTCTTCAAGCTCCCACATCTGGTAAAACCGGTCTTTGGAAAACACATATTCCTGCAAATTATGCAGATAAGCGCCTTCTCCATGTGTGATTTCTCCAAAAAATCCCTGGCGCGCCATATTCAAAGTCAGCAGTTCCGAAAAATCGTAACAGCAATTCTCTGTCATCATGCAATGCTTTCGTGTGCGCTCTGAGGTTTCTACCAGCTGCCAGCATTCTTCAATGGTTTTAGCCGCAGGCACTTCCACGCAAACATGTTTGTCATGGTTCATGGAAAAAACAGCCATCGGTGTATGCAATGCCCAGGGTGTTACGATGTAAACAAGATCAATATCAGGCATTTCACAAAGTTGTTTCCATGCATCGGCACCTGTGTAAAATTTTTTAGGCTGATGTCCCTGAGGCGAAACCATTTTGGCCGCTTCCTCAACTTTTTCAGCTCTTAAATCGCACAACGCTTTTATTTGAACACCCTCAATTTTATTCATCCGCTCCACTGCCGCCATTCCCCGGTTGCCAAGCCCGATAAAACCGACACGAACAACCGGTAATTTCGGAGCAGCGTAACCTGACATATTGAATTTCTGAATATACTTTTTTTCAGTATGCTGGTCCGAAATATAGTCATCAGTATGGCCAAAAGCCGTTTGAGCTGTGGCCAGACCTATTCCGGACAATCCGGTAAGTTTTAAAAAGTCTCTGCGTTTCTTATCCATAAGTACTCCGTTGTGAATAAAATACTACTTCTGAAAATGCGATTTTCTGGGTAACGCATACATTTATACGTATTAGGTGATGACAGAAAAGATTTTCTCAATATTTTCGTCTCCCAAACATTAGTCCTGAATACAATCACCTAAAATTGCCGGCTCATATCCATTGTCATGTGCCCATTTCACAGCCGTAATCAGCTTTTCGCGGTAATCGGGCTGGTAATTGAAATAGGATGGATAGAAATATTGTTCGTGGACTAAAAGATCAACATAAGGCGGTTTTCCACCATTTTGACTGTAATGATCGAGCCACGGAACGATTTCGTCTATTTTTTTCATATCAATAACAATACTGGTTTTGATAAAAATAATATCCTCGCTCATATCCTTCCAGACCAACCGTTTTTTGATATGCCGTCTTTCCGTTTCGTTTAAATAATAACTGGCAGGATATTGTTCGTCATCAATATTGAAATAACCCAGCTGGCCTTTATAACCTGCATCTCTTAAAACGCGTGAACCTTCGCGTGTAGCCTCACCCCAATGAATCGTCGTTACGCTGGTCATTACGTCTTCGGAGGCAAAACGTTTGATCTGATAAATAACCAGATCGCAATCTTTTTTCACTGTTTCATAATCTGCACTGATATAAGGCTGATCAGGAAATTCGCCTTTTGCGTGAAAACTTAGCGTCAACCATCCTGCATTTTCTCTCCACTCGTTTTTATAGCGATCCGTGAATTCGGAAAGATTAAATCCTTCGGTTTCATAAAATAAATTCAGATGGATTTTTGTGCCGTAAGTATCGTTTATTTCTTTTAAAACGGCCATGTACGGATGCCCGAAAAGTGACTGGTACTGACTCACATTTTGTTGAATATCACGCAGAAACCAGATGTTATCATCAATTGACAAACGATATTTTCCGGCAAAGTTTTTCAAGCGATACACTGTTATTGAAATACTTTTCCCGGATTCAGTATCCAGGGCTTCAACGTTGTTTTCATAGTTTTCCAAATCGATTTCAGCCTGATAAAATCCATCTGTAAAATCAGTATCGACACCATTGATAGTAATTTTCCGGTTAGCTGGCGCAGAAACGATAACCTTGATTTTCAACGAATCTCCGCTTAATTTCCCGTCCCAGGCGTGCATCATATCGCCATGAATGGGATTTATAAAATACATTTCCTGTCCGTGCATAATTTCCTAGTAAGTTGCTCTTCCGCCCGAAAGATCAAAGGTGAATCCTGTGGTAAAACTGTTCAATGGAGACACAATGTAAGCGGCAAGATTAGCTGCTTCTTCCAGCGTTCCACAACGTTTCATCGGTATTTTATCAGTCATGTATTTTACCTGCGCTTCGGGCATTGCGTCCACCAGCGGCGTTTGGATCACAGCCGGAGCCAGTGCATTCACCGTTATCCCATTTTCTGCATATTCTTTCCCCTGCACTTTTGCCATCCCGATGACAGCCGCTTTACTGGCGGAATATGCGAGCATTCCTGCATTTCCTTCTTTTCCGGCGATTGATGCTATATGCAGAATTCGTCCATAATTGTTGGAAAGCATATTGGGAATCACCGCCTTGGAAGTGTAAAAACTGCTCATGAAATTCAGCTCAAAAACCTTTTGCAGATTTTCGGTACTTACCTCGTGACTTTTTAAGTTGGTCTGGCCGGTAATGCCTGCGCAGTTGACCAGAATATCAATTTTGCCAAAATGTGCCAGAATTTTTGATACCGTTTCTTCAACCAGCTGCTGGTTTGTGATGTCTATACCCACGCACATAACCTGCTCAGAAAAGCTATCAAATGAGCTCAAAAGGGCACTTTCGTTCAAATCCAGTAAAGCCAGCTTTGCGCCGCTATTCAAAAGTTTACGGGCAATAGACAAACCAAGTCCGGATGCAGCTCCGGTTACAATGGCAACTTGTCCTTCAAAATTATCCATAGGTTCAGGAATTGTGTAAAATCTGATAATAACAAGCTTCGTTGGGTCTGTAAATGCAGTACTTGTATTACCAAAAGTAAAACGGAACTGATTTTTTACTTGCTGACATTTGCTTCCAGCGGCGTGAGTCCATACTTCTCATCTTGCAGCAAATCAATGACATTTTGATTAAGTTCTTTGATGTAACTGATCGAGGAAGCATCCGGAATATAGGCCGCTTTACGAGCAATACTGTTGGAGAGCACGCCTCGGGCTATCAGCAATTCTTTTTCTGCATAATGGAAGAGCTCCATATTTTGTAAAGAGAAAAATATTTGCGGCATAACTTTCTCGAAAAGCTCAAAAGCCTTCTTGTTTTCTCCGTTTTTTCTCAATTCAAAAACTTTTTGAAGAATATCCGCAACGGCAAGTCCGGGCATGACGCCGCGGATTCCGATTGGAATTAATTCAAGCATATAAAGGCCTCCCCAGCCTTCGAAAAGACCGATTTTATCATCCGTCGTTTTGATAATATCATCAAATTTTGGTGCGCATAGCGGTTCTTCAAGTTTGAGATATTTGAAATTCGGATTTTCGTCCATCAGATTTTTGATAAAACTAACGCTGATCGAGGAGCCGCCCGGGTTGAAATCCTGGATTAAAACCGGTGTATTAGGAATGGATTGTAAAAATTCTGAAAGATATTCTTTTAAAGAATTTTCAGGCAGACTGAATATGCGTGGAACCGCCAGCGATATCACATCTGCACCCGCCTGGACATTTGCCTGGGCCAGACGAATCGCAATTTTTAAAGATGGATGATTGGACTGAGCGACAATTTTTATTCTGCCTGCGGCATGATCAACGGCCACTTTTATGACACGAAGTTTTTCCTCGTCGGTCAGTTTGTAAAATTCACTCGCATAGGCAGGAAGGCAAACCGCCTTGATTCCTCCGGCTATGGCAAAGTCGATCAGGTCACGAAGCGCGTTTTCATCAATGTCTTCGTTTTCTGTAAAAGGTGTCGGGATAATAGGAACTACGCCGAAGAGTTCGTCTGCGATATTGCTCATAATGATTTGATTGATTGATTAGCTTTTGCGATATTTTTCTGCTGTGTTTTTGAGTCTACAATGGTTAGTATCAACGTGGAGGCAAGTACCAGAAGTCCGCCGATAATTGCCTGCGTCTTTAAAGTTTCTCCCAATACAAATGCTGCGATAGGCAGCCCCATCAGCGTGATCAGATAATTGGAAAGTGCAACTTGTGTTGCATCCAGATTTTTAAGTGCTTTAAAGAAAAGCAGCATGGAAAGGAAATTGTGAAACAGCGTAAGGGCAATCATACCTGTCCAGGTTTGGGCAGTGTACTCAGGGATTTTGAAAAACATTTCCGGCTCATAATACCAGACCAACGGGGCAAGAAAGATCACCAGGAAAAGGTAAGTATAAAACAGCATTTCCATTTCGGTAAACTTGTCCGAGATTTTTTTGCAACCAACATTATAGTAACCATTTCCGATGATGGCAAGAACGATAAGGATATTTCCCAAAGCATATTTTGAGCTGAAATCCAGCTTTTTAAGATCGTCTGTCGAGCACAAAACCACGCCGATGATTGCGATGCCAAAGCTGATCCAGCGGGCACGGTTCATTTTTTCTTTTAAAATTAAAAAAGCAAAAACCGCTGTAATAACCGGCAAAGCCAGAACCAGAATCGCCGAGTTGCTGGCCAGCGAATACTGCGTACCATAGGTCATAAAAACCTGTGACGGAAAAGCGCCCAAGGCTGCCAGTTGCACAAAAATGAGCAGGTCTTTAAGTTTTCTGTTTCCTTTTTTGAAATCTTTTACTACAAAAGGTGCCAGGAAAATGGTAGCCAGCAGCATGGGCGCCCAAACCGTAAAATAGGGGCCGACCTGATCCTGCGTTAGTTTGATACATGTAAAATGAAATGACCATATCAGATTGCAGACAAAAAGAATGATCCATGACAAGACGGATTTGCTCATAATGTTTTTTCTATAAACCGGTTGGTTTTGAATTTATTGATTGCCTGCTGATCAAGTTCAATGCCCAGTCCGCTGCCGGAAGGAACGGTTGCTGCGCCATTTTCAAAATGTATTGGATTGATAAGTAAATCATCCACACGCACCAGTTCCCCGAAAATATCGGACGGTATTGTGCAATTGATACTGGCCGCCGCAATATGCAGTCCCATGGTTTCAGAAATACCAAGATCTACCTCTGAACCGCGCCAACATGATTTTCCTTCCAGATTTGCGATTTCCGCCAACAAAACCGAGTTATAAGCCGAGCCGTTGAAATTGTATCCATCAGCCGCATCAGCTCTCACAAAAGTGATCATGTCGCGAATATCCTGCGTGTATGGAAGTGAAATATGGCGGTAAATGGGCATTTGAAGTTTTTCTTTCAGGGTTTTAAATCCCTGAACATCTGCATGTAAAATGGGGTCTTCAAGTCCAAGCATCGTATTTCTGTCGACCCCTTCCATAAGTTTCAAAGTCGTATCAACATCTTTCCAGCGCTGGTTTGGGTCAAGCAAAACTTTAATTCCGTCACCACATTTTTTGTGGATTTCTTCGGTCCATAGTCTTACCGCGTCTTCATCAGAACATTTGAATTTGAAAACTTTGTGCCCTTTTTGCATCGCTTCGAAGGCTTTTTGTGCAGCATCTTCGGGCGTTCTCCGGCCGGTCCAGCCCATGCAATCGATTTTGTCGCGATATTTGCCACCAAGCAATTGATATACCGGAACGTTTAATAATTTTCCGGCCAGATCCAGTACTGCGGATTCGAATGCTTCATAAATCCTTTGGTCGCTAACAGGCAATCTACGCCAGTTAAGTTTTAAAAGATCTTCGCCTAAAAAAACATGAATTGCCTCTTCCAACAATTCTTTTGACGCACTTCTGTATGTTTCGCCAATGCCGGTAAGTCCGTTTTTTAAAGTGATTTCGATGATCCATTTTGGCTGGTTGGCAAATTCCGTCCAGCTTTCTCCGGTCATGAATTTTTTGGCAAATTCGGTGTCCTTATCCAAAACCTGTTCAGAATTCAGGCTTCCCGGTTTGGCCGGAACAATGACTTCGGTTGCTTTGATTGCTGTTATAGTGGTCATATCAATGCGCTGTCCTGTTTAATTCTTCACCAATATTCTGGGGGTATTTTTCTGCCAGCTTTCTGATGTCGTAACTGAATTCAGTAAAAAGTTTTTCCCATTGCGCTGCCGTTTCTGATGTATAGAGATAAAATCCTTTGGCATTACTCACGCCTTTTGCACCGCCTGCTACCAGTTTTTCCATCATAAGTGGTGCTGAGGAAGTATTGGAAAGTTCAGGGAAAAGATCTTGCATCACGGTCAGATAAGCCGGAATTCCGGTGAGATCCATAAAGCGGAACGGTCCTGCAAAAGTGATCCAGTAACCAAGATCGTTCCTTAATGAGCGGTCCACATCTTCAACCGTCGCATATCCATTTTCAACCAGATTGAAAGCTTCACGAAGCATGGCGTACATGATGCGGTTGGTAATAAAACCGCGGATATCTTTTCTTAAAAGCGAAGGTTCTTTTCCCCAGCTTTCAGCCAGTGCTATAATTTTTTCAGCATAAATGATATTTGTATCTTTTCCGCAGATCACTTCCATGAAGCGCGTAATATGCGCAGGTTCCGCCCAGTGAATACCCAAAAGCCGCTCAGGGTTTTTAAGCCCCTGCTGCAAAACAGAAACTGGAATTGCGGAGGTATTACTTCCAATAATTGCAGCCGGAGAAATTACGGATTCCAGCGCCTGGTATACCTTTTTCTTTTCTTCAACACTTTCAATAATTGACTCAATAACGACTTCATGTTCAGCTAAATCCTGCACAAGATCGGTAATCGTTAACCTTTCAATTACAGTCTGTGACGTTTCTGAAAGCAATTCTTCTTTTTCCAGTTCAACCAAAAAATTATAAATTCTTTGTCTCGCAGAAGGCGCTTCAATGATGTCTTTTACAAGGGAAGTTACCTGATGGCCAGCTGCCAGAATGCAGGTTGCAATGCTGCTTCCCATCAGGCCAAGTCCTACCGTTCCGATCCTTAATTTTTCAGCCATAATGTTACCGTCAATGCTGGGATTATTTTGTCTTTATTCTGGCAATTGCGTCAATTTCTACCTTGATTCCATCGCCCAAAACAGATTGAACTGTTGTTCTGGCTGGTTTTATCCCTGGAAAAAATGTGGCGTAAACGGTATTGTACCGGTCAAATTCATTGATATCGCTTAAATGTGCACTGCATTTTACAATGTCGTCCATGCTGCCGCCAGCCGCTTCTACGATCTTTTTTATATGATTGAGTGTATTGCGTGTTTCTTCTTCAATTGTTCCATGAATTACCTCACCGGCGGCAAGATCCACTGAACCTTGTCCACTGATAAATAACCAGCCGTCGATCAAAACGCCGGCTGAATAGGCGCCGGTGCTGACTTTTTTATCCGGATGTTCAATTTCTATTTTGCTCATTATTTCTTTGAAAGATCTCTTGATAAAGGCCAGTTTTTAAATGATTGAAGAAATTCAGTAACCGAAGCCGCTGCACTTTCCAGCAAATGTTTTCCCTTCTCAGCATTGGCCAGCTGCGGTTCTCCGCTGCTACCGTTTGAGGAAATAAATTGCGTTTGTTTGAATAGGGTGACACCCCGGTATGCCTCGTCATCTTCCCAGAGAATATATCCGTTACTTTCCGGCCGCATTGGGCGCACGGCATTTTCCATCCATACTTTTTCAGGAAAAAGGTGAAGCATCATGCTGGTTTCGTACTCACAGGCGTGGCTGAGCGCGGGACTTTCCATAGGCGACTGTCCTGCGAAAACTTTACCGGCCGTCTCCCAATAAGTGACCAGTGCAATGTTGGGTGATAAATCTGAATCGTATTTATTTCCTAAAATTGCCAGCGCCTGTTTCACCGGAGTAATATTTCCCCCATGCCCGTTTAGCAAAACAATTCTGCGAAAGCCACTTTTCAGCATGGATTCAACAAGCTCAACAATAATCAACGTATAGGTATCAGCGGTAATACTGATTGTTCCTCCAAATGCCAGGTGATGATGACTTGAACCATAAGCCAGTGTCGGGCAAAGCAAAATACCTTCACTTAGATTTTGCTCAGCCTTTTGGGCAATCCAGGTTACCAGATCTGTATCCGTGGAAACACCCAGATGCGGACCATGCTGCTCAATGGCGGCTATTGGTAAAACAATAACCTTATCTCTAAGCTGGTTGATCTTTGGATAGCTCAAATCTGAAAACTTCATAATATTCACCAACGTTTACAAATACATTTATCTCTTAAAAGCGACCTGATAAATAAGTTGCTCTGAAATAGTATTATAATTTGATCAATTATTGTTTACAAAAATATGTATATTTTGTAAACAATAAAATAGTTTGACAATATAATTTTGAATTTGGCCGCGCGAAATTTTACCATGATCAAAAATCAGGTTTAAATAGTTCTTCAAAAGACTTTGTTGCCACATGATCCGGATTATTTTGAATGCGGTAATCATTCACTTTCAGATGCAATTTTTGCCAAAGGGCGTGCTCGACATCAAATCTTCCCAGAATTGTATTAAGCCGGTAAGGTTTGTATTCTGAGTTCCAGGCCTGTTCGTAAGCCGATTTTAATGCTCCGTTTTCATCCATCATATCAACAAGCAGTCCGTGACACAAATAAGTGATGTCATAAACCACAAAATCGTTTTTCTTCTTTTTCAACATCGAATCATTCCAGCGGTCGCAAACCGTTTTTGCCCAGAGAAACCTTGTGGCGGTATAATGCATAAGTCGGGCCGAAACTAAAAGGGAATTTATGAACGGTGCATCATTTTTATCACATTTTTCCAAAGCGGAAATAAGTGCTGATTGCGCTTCTTCACTGTTTTTTCTGGCATTTTTAAAATCCGCAAGATGTTTTTCTGTGTTGGAAAGATAATAGGGCAAAAACGGATTTGACCAGCTTTCGATGATTGTTCCTCTTGGCATTCCATTGGTATTGCGACCAAGACATTTGTCAAGATTTTGATTTGATTTTTGAAGAAATTCAAAGGCTGATTTCATTTTATCCGCTACTTTGGGAAAATTAAGAGCCGCAAAATCGGAGGCAAATTTATTTTTATCCGCTGTAATTCCTTGCCATGCACCAATGCTGCCGTAAGCCATAAAGAGCCAGGAAGGTCGGAGGAAAGGTTCAACAGGATCGGTCCACACTGAATTAATAAATCCCAATGTTTTATTGCGGATTCCTGCTTTCAAACATAGGTCAATATTGGTATAAGTATAATCTGCATCGGGATAAATGTGGCCCCAACCGGATACGGCAGGCTGAATCAGGAATTTTCTTTTTTCTACAAGAACCGGATTTAAATACCTGTTAATCTCAACAGTATCAGGTTTATATTCCCAGATTACCGGAATTACGTCCTTTGGGATTTTACCAATTATTTCCGGATAATAGTTATTCATGTCCGTCCAGGTCATAACGGTTTTACCATATTTTTTTAATTCAGACTGAACGAAATCCAGCTGTTGCAGCCAGAGTTTTTCCGAGCTGATTTTGATATCGCCATCATCTGCAATGCGTTTGGTTTCCCAGGTTTCATCAAAACCGACATGGATAAACGGACTTTTGAAAAGTTGAGTATACTGACCAATCCAGTTGGTTAACAGTTCATTGACTTTTGGATTTCCTGGATCCAGCTCATGACCATAATGGCCGATGGAAAGATTCGCATATTTCTCATTTCTAAGCAGTTCATGCAAATGGCCATACAGATTTAAAAAAGGAATCACATCCATATGACGCTGTTTTCCGTAGGCAATTATTTCGACAATATCCTTTTTGGAATAACCTGTTTTGTATCCCAGAGAAGGAAAACCATCGAGTTCGATGCTTACCTCATTATAAAAATAATATTGATTGGTTTTGAATTTCGCCAGAAAATCAATCTGCTTTTTTATTTCATCCACCGTCAAAAGACCACCGTGGGCGAAATCCATCATAATCCCCCGGTAAGTAATTTTTGGTTTGTCCTTAATGGTAATAAAAGAGAAAGCAGCATTTTTGCCATATCCCTGAGCCAGCTGACGAAGGGTTTGTACAGCATAATATAAACCTGTGGAGGTATGGGCTTCAACCTGGATTTTTCCTGATGAAATGCTTAGTTGATACCATTCTCTTTCACTGTTTCCATCCATTTCAGAAACCTCGGCAAGTTGATGTCCGGTTTCTTTAATTTTAAATTGAAAAGTAGCCTGTGACGAAATTGAAGCTGTTTTTGGATATTTTCCTGTGCGTTCCTGAACAACGGATTTTAGCTCATTCACAGCGAATGATATATCCTCCGATGCATTTTTTGGAACAAATACTGAAAGGTTTTCAAGTGGAAATACTCCTTCTTTGACCTGAACGAAATTGGGTTTGGGTAAAAGTAAAGGCTCATTTTGTGCAATTGCACTGATACTAAAAAGAAATAAAATCCAGGTTTTTGTAACTGATTTTTTCATTCTGAGATATTTACGAAATGATTTTTAACCTGCGTTGATGTGATTATTTTGGCCAGTCTTTTAAAGGTGGCAATGGATTTGTCGCTTTAATTTTGCCACTTCCCGGAATTAGAAATACCTGAAATGTTTCTTTTTTACCTGCCGGAATTACAGTTTCAAAGCCAACGAGCGTGGTGTCCGGATTTGGATCATCATAATCGTGCGGCGGATTTGTTGTCCAGGTTTTTATTGAAATGTCAGCTGAATTTGGAATGCTGATTATCAGTTTTTTGCCATTCTGGATCAATTCAGCCTGATTACCATTTAATTTTACTTTGGCAGATGTCAGCATAACCCAGCGGACTTTTGTGTCCTTGTTCAGATTTTCAATTTCATCTGAAACAACTACATATTGTCCATCCATAAGCGCAATACCACGCTGCGCTTTTTTAACCTGACCTTTATATATGGACGAAATATCCGTAACCGCATTTGTGAAGTGTAAATTTTCGGAATAGTTTGTAATAGGAGCGTAACCGTCCACGCGCTGCAAAGAATCGTTGAATGTTAAAGTGTTGTGTGAGAAGTTGTTATACCTAAATATCTCCCAGCGTTGTCCATTTTGTTTATTCGCCCAAAGATCGATGTTTTTCAGTTCCAGTGCTGTGTATTCCTGAAAACCAAAATCTTTTGCCCAGCGGATTCCGTCTGCTTCCAAAACAAAAGAACCAGCGTCCATATGTCCGTGCGTGACAGACGGTGAGCCGCCTTTTATCCCCACAAAAATAGCATTGGGATCTGTCCATGAAGACCTTATTAAAGCCACAGGATTTTTCCCGGCGCCAGTCCAGATTCTGTTTTTGGGAGCGCTAATCTTTTCAATATCAATATTTTGTCCCCATAGCATGAGCGCAGGCAGAAGTCTGTCGGTGTTTTGGGCGAGTTTTTCTTTTGTTAGAAAGATGCGCTCGTTCCAAAGCAGTAAAGGATCCTCTAATTTACTCGCAAACCAGAACATGGCTGGCTGTAAAGTAGAGGTTTCGGAAGCATCCGAGTAGTTGAAATTCTTACCCGTAGGCCCGATCATATTTTCAAGATAAGCGGCCGTTTTTAAAAATCCCGGTATTTTGTTAAGTCCAAAATCAGTTTTGAAAACCTTTTCAATGGCATTCAAAAACATCACATTGAAAGTTGTTCCATAACTCCAGTAGGTATATCCTTCGGCAAATGCACCGTCCGGACCATTGTCTATCATTGCAATTTGAATACTTGCAATGGTGCGGTTAATGACCTTTTCTGCCAGTGCCGGATCATCTTCATAAACTGCGAGCGCACCAAAAGATCTGCCTGCATTACATACCTGATTCCAGTTATTGGTGACAGACAGCCATTTGCGGTAGTTTGGATAGGCGGGATCAAACGATGTGGCGATTCCTTTTTTTTTAATCGCTTCCTTAATAATTGAACGCGATTTTTCGGACAGATCATGATACAGCCAATCATAACCGATTGCGACGGCCATTGTCATTTCGGTAACGTCCAGATAATGGTCCGGATTCCAGTCTGAGAAATTGGATACAGCTAATAATTCCTGCTCGGCTCTGTTTAGATATTTCCTTTCATGTGTCATTCGCCAGGCATAACTCAGATGGAAAACCCGGTTCAGGCATTCTCTGGATTTGGCTAAAAGTCTGACGCCAAAAAGAATTCTTTCAACAGGTTTTGTCAAAAGCATACTGTCACATTTTAATAGAATTTGCTTGTGAACCTCTGACAGTATACGTTGTACTAAAATCGCTTTTTTGATATTGTTTTCTTCACCTGCCAGCAGCAGTATTCTGGGATGATCAGGAATGGGTGCAGCGGAATTAATAAATTTCAGCGAGTCTATGTGATGAGGTTGAGCATAGATTGCTGAAAAATTAATCAGTAAAAAGAAAAACAATCCGAAATACCGCATTTTGAAATTGTTAAAGTTGAAATTTCTTTGAATCACAGCACTTGTTTAAAAGTGCTGTGATTCAAAGAAATACTAGTTTTTATCCCACCACAATGGCGTCGCTGCATTGTCGGGACCGCCTAACATTTTAACGGCTTTGGCCACTTCGGCTGCATTGGTCTGTTTTTCGGTATCCAGAAACGGCATGCGTCTGATGAAAGTACCTTGCGGCAAATCCGTGTTTTCGCTGTGTACAACCGTATAAAGTTTTGGAAGCCCGGATCTTCTTAATTCTGCCCAGCCTTCTGCGCCGTCAGGATATAGTGCTAGCCATTTTTGCTGCGCGATTTGTTTTCTTTGCATACTTTCTGTGCCGCTGAAAAGTACCGGATAGTCATTCACAGCGGGAGAATTCATGCCGTCCTGTGGTGCAATCGGCGTTGCTGTGCTGCTGATGTATTTCGTAATCGCTGCATTGTCAGTAATTCCCCACTGGGCCATGGAAGCCTGGATTCCTTTTTTGTAAAAATCCTCAGCGGTTCCTCCCATATTCCAGCCGTTAAGCGCACCTTCCGCACGAAGAAAATAGGCCTCTGCGGTATGCATGATATCCTGGGAAACGTTGTAGGTGGTTTTCCAGTCGTTGTTCACCCAGTTTACCCAGCGCGTTCCCATATTGGAATTGAATAATCTTGAATTGATATCAAGGATTTTTTCAGAAGTAAAAAGTCCGTTTCTCACGCCTTCGAAAGTTCCGGTTGAGATGGCTGGCTGAAAATAAACCGGCAAACGCGGATCATTGTATCCTTTCAAAACGGATTCCATCGCAGCACTCATCCGGATATCATCCCAACCGGAAGTTACAGCTAATCCGTTGTATTCGTTGTAGGTCGTTGTGGATTTTGGCATATAGGCATCGTCTGCAATATCAGTCAAAACACCGGCAGCCACGGCCGCTTCCGCCTGCTGTTTGGCAAGCGTCGGGTTTACTTTCGAAATACGAAGTGCAAGTCTGAGCCTTAGCGTATTAGCAAATTTCATCCAGGCTGTGGCCGGGCTTGCATTTTTGTTGTAAATTAAATCGTAAGTCCCAAAAGGTTTGTCAGTATTATGCGCTTTCAGAACGGTTGAAGCAGCATCAAGTCTTTTAAAAAAATCATAGTAAACCGAATCCTGCGGAGTATAAGAAATATATCTGTTACCGGAAGCTGCATCAAAATAAGGAATCGGGCCGAAATAATCGGTAATTCGGTGAAACATCCAGACCCACCATATATTGGCTAGCGCATTTTCAGAAGTTTCGGCTTTGGTGCCGGCCATAATGGTTTTTAACTGCGGCGCGGCTGCGGTATAAACTGGATTCCAGCAAGCCGGCATCCAGTCCTGACGAATCACATAACGATCCGTAGGAAACGAATGGGCTGCCTGGGAGAAAAACTGGGAATATACCGAAGCAATGGTTCCTTCGCCAACCTCAAAATTATCGGGACTTAAAGTGGGCGTCATCAATGCATACGCAAATTGAAAAGGGTATTCAGTAGCGCCAATGGTACTGATTTTGGTTGCATCGGTATTGATCGAATCGTAATCATTGGTGCAGCCATGGAGCCCGATCGCCGTAATGGCGAGTAAAAAAAGCTGGTTTTTTATCGTCTTAAACATGATATAATATTTTAAAATGACAGTTTCAGGTTAAGTCCAATATTTCTGGTCGAAGGAAGATTGTAATACTCAATTCCCTGATAATTACTATTTCCAAAACTAACTTCCGGATCAAAATCCATTTTACGTTTGCCGATTCCGGGGATATCCAGAATGGCGTTGCCGCGGTAGATAAAGAAAAGATTTCGGGCTACAAAAGATAGTCTGGCCGATTTGATAAAACCTGGAAGATTACCAAATGAATAACCGAAGGTCAATTCCCTGACTCTTACGTTGGTTGCGTGGTAAGAGAAAAATTCACCCCAGGAGTAGTCGCCCTGCGCAACAGTTTGCCAGAATTTTTCAGCATTGATTGCGACTGTGTTGGGTGCTCCTTCCGGCGTTACTGCATTTACTGTCCATGATCCTGCATCGCGGAAATTTTCAGTTACGGATGAAGTTCCCGCATAAGCCGTTTGCGCTGCTGTTCCTGAGGTGATTATACCGCCAAATTTGCCATCAACCAATACGGATAAGGTCCAGTTTTTATAAGAAAAACTGTTGCTGAAACCTGCTGAAAATTTAGGATTGTAGTTGCCAAGTCGTTGGATATCATCGGTTTTAACCGGAACACCGTTGGTGTTAACCACATATTTTCCGTTCAGTGTTTTCCATTTATAACCGTACAAATCACCATAAGATCCGCCTTCTTTTATCAATGGCGTAGCTGTACGTACACTGGTTGATGAACCCAGATAAAGCTGGCTTACACCTTCGTAAAGTGAAATAACTTTGTTGGTGTTGACAGCATAATTAAGGCCGACATTCCAGGTGAAGTTTTTGCCCGTAACCGGTTTTCCGGATAGTACAAGCTCAAAACCTTTATTTTGGATGTTCCCTGCATTGACATTTAAAGTAGAATATCCTGAGGAAGCTGGTGCGGCAACATTTAGCAGCTGATTTTTTGAATTGGTTTTATAATAGGTAAAATCAACCCCTAAGCGACTATTGAAAAATCTCCATTCGGTACCAAATTCTGCCGATTGTGTTAGTTCAGGTTTTAAATTTGCTATGGCTTTTGTGCTGCTGCTGGCAATATATCCGCCGAAACCTCCACGTATATACGTATAAGTCTGACCTAGCAAATAAGGATCTGCATCGTTACCAACTTTGGTAAGCGAGCCCCGAACTTTTCCCAGACTAACCCATGAAGGAAGTTTCAGCATTTCAGAAACAATCGCCGAAAGTCCTACCGATGGATAGAAGTAAGAATAAGGCGATGGCAGCGTGCTTGACCAGTCATTTCTGGCTGTAAGATCCAAAAACAGGTAATCTTTGAACGAGAACTGAGCTGTTCCATACACGGATTGTAATTCTCTTTTTGTCGTGTTAGCTTCTACTTTAAGTGTGGTGGCGTAGCTTAAATCATATTTGTTGTTGAATCCAAGTCCGTCAGCTGCATTCACACGGTGACGAAGATTTCTGTTTAAAACCGATCCTCCGATATTGTAATTAATTTTGAAATCAGAAGTAATCTGATTGTTGCCCGTCAGAAGGATGTCCAGGTTTCTTTCGGAGATAAAATCATTTCCTTCCGAGTAGTAACCGCCTGGCTGTCTGGCATAATTGACCGTATTATTGGCGTATTTCTGGGTGATAAAATCATTGTAACTATCCGAACTCACGCGTCCCTGGATATTAAGCCAGTCGGTCAGTTTGTATCTCAATACCAAGAGACCGGTAACTCTGCTTCTGTTTTCGTCGTGATGAGTATTATTGATTGTCCAGTAAGGATTCATATAAACCGGGTCCGGACTGGTCCAATAAGTTGGCGTTTCAACGCCGGTAATGCTAACGTTTTTGTAGCTTTTTAAAGTTTCCGGATCCACGCTGCGCGGCATGCGGTATACGTTGGCTACAACCATACCATCTCCACCGACTCCCGGTTTATTTTTGATACCCTGGATCAGGTAGGTAACTTTGGCGTCCGCTGTCAAACGGTCTGTAAGATTGAAGGTGACACGGGAGTTGAAAGTATTTCTGGTCAGGCTGTTATAAGGTACAATCCCGTTGATAAAATTATTTGAATATGAAAAATAGGACTGGACTTTGTCTGAGCCAGCGGTAATCCCAACAGAATTATTATTGGAAACTGCGGTGCGGAAAAAGTCTTTTACATTATCAGGATAAGCCTGAAGACTCACCGTATTTCCGGCCCAGTTGGTAACACTTTGTCCTGCAATTTTTGGTCCCCAGCTGCCATTGGTTATTGTAGAATAAGTCCCGCCAGCGCCCTGAGCGTAAGAATTTTGGAAATTTGGGGTAGTTAATGCTTTGTCAAACGTAACGCCGGAATTGAAGTTGACGTTGATCTTTCCACTTTTGCCTTTTTTTGTTGTAATGATAATAACCCCGTTTGCAGCACGACTTCCATACAAAGCCGCACCGGCTGCACCTTTAAGTACATTGATGGATTCAATGTCGTCAGGATTAATATTGGATGCTCCGTCGCTGCCGCTCTGCCCGCCGCTGTCATAGCGGACCTGTCCCGCTGGTGAGGAATTGTCAATTGCTACCCCGTCGACCACAATCAGCGCATTGTTGGAACCCTGAATTGACCGGTTGCCGCGCAGAACGATGCGGGTCGCGCCGCCTGGCCCGTTCGCTGAGGGCGTGATCGTAAGGCCCGCCACTTTTCCTGAAAGTGTATTAGTAAAGTTGGCATCTCTTACTTCGTTTACCTGTTCTCCTGTGATTTTCTGTGTGGCATATGTAAGGGTTTTTGCAGATCTTTCAATACCCAGCGCTGTTACTACAACTTCCTGTAAGCCAACACTTTCTTCTGCCAGGATTATGTCGCCCAAATCGGATTTACTACCGATTTCAATTTCCTGGGATTTCATTCCTATGTAAGAAATCACCAGCGTGTTTGCATTTGCCGGTACGGTAATATTGAAGGCGCCGTCTTTGTCTGCCAGTACACCTGATGTCGACTGTTTTGCGATAACAGATGCGCCGGGAACCGGAGCGCCTTTATGGTCCAGAACCCTTCCTGTAACTTTTTTTACCTGCTGTGCCTGAGCCGGTGCCAGAAATGTAATCAGTATTAAATATAAAATGAAAGTGGCAGCAGTAAATCGGGACGTAACGTAGGGCTTTGGCCGGAAATCTCTTAACAGAGGTGACCTGAATGTTTTTGTAGATTTTTTCATATTCTAATTTTTTTCTGAACACGAATTGGTAGTAATGGTTAAATTCTTACGGCGCATGGCCTGCTTGTTTCCAGCGATCTGTACTGGGTTACTGACTTGAGTCAAACTGTTGAGGATACTTTGGAAAGACAATTATTTTGTCATAGGCAAAATATGGTTTAGTAAAAATAAATATTTCAAGCTCTGGTTTGTGTGAAGCTTTATTTTGGTTACTATAAATTGCGATAAATTGTTAACAAATATATTAATATTTTGTCAACAAAAAAATTGACAAAATATTTTTCAGGTAAAATCTATATTTTCTTATCACATGAAAGCAAAGAAGCCGGCTTTTGGGATTTTCCCAAAAGCCGGCTTCTTTATCTTTAATATGATTTTTTACTGTTTTTATTTATTTAAATCTAGGAAAGATCAATAGATGCTACTTCACCTCGTATTAAATGTTTAACAAGCGCCTCTTCTGCGCGCTGAATATTTTTTTCTCTTATACCTGCTACAATCTCGCGGTGCTCCTGGTCGGTAAGTTCGTAATCATCCATGTGTGTCTGCATTTTTCCGAGCTTTTGATGAAACAAAGGAATGTTACTGGCTTTGTACAAGTCGATAAGTTTATCATTACCAGCATATTCAATAAGTGTTTCATGAAATTTGACATCTGCTTCGCAAGCACCTCCGAAATACCCACGTTCAACCATTGATGAGAAATCGTCACAAATTCTTTCAAGCTCTGTTATGCCTTTTTCATCAATTTTTTGCATCACCAGTCTTAATGCTCCCACTTCAAGGATCTCCCTAAGTTCGCGAATGAGGTGACTGTCTTCTACCGTAAGAGTTTTAACAAAAAAGCCTCCTTTTTCTCCCTGTACAATCAATTGCTCACCCATTAATCTTGTCAGCGCCTCACGGATGGCAATACGGTTTGCATCCAGCTTCTTAGCCCACTCATCTTCTTTTAGTCGTGTACCAGAAATAAGCTGATTGGATAATATTTTTTTTCTTAATTCAATATATGCCTTATTGGATAGTGAATCTTCTTTCATTTTGTGTAAACAAAAATTAAAAATTTAGTTAACTAAATAACGATGTAACAAAGGTAAACAATAATAGTAAAAAATATTATTTTGTCGTATCGTTGATATCTTTTCAGTTGGACGTCAATTGCTTTAACTGAGATTGGATTTTTATTTGCCTGCCATGGTCTGAGTCGGGGCATTTAATAACGTATTTTCATTTTTTAGTTAGGAAAAAATGAAAACTGATATCTATGTCTCTCAAAGATTCTTAGGTAACTTAACAATAAAATAGAAGAAATACAGCTTTTTTCTCCGCGTTAGCGAAAAAATCAAAAATTGATTTTTATTTAAATTGAAGATTTCAAGATCAATTTGTGTGATTAAAAGGAGGTGCTAAGTTTATCTGTGTATACTTCAAAAAATGCCTCTAATAGTCCATAGGGCCATTTTTTATTTAAATAATAGGATATTTTAATAAAATTTAAAAAGTATTTTTGCGTTACATTAAAGACGGATTTAATAAAGACTTTTGTTTACGTATTTAATAGATGAGCCCTGGATTCCGGGGCTCTTTCTATTTTTATAATCGTATCTGGAATATAACGGTAAAAGATGGTACTGGTGGTAGGAAATCGCATGGACAATTGATTCCTTCCTCGTAAATTGTCTGCGTAATTTTTAATCACACCACTATCAACATGAAAAAAGTCGAAAAGAAGCAAAACGACAATTCCGGATTCTTCGCGGATATCACTTCACTTATTGAGCAAAGCAGACAAAACGTCGCAACAACTGTAAACGCCGAAATCACACTATTGTATTGGAATATTGGTGGCAGGATCAATAAGGAAATATTAAAAAATACCAAGGCAGAGTATGGCAAGCAGATTATTGCCACCTTGTCGCATGATTTAACTGCAAAATTTGGTATCGGGTGGAGTAAAAGACAATTGCATTACTGTTTGAAGTCGGCAGAAATATTTCCGGAAATTGAAATTGTGCACGCACTGCGTGCACAATTGAGCTGGACACATTTGAAACAGATTATTACAATTGATGATGTTATAAAGCGTAACTTTTACATAGAAATGTGCAAGCTCGAAAGATGGTCGTCAAGGCAATTGCAGGAGCGGATTCAATCTATGTTATTTGAGCGTACGGCCATTAGCAAAAAACCGGAGCAGACTATCCAAAATGATCTGGACCTTCTTAAAAATCAGCAAAAAGTTAGTCCGGACATGGTATTTCGGGATCCATATTTCCTGAACTTTTTGGGCCTTTCCGATACTTATTCCGAAAAAGATCTGGAAACTTCCATTATTGTTGAATTACAACGCTTTATAAGTGAAATGGGAAGTGATTTTGCTTTTATGGCAAGGCAAAAAAGAATTACTATCGATGATCGTGATTATTATATTGATCTGGTTTTCTTTCATCGAAGACTTAAATGTCTTGTGGCGATTGATCTCAAAATCGGGGAATTTGAAGCCGGATTTAAAGGCCAAATGGAATTGTATTTAAGATATCTGGAAAAGCACGAGCAATTGGAAGGAGAAAATACACCCATCGGACTGATTCTTTGTACAGGAAAAAGTAAGGAGCATGTTGAATTATTGCAGCTTGACAAAAGCAATATCAGAGTAGCAGATTATTTGACCGTTTTGCCTTCACAAAAACTTTTGCGTGAAAAATTGCATAAAGCCGTAGAAATTGCGCAGCAAAAACTTTTTCAGGAAGACTGAAATTTTGACATAACCAAGTTGACTAATGATAAACAAAAACATCAAACTTTATTTACTTATCACAACAGCTATTTTTCTGAGTAGCAGCAGTTTCTCTCAATCCGTTACGGAAATCAAAAAATTTAAGGTAACGGAGGCAAAGCAGGCAGTTGCTGTGGACGATCAGTTTTTTTTACGTGATCAATAACAGCACGATTGGCAAATTTACTAAGGGAGATGGAAAGCTCGTAACCACCTGGGATGGAACCAGCGATGGAATTAAACATTTGAATAGTGGTGTAGTCATCAAAGGGAAGCTTTATTGTGCCAACTCAAATTATCCTGAAATTCCAATGGCAAGTTCAGTAGAAATTTTTGATGTTAATACGATGAAACATATTGGAAACCACAGTTTTGGGATCGCTGAACATGGTTCATTGACCTGGATTGATCAAAAAGATGGTTTTTGGTGGATCGGGTTTGCACATTATAGTGGCAAGGAGGCGAGTGAGGGCAGGGACGTCCGCTGAACTTCACTGGTGAAATTTGATCTCGAATGGAGACAGACAGAATCCTGGATATTTCCCAGGAATATTGTTGAGCTTTTTACTCCAAAAAGTAATTCTGGAGGTGCCTGGGGGAACGACGGATTATTGTATTGCACTGGCCACGACAGGCCGGAGCTCTATGTAATGAAACTTCCGAAATCGGGTTATACACTTGAACATGTGCGCACACTTCCTGCTGAAATTTATGGGCAAGGAATTGCGATTGATCATTCCGTAAAAGACAAACATTTGATTTATGGCCTTAACCGAGCCACCAGTACGGTAACTTTATCAGAAATTAAATAGTCAGTTTTAAGAATTTGGACCGGTTTTATTACTCTGTTTTATTTACAAAATCATCAACGTTAACAACCCGACATGTCAAAAGAGCAGCAATATATTCCGGCATCAAGTCTGGACTTTTTAAAAGTATTAAGAGAAAATAATAACCGTGACTGGTTTAATGTGCATAAGGATGAATTTATTGAACAACAGGCTTTCGTAGAAGAATTCGCAGGATTGTTGCTGAATGAACTCAACAAACATGATTTAATTGAAACGCCGTCAGGCAAAAAAATCCTGCACCGGATTTACCGCGATACACGTTTTTCAAAAGAAAAAATTCCATACAAAACCAACTGGAGTGGCAGCTTTACAAGGGCAACTAAACAAAGAAGAGGCGGATATTATTTTCATATCGAACCGGGAAACAGCTTTGTAGCCGGCGGATTTCAGGGGCCTAATGCGGAAGATCTTAAAAGGATCCGTGATGAAATTAGTTTTGACCCGGCACCTTTGCGAAAAATTCTGAATAGTAAACCTTTCAAAGATACGTTCGGGACTTTGCAGGGTGAACAGGTGAAAACTACACCCAAAGGTTTTGGTAAAAATGATCCGTCTATTGAGCTTCTTCGTTTTAAACAATTTTTGCTGATCAAAAGATTTTCAGATGATCAGGTTCTCAGCGGTTCCTTGTTAAAAGAAGCCAGTGACGCCTTTAAAAATATGCGTCCATTTTTTGATTATATGAGTGAAGTTCTGACTACGGATATGGACGGAATTAATCTTTGATAAAATATTTTGTTGTTTCAATAAAATCAAACTATCTCAAATTGAATCATTATCCTGAATATTGTTTTAATTTGAGATAGCTGATCAAACTCCAACTTCATTTTTAGTTGTTTTAAAACTGCGTCGGTAATCGCTCGGGGTCACCATCAGGTTTCGGAGGAAAATTCTTCGCATGGAAACAAGGCTTACCAGTCCGGTTTTTTCTGCAATTTGTTCGATATTTAAATCGCTTTCTTCAAGTAATTTACGCGCCATTTCTACACGAAATTTTTCTACGAATTTGGCAGGTGTTAAACCTGTTTCTTTCAAAAAAACTCTTGCAAAATTTCTTGGGCTCATATTGCTCTGAGCGGCGAGCTGTTCCACACTTAGATCTTTATTCAAATTCGAAATCATCCAGCTTTGAATTCTACCCAGGACGCTATTTCCCAATTCCGGTTCTGGTAACAGGTCTGCAAATTGATTTTGAAATCCGGGACGTTTCAGGTAAAGTACAAGATGCCGGGCGACGGAAACGGCAATTTCCCGGCCATAATCTTCTTCTACCAAAGCCAGTGACAAATCAGTTGCGGAAGAGACTCCTCCCGAAGTATAAATATTTCCGTCTTTTATAAACAACTGGGATGAATTAACGAGTATATCAGGAAAATCATCATGCAATTTGTCGCCCTTTTCCCAGTGAGTTGTTACATTTTTATTGCTTAAAAGTCCGGCTTTTGCCAAGGCAAATGTACCCACACAAATAGAACCGATTCGACGGACTTTCGGATATATCTGTGAAAGCCATTGATACAAATCCGATCTCTCAATGACAGGATTATTAAAAGTGTATCCCGCAACGAGCAGTGTATCAATAGGTTGATTGATATCTTCGATTTTAAGCGGACAACTCACCGCAATTCCGGATCTTGTTACGACTTCATTGGAACGGTCGGCGGCGACTACAATGACTTTATAAGCGTTTTCAATGCCAACCTTTTCATGAAGAACTTTGGATGCCTGATAAAACACATCGCCCGGACCTGCAATTTCGAGTAATGGCAGGTTCGGGAATGCGACGATTACAACAAGTTTTGAGTGCTTCGTTACTTGCAATTCATTCACTTATTTTGTAGTATTTATGAGTTCGGAGACAAGTTCGGAAATCCGGTTTGAAATTCCGACTTCATTGTCGTACCAGGCAACCACCTTCACAATTTTTCCAATACTTCTTGTCAGCGTTCCGTCGACAATGGATGAGTGCGTATTACCTAAAATGTCAACCGACACAAATTGTTCTTCTGTATATTCAAGCACGCCATTCAGCTCATTGGACGCATATTTTTTCAATACTTCATTAATATCATCAGCCGAAACCTCAGTCGACAAATTCAGAGAAAGATCGACAATTGAACCATCCACCACAGGAACCCGGTAAGAAAATCCATCCAGTTTGCCTTTTAAACCTGTCAAAACATCACCAATCGCTTTTGCTGCACCAGTTGTGGTTGGTATAATGGATTGACTCGCAGCTCTGGCTCTTCTTAAATCCCGGTGAGGCGCATCCTGCAAAACCTGATCGGCGGTGAAAGCATGAACCGTACTCATATAACCGGATTCAATTCCGAATTCCTTATCAAGTACATGAAGAACAGGGGCAATCGCGTTGGTTGTACAGGAAGCCGTTGAATAAATATCATCATCGGCGGTAATAATGTCATTGTTAACACCGCTCACAATCGTTTTGACACCACCGGTTGCAGGAGCTGTAATCAGTACCTTTTTTGCACCGGCGTTAATATGCGACTGTGCATGTTTACGATCTGTAAACCGGCCCGTCGATTCAATAACAACATCAATATCAAGATTTTTCCAGGGAAGTTTTTCAGGATCTTTTTCACTTAAAAGAACAATATCCTTTCCGTTTACTTTGATATGAGTACCGTCTTCCGAAACCTGGCCTGGAAAGTGGCCATGTGAGGAATCGTATTTAAGTAGGTGTGTAAGCGTTTTTATATCAGTCAAATCGTTGATCGCTACAACTTCAACATTTTCCTTATTTTGTAATGCACGTAAAGTCATACGTCCAATTCTTCCGAAACCATTGATTGCAATTTTCATATTCTTAGCTTTTTTGTTACCAAAATTGGTTCTGTTTAGAACCTGATTACGTAACAAATATAGCTGATTGTCTCCTTGTCTGAAATGACAAAAAATATACAAATTCTGCCAAACCGGGTTGAAATAATTTTATAACTGGCACAGGTAATTTTGCTCGAATTTTCGAAATTGTTAGTAGGAATAAATCTGAAATATTTTTGAAAGGTATGAAAGAGATTTTATTCTCCAATATTGTCAAGTACACCTGCAAGCTTGAAAGGTGTTAATGGTTTGGGGAGAAATCCCTTAACGGAAGCGTACTTTTTGGCCATTGCTATATCTTCCGGATCCTGTGATGAGCTGGATATATAGATTACAGGATGGTAATTGCTTATTTCAAGATCGTTTAACATATCCAGAAAATCCCACCCGTTCGCCACTGGCATGTTAATGTCAAGTAGGATAAATTCTGGAAGAGATAAAGGACTCAGCCGGTTTTGCTTCATAAAATCAATTGCTTCCAGCCCATTTTTGAAATGCGAAATTTCAGAATCAGGCACAACTTTCTGAATCAGCTTTTGAGCAAGAAAGCTACAAATCCATTCATCATCAATAATGCCTAATTTCATAATAACATTTAAGGTAACGTAACCGGTTGAGTGAATTAGTAAATACAAAAACCATGCCTAATATACGTTTCTCAGATTGAAAAATGATATATGTTTAAAGTTATAATAATATATCAAGATTTCATTTTATTAAACTAGTTTAATTTTATTCAGATTTCCATTCTGTTGTTTTGTATATCACGAAAAATCAAATGGATATGATAACATCAGTTGAAGAAATGATAAGCCAATATATGAATGCATGGAATGGCACGGGGATCGAGGAATACCAAAGAGAATTCGCTAAATGTTGGGCAGTAGATGGTGCCTATACCGATCCGAACTTTGATAACATTAACGGTGTAGATGGAATTGCAGGACTGGCGCACAAATCGCTTGAAACTTTTCCTGTCAGGACTTTTTCTGAACTGACGGTTCCGGACTATCACCATAACGTAGGCCGCTACACCTGGAAGGTAGAATTACCCGGAGAAACTCGGGAAGGGTTTGATTATTTTGAGTTTAACGAAAGCTACCAGATCACACGAATTGTCAGCTTTTTTGGTCCTTTAACCAATATTGGCTAGTCGGAATTGAGCCATAAATCTTATCTTTACCTTCGGAGGAAAAAAATATGTATGAGCTCATTTTTGCCAATTTTGCCATGCACATAACATTGAGCATGGAAGAAATCGAAGAGATTAAGTTGAAATTGGAATATAAAATAGTGAAGAAAAATGAGCTGCTGCTGAAATCCGGAGAAGTTTGCAGGAATTTCTATTTTGTAAACCAGGGTTGCCTGCGGATCTTCAATACTGACGAAAAAGGCGAAGAACATAATTTGTTGTTTTTGCCTGAAAATTGGTGGGCAGTGGATATGACCAGTTTTTCAGAACAAAAGCCTGCTTTCTATACCATAAGTTCGTTGGAGAAAACAGAGCTATTTTATCTTAATTACAACGTGCTTGAAGAGCTTTACCAGACAGTTCCCAAACTGGAACGTTTCTTTCGGATCATGATCCAGAATGGTTTTAGTTTATATCAGCAACGAATTATATCGAATTTGTCAATGCCGGCGGAAGAGCGCTATCAGTTATTTCAAAACCAATATCCAAAACTGGAACAACGTATCGCCCAAAAACATATCGCATCTTATCTGGGAATTACGCCGGTATTTTTAAGTATGATGCGAAAAAAATATCAAAGAGCCCGGTAGTCATGAAATATGTTGCTATTTCATGGCAGCCAAACTCTTTAACAATCTTTTTTAAAACTCAGTTTGCTCTTCTTTTTTCTTCCTCACTCGCTGTTGTTCTTTTACGTGCGGCGGCCAGGTTTTTTCCCAATTTGTAAGAGAAACTTACCGTGAAAGTGCGCGTGTCATTTTTTTGATAGATACCATTATTTTGTCCCTGGTTATTGATTATAATTCGGTAAGGATTGCCCAGAAGAATATCTGATGCACTCAGCCGGATTGTTCCCTGTTTATTAAAAACCGGTTTGCTGATTCCGATACTTAAATCGTAAGTTCTGGCAAGTTTCAGCGTTCCCTGTTGCACGGCGCTGTTATACCAGGCGCTCATTTCCGCTTTTAATCCGTTGTTGTTGTCAATGGTGAAGGCATGATCAGTTCTTAGATAAAAATAAAACTGCTTGTCGCTGTATGTATTTCCAGGCTGATTGGAGCTTTGATTTCTAAAATATCCTTGTGCGGTATTATTAATTTCCCACCAGGAAGCGGCATGATGAATAGACGAAAATTCAATACCAATATCTCTGATACTTCCAATGTTTTGCTGGGTATCGTAGAAAGTTTTAGTATCATTATTCTGGACGGTAACGTTGCTGGCCATATCCTTTGTCGTCGTGTAGACGGCCGAGAAAGTATAATTTTGATGAAGTGTGTATCTGATTTGGAGATTGTTAATGATAGCAGGTCTCAAAAATGGATTTCCACTTTGGTAGTTGTATGGGCTCGAATAATTTTTCGCCGGATTCAGTTGTCTGTAATCCGGACGCTCAATTCTTTTGGAATAAGCAAAACCAAACTCGCTGTTTTCAGAGGCTTTGTAGGTTACAAATGCCGTTGGGAAAATGCGCAGGTATTTTTTCACGTTGATAGAATCCAGAGAATGCGAAAATCCTTTCGTGCGTGTATATTCTGCACGTAAGCCACCTTTAAAATTCCATTTACTTGAAACGCCTGCCAAGCTGGTATAAGCTGCCGCGGTATTTTCAGTATATTGAAATCTGTCACTTCTGGTCGGATCCAAAACGGGCACAACATCTGGTGTGTTGTAAAAATCAAACTGGTTTTCACTGGTGATGCTGGTGTATTTCAAACCGGACTCCATCGTCAGTATTTTGCCAAGCGAATAACCATAATCGACTTTACCAGACCAGATATCTATTTTTTGGATGGAAGGAGAGGAAGTTTGATACGGAGCAAATGCTAAACTTTCATCCGGCAAAATCATTGAATTTTTCAGGTTCTGCACATTATCTTTTGAAAATGGAGCATAGTCCAGATCGATATTCAGGCTTCTACCCGGTCCGCCGCCACGGGCGCTATCCAGTTTAATCTTATAATTCAGATTGAAACTATATTGATTTGCATGTCCACGGTTGGTACTCAATGTATTTAAAACAGAATCGGCCTTTGGTTTATGATTGTTATAAATGTCGGTAATGGCCGTACCATATCCGGCATTTGCAGTATTATTACCGGTAATAAGCACACCAACAACCTGATTTTCCGTTAGATTATAATCAGCTCCGGCGGTATAATTATTGATTTTGCTTTTGACTACAGTGACCTTGTTCAGGTCCCAGTAAGCAGAAGAGGTCGGTGTCTGGTAATTCGTATAAAAGTTGATGTCGCGCTGAATACTACGGTCGGAGTAGCCGTAACTTCCAAAAATGTTCAACTTGTTTTTGCGATAGTTGAAAACCCCGTTACTGGTATACCTGTTCATTTGTCCGCGTGTATAACCACCGCTCAAACTGGCGTTGAAACCATCCATTGTCGCCTTTTTTGATATAATATTAATCACCGCACCACCCTGAGCTTCGTATTTTGACGACGGGTTTGGCATCACTTCTATTTTGGCAATATTATCAGACGGAATACTTTGCAGATAAGCAGAGAGATCATCGCCCGACAAACGTACAGGTTTTCCATCCATATAAACGGTGACTTTTTTATTGTTCGCTTTTACGCCGCCGTCATTGCCAGTCTGTACGCCTGGTGCTCTGCTTAATGCATCCCAGGCTGTGCCGCCGCTGGCAAGAATACTATTTGCAACATTAAAGACAACTCTGTCTATTTGTCGTTCAATCGTTGGTTTTTTAAAAACAATAGAAACTTCGTTCAGTTGAAGATCATCATTTAATAAGGTAATATTGAGACTATCCTTTGGCATATTGAATACACGCAAAACAGATTTATAGCCAATCAGCGAAACCGCAAGTTCATAGGGCGACTGATTCAAATTTGTCAATGTAAATTTTCCAGCCTCAGTCAACTGACTGGTTAACACCTGTCCGTTTTGGGAAAGTGTTACTGTGGCAAAATCAAGTGGTTGGCCTTTTTCATCACTGACAATTCCGGTCAGATTTTGCTGTGCAAATAGTTGAAAAGAAAGCAGCAGGAGTAAAATGTTAAGTATCGTTTTCATGTCTATTTTTGATTACGACACAAACCTACTTCGCTGCTTCCTAAACGGGGGTTAAGTTCAGTTAAATAGAGTTAAATCGTTATCTTGACAGGATGGTAGAAGATAAATTATCAGCAACTTCACAGCATGAAATGGTTTAAATCAAAATATACATATGTGCTGATCGTGCTTTCGCTGCTTCTGAGCGGCGGGTTGCAGATCGTATGGCTGCAGCAACTTTTTTTTGCGCAGCAGAAACAGCTGAAAGAAGAGATAGAGCATTTTGTAAGCTCAACCGCTCAGACAAATATGTATTACAGCATTACTTCCTTTGAAAACCCGGGAAATGTTCGGCAGATTAAACAGCTCTTTTTGTCTCCGCAATGGGAGCAGCTTCGCCGGGCATTTGATAATATGAAAATGGATAACCTGAGTTCCACAGCCAGCATCACCATTGAGGATGACAGTACTTCGGTAAGTATGCATTTCAGTATGAAAGACAATGTGGTCAAAAGGAAGCGGAGGCGACCTGTGGTTAAGAATACAGGAAAAACTCCGGAAGAGCTGCGAATAAGTGACAGTTTATCACTTGTGATTATGAAACAAAAGGTTGAGAAAGGGCTCAGGAAAATAGGAATCACGTCGCCCCTTTACGACAATATTTATGTTTACGACAGTAATGAAGTATTTAAAAGCAACGTCCCAAAACAATTACGTCCGGATTTTGTCAGTAGCAAATATCTGTATAACATACAAAATATATACAGATATCAATTAGTATTACCTTCCGTTGACAATGTAGTCTGGTACAGGATGCGGTATTATCTGGCTTCATCTTTACTCATGATTTTGCTGACTTGCACTGCGTTTTATTATATATTGAGACTGCTGCGAAAACAACAATTATACGCCGATGCGAAGGCAGATTTTACCAGCAACATGACCCACGAGTTTAAAACGCCTATTGCAACCGTTTCGCTTGCACTGGAATCAATCAAAAAATATAATCTGATCAACAATCCGGAAACGCTGCAAAATTATCTGGATATCAGTCAGCATGAATTGAAAAGACTTGATTTGATGGTGGAAAAAGTATTGAATATCAGCAAAGGAAATGAAACGGAACAACCGCTTAAACTGGAACTTTATGATGTGCAATCAGGCTTGCAGCAGGTAATTTCGTCGATGCAGCTGCAATTAATGAACAGTCATGCGAGTATCCAATTTGATGCCTCGGAAGAACCATGTTTTGTATTCGGGGATCCGGTTCATTTGACCAATATTTTTTATAATCTGATTGACAACGCGATTAAATATTCAGGAAATGGTCTGGCGATGGAAATATGCTGCAAATGTAATGCGGACCATGTAACAATCAGTTTTAAAGATAATGGTCCCGGAATTGACAAAATTTATCATGATAACATTTTTGAAAGGTTTTTCAGAATTCCGACAACGGGAGATATTCATGATATCAAAGGATCAGGACTTGGCCTTCATTATGTGAAACAAATGATTGAAAAACACAGCGGAACGATTAAAATTAAAAGCGAAACCGGCAGCGGAGCCAATTTTATAATTACTTTACCAGCAGCATCATGAGTTTTAAAGTATTATATGTTGAGGATGAACCGTTTTTGTCCCGCATTGTCAGCGATGGATTAACGAGCAGTGGTTATACCGTTCACCTGGTTGCCGACGGAAATCTGGTAATGGATGCTTACCAATCTTTTAAACCGGATATTTGCATTCTTGATATTATGCTGCCTTCAAAAGATGGTTACACCCTGGCAAAGGAACTCCGGGAAATCCAGCCGGATCTTCCTATCATCTTTTTATCCGCAAAAGTACTTACCGAAGATGTTGTAAAGGGCTTTAAATCAGGCGGAAACGATTATCTGAAAAAACCATTCGGTATGGAGGAATTGCTGGTAAGGATGGAAGCTTTGCTTCACCGTTTTGGAAAAGAGGCAATCCGTCAAAACGCTCAAAACAGCAAGATTTATTCATTTGGAAACTGTGAACTTGATACCGTTCAGCAGAAATTAAAAACATCATCCGGTGAGCATTCACTTTCTTTTAAAGAATCGGCATTGCTGGAGATGATGATCCTGAAAAAAAATGATGTGCTCGAACGGCAGGAAGCGTTGTTGAAAATCTGGGGTGATGATAGTTATTACAACACCAGAAGTATGGATGTTTTCATGACGCATATCCGGAAATTGCTAAAAGACGAGCCTGGAATCCAGATTATGAATTTGAGGAGTATAGGATATAAACTGATTTGTTAATTTTAATATTTTATTTTAATCCTTCTCACCGATCGGACTATTTATTCGACTCATAGAGCTATTTTAAGTCTTGCTTTGCGCTGAAATTTGTGGAGTTAAATTTAATTTCAAACAAATCAGACAATGAGCAAGCTATTAGCACCTTATAACAAAAATGGATTTTCACTGAAAAATCACCTGGTAATGGCGCCTATGACCAGAAGCCGGGCAATCGATAATATTCCAAATGACTTAATGGCGGAGTATTACGCTCAGCGGAAAGGAGCGGGATTAATCATCACGGAAGGCACTTCGCCTACACCCGAAGGTTTGGGTTATCCACGTATTCCGGGAATATTTTCAGAGGAACAGGTTAACGGCTGGAAAAAAGTTACAGATGCGGTTCATCAAAATAACACAAAAATTTTTGTGCAGTTTATGCATACCGGCCGCATTGCGCATGCAGATAATCTGCCTGAGGGAAGTGAAGTGATCGGAGTTTCCGACATCAAAGCCAGCGGTCAGATCTTTACGGATAAATCCGGAATGCAGGATCATTCACAGCCCAAAGCATTAACAACAGAAGAAGTAAAAAAACTTATTTTAAGTTATGTAAAATCTGCCGAAAATGCTGTCCAAGCTGGTTTTGACGGTGTTGAACTTCATGGAGCCAACGGTTACCTGATTGAACAATTTTTGAATCCAAATATCAATAACCGTACTGATCAGTATGGAGGAAGTTTGGAAAACAGATCTTCTTTTGTTCTTGAAATTGTTGAGAAAATGGCGGATGCCATTGGAAAAGATAAGGTAGGAATTCGTTTTTCGCCATTTTCAAACATGGGTGATCTGGCTGATTATGATCCGGATGAGGTCCATCAAACATACGCCTATCTGGCAGAAAAGCTGAATGGGATTGGAATTGTCTATATTCACATAAGTGTTTCACCCAAAATCCCAAAGGAAACATTAGATGCTATTCGTTCAAATTTCAAGGGGACGATAATCATTTGTAACAGCCTGACGCCTGAAAGTGCTGAGCAAATGCTGAATGATGAATCCTCAGATCTGGCAGCTTTTGGCCGTTCGTTTTTGGCGAATCCTGATCTTGATAAAAGAATTGAAACAAAAGCAACTTTGAATGAAGTGGATTTTTCAACAGCTTATACGCCGGGGAAAAAAGGCTACACGGATTATCCTGTTTTAGCTGACACCATAAGTGCTTAATACATTGGATAATTAATTGCAGATAAATTGAATATCAACAAAATGGAAGAGATAAAAAAGCCTGCGCAAATTGTAACACCCGATGATGGAGATCTTATTTCGGTGGTTGGTAATACGTACCGTATCGTAATTTCTGGTAAGCAAACCGGTGGCGCTTTTGCCATTATTGATATGCTGGTTCCGGCCGGAGGTGGGCCAGGCCCGCATGCACATGCAGGTTTCGACGAATCTTTTTATGTGCTGGATGGAGAAATTGAAGTGAAAACTGAAAATGGAAAATATGTTGCCAAAAAGGGAGATATCGCCCATATTCCCAAAGGTGGACTAATTCATTGTTTCAAAAACATAACTGAACAAACCGCCCGGCTTTGGTGTACTGTGGTTCCTGCCGGACTGGATGATTTTTTTCTGGAAGCAGGAAAACCTGTCAAAAAAGGAGAATTTATTCCAGCTTCGGAACCAAGTGCAGAGGAAAAAAAGATACTTTTCGCATTGGCTGAAAAATACGGGCAGAAATTGTATCCGCCTGATTATCTGGATTAATTTTCTGTTATTTAATAATTACATCGATTGGATATGTAAAATATTCAACCGTATTTCTATATTATTATGGCTGTTGAGTTTGAATTTAGCGCCGGTGAGAATTTTCATTTCACCTCTGCTTTTGCTAATCGCTTTGGTGCAGCGGTAAAAGAGGAACGCGTATTTTTGCCTGATTTTCTTGGAGATGGATTTATTCAGGAAGTTTATCCGGGAGTGGGTTTTTCTCTTTGTATCCATAATTATATACTGAAAGAAGAATTTGTATTAAAACGCCTCCCTTCTTCCTCGAACGACACGCTCACTTTTAAATTCGACTGCCGGACAGATTTCAAAGGTAACGGACTGGAAAACGGCTCTTTTTTCTCTGCAAAAAACACCTTTGAAGTCGAGTTTAGTACGGGTAATTTTTTTACAGAACTGGTCATTCCAAAAGACGTTTCAATCAGGTTTCTTGTCATCAGTATTTCCCGCGAGACTCTTCTTGATCTGCTTCATTTGAAAGAAGGTTCTTCTACGGAAAATCTTTTGAAAAATAACAAATCTTTTGTCCTGCATGAAGAAATGAACTTGCAGATGCAGCAAACACTAAAAGAAATTACCACAATTGACGACACGACCAGACTGGCAACTTTACTTTATCAGATCAAAGCGCATGAGCTTATTTATCAGTTGTTTGCAAAGTTAATCGCGCGCTCCGAAAGCAAAGTAATTCCGATTGACCAGGCCGATGCGGAACAGATTTATCTTGCCAAAACACTTATTCTAAATGATCTCAGTGTGCCTCCCGAACTGGTTAAACTGTCTGAAGATATCGGAATGAGTCTGACTAAAATGAAACAGCTTTTTCGTCAGGTTTTTGGTGATAGTATTTATAATTATTATCAGACAGCCCGGATGAATGAAGCTGCGCGGCTGCTGCAATATCTGTCAGTTTCTGAAACGGGTTACCAGCTGGGTTTTTCCAATCTGAGTCATTTTGCGCGTTTGTTTGAAAAATTCCACAAAATAAAACCCAAGCGTTTTAAAGAAGAGCTCAAAAATTCAGGCGCAGTAAAGGCGGTTTATCAATCCGTATCCTGAACAGAATCCGAAGTGTTTCCCTTTCTCACTTTTTGGAGAATCTGGGTTGATTCTGATACGGAAATATGAAATAAATAGGTGAGCACAACACCAATAATACAACCCGCCGCAACGCCACCAGCACGCTCCACAGCAACTTCCCAAAGATATTGACCTGGCTCATGCATGGTGATGATCAGTACCGCAATCATTGCCGAGCGGGTGGCAGCCTGCAATTTCAACAATTCACAAATAGCAATGGAAATTGCAATGCCGGCGCAAATCATCATCAGATTGATCGCATGAAGATTAAGTAAAATCAGTCCGATTACTGCTCCGATAAAATTTGCTTTGATACGTGTAACGGCCAGATTCATAGCATCTTTTCTGTCCGGAGCAAGTACCAATACTATGGAAAAAAGCGCCCATGTTCCGACAGTAGGATGGAGCAAATAAATATAATAACCGATGGCTGTACCGATCAGGCATTTCAAAATATATAGTATCTGATCCGTTAGTTTCTCTGACACAAACTGTTTTTGTTAGATTTTTGGCAAATAAAATTTATCCCCCCGACAGATAAAACTACGAATTAGCCGCCAGATTTCTCCCGAACTTTTCAATTAAAGAACTTCACTTTATCGTTTTTTGTCCTGTTCAGCAGTAATTATCTCCATTCATCGGATTTTGATTCTCGTTTACTGACAATAGAAGTTGATTTGGGAAACCTTAAAAATCAACCGATGGAAAAATTACATCTTGTCAATCTTGTTTTTCATGTCATAGCCGGAAGCATTGCGCTGGTAACCGGTTTTGCCGCAGTTATCGTCAGAAAGGGTAAGGGGAGACATGTTTTATTTGGAAAATATTTCATGTGGATGATTGTTGTCGTCATCATAACCGGACTTTTCGGTGTGATTATTTTCAATCGTAACAATTTTCTTCTAGTCATCACATTGCTCAGCGGCTACAATTGTTTTAGTGGAATCCGGTCACTGAAATTATGCGGTCAAAAACCTGAAATGATTGATTATGTTGTTCCTGTGCTGGTAATGAGCTCAGCTATTTTTTATCTTTATTATCTGAATTACAGTAAATTGTATTGGGCGCCGGTGATTACATATTCAACAGTTGGTGCTTTATTTTTGATAACCGGCTATGATCTCTGCAAATGGATTATCCCTGTTAGATTTCTCAAAAAGGCCATTATGTACGAACACGCTTATAAAATGACCAGCGCTTTGAGCGCAATTTCGTCTGCATTCAGCGGTACGGTTTTTCCGGATTACAAGCCTTACAGCCAATTTCTTCCTTCGGTGGCCGGTATGATTTACATTATTATTACCTTCATTCTCCTGTCGAAAAAAACTTTTATTTTCAAAACAAAAACCATTGTCAGACACGCCAATCAGGATGCATCCCGCGCTTAAAACTTTGCTGATCTGCCTTTTGATCGGGTCGGCATTCGGTATCTATTTATATTTCACTTACGATCCCAGGCCTGAGCGTATCCTGATTTCAGTATTGTCCTCTTCCTGCATCGGTTCTTTGATGATGCTGGTTATTTCGTACAGGAATTTTTTCACAATGGTCACCTCAATACAAAGTTTAAAGATGATCATTATGATCGCTTTATTGATTTTGGTCGCGTTGGCAGGCTCGGAAATTATGTTTTTTGTACAATCGTTTTTGTGGAAGGCTGGGAAATATCAATGGTTTAACGGTGGGAATATTTATGTGTTGAATATCCTGATTGTGCTGGTTACGGGTATCCCGATTTATGTGAGTGAAGAATGGAAAAGTCTTTTGAATTCAAGGATCTTAAACCAGCAATACCGGGTTTTGGAACTGGAACAGCAAAAAACAGCTTTTGAGCTTGAACTTTTGCGAGCGAAAGTGAACCCGCATTTTCTCTATAATGTCCATAACACTATTGCAGGACTTATCTCCAAAGATCCCGCCAAAGCGGAGGAAATGGTACTGCTTTTGTCAAAGTTTTTCAGGTTTACACTGAATAAAAACAGCGCCACTTTTCATTCCGTGCATGATGAACTTGCCATAATTCAGACTTATCTGGATATGCAAAAAATCCGCTTCGGAAATCGGATGCACTATGAAATCAACACTGATCCGGAAACATTATCTTTACAAATACCATCCTTTATTTTGCAGCCTGTTGTCGAAAATGCAGTAAAACATGGTATTGAAAAGAAGGTTGAAAATGGTTTTGTTAAAGTTGAAATAAAACCCGACGGAGAAAATATGCTGATTACCATTTCTGATTCGGGACCGGAATTTTCAGCAACCCCCGGTGCCGGAATGGGCCTGCAAATGGTGAGGAGCAAGCTTGGACTTTTGTATCCTGGAAATTTTACATTGGAATTAAATAACGAACCGGAAAAATATGTCAGGATTATTATCCCGAAAAGAAATCAGAACGTTGCTGGTTGACGATGAGGAAATTGCAATTTATCGTTTGAAAAAAGCGCTTGAATCCTATCCGCAAATAAAAATCATCGGTGAGGCAAAAGATGGAAAAGAAGCGATCGGACTTATCAATGACCAGCGTCCTGATCTTGTTTTTCTTGATATCCAGATGCCGGTAATGAATGGTTTTGAAGTGTTGAATTACCTCGATTATTTGCCGCAGATTGTTTTTGTTACAGCCTACGAAGAATATGCAATAAAAGCGTTCGAGAAAAATTCTCTGGATTATTTGTTAAAACCTGTGGAAGATGATCGCCTTTCGATAACGATTAAAAGAGCATTGGAAAGTAAGGCCATTGAGGATAATGTTTTGTACAAAATCAAGATGCTCATCAATGAAAATCGCCCAAAAGATATCATCACGACTATTCCGGTGAAATCTGGAAATAAAATAACGCTGATTCACATGGCAGATATCTGTTTTTTTGAAGCAAAAGATAAATACGTATACATCCACACCTACGAAGGGGAAAGTCTGATTGATTATTCACTTGGATATTTACAAGAACGCCTGCCAGAGCAATTCCTTCGTGTTCACAGAGGATTTATAATCAATAAATTAACAATCAGGGAAATACATAAGTACTTTAAAGGCACTTATATTTTGGTAATGAACGATTCAAAAGGTACAAAAATAAAGAGTGCGTATTCTTATTCCGACGAGATCCGGGAGAAGTTATTGTTGGTTTGATTTATGGTTTTTAGATACAAGCTGTAAAGTATTTATTTTACAGTCTCCCAAATATCAACTTATCCCCACCGGTTTCGATAATCTTGCCTCCGTTTATCAACCTGTCGGCATCCGAATATATTTCCTGGCCATTTTTAAAGTGAATTTAATCCACCAATTAATAACTGCGTATGGCAAGGGGCGAACACTTTGTAAACAGAAATGGTATCAGAACGGTCAGGGAAAGTGTCAGAAGATTTCTGGAAAGAGGCTTTGACTGGATTGCTTTGCTGATTATTACCTTGATCATCCTTTTTAGTCTTGTCTTTTTTTGAAATTTCACACATTCTCAACATTTTTATGAAATCACTTCTAACATTCCTGGCATTTAACGTCGTTCTTTTGATTTGTTGTTATGAGAAAAAATGCGCCAGTTCGATGGGCGAACCTGCTTACATGGAACCGGTTAGTATGGATGGTAGCTTTACGACAAATATTCGGACGGGTAAAGACACGTATGAAAAAACGGACTCACGAATGCACATTGTCATAATTGATAATTTCGTCAAAGGGTATTATTCCGGCGACGGCTTACGGAATAAAATCAAGGTGCTGGGAGCGGTTAATGACAGGAATGAAATGATATTGCTTGAATCTGAGAATGGCAAAATCACGCGAACATTTCAAGGGGCATTTTGTAAAAAAGGAAAGAGATTGATTCTTCTGTCTGGTCACTGGAAAAGTACCAACGGCACAACGCGCGCGAGGTTTTCGGATAGTAGCATTAAGCCAGAATCCAATCATCCGGAAGCATTTTCATTAATCAGTAAAAAGCAGTAGGTCTTAACTTTAACCTGTTGCAGATTATTGCTTATGAAGTAGTTATATAAAATCATTGATTGGTTTATGAGGTATTTACAGGTATTCCTGCTATTGTTTTTTACCTCGCCGCAGCTCTGCGCACAAATGCCATCCCTGACGCTGGAACACCTGACAACCAGGGAAGGGCTTCCATCCAATGAAGTCTGGTCGCTGACAAATGACAAACAGGGATTTTTGTGGATTGGTACCGGAAGAAATATCTGTCGCTATGACGGTTACAGCTTTTTAAGACTTGACAGTTTGAAACTGGGATATTGTTCCGGCGTATCTACCGATTCAAAGGGAGATATTTATACTTCCAACGACACCAGGGGTTTGTGTAAAATCGATGCAAAAACGCTGACAGTCACCACGCTGGCTGTAAATAACTATGATGACTCGGATCCAACGAATGATTTGCATGAACAAGGCATGGTCGATAGTTTTGACCAGGTTTGGGTTTGTGATTATACTTCTGTGAAAAGATACAATCCGGCAACCGGAAAACTTCATAGATATACCTTTTCCCAAACGGCATCAGGCGGAGATGTGTATCAGTATGCAAGCTTTTTTGAAGATTCAAAACACACACTTTGGGTGGTTTCAGAAATTGGCCTTTATCGTTATGATCGTAATGCAGACAAACTTGTCTGTATGCTTGGGAAAGAAGCTGTTTTAACTAAAAATCGTATTCCGATCCGCCTGTCAAAAGCCGGTGAGGATAGTAATGGAAATCTTTGGATAGGAGGTTATGAATACGGTCTGGTCCGTTTTTCTCCTGCTGATCAGTCTTTCAGTATCAGAAAAAAGGGTTTTGAACATAACCATGTCATTTGCGTTCAGGAATCCCGGGATGAAAATGGAAGGAAACTCCTTTTTATCGGGACAAATGACGGAATCAGTATTTTTTATCCTGATCGTAACGAAATGTACAATCTGCCCGAATTTTATAACAACGGAATCCGGGTCAAAACGATGTATGAAGACAAAGTCAACCGGATTCTTTGGATAGGCACCAGTGATGGCGTTTACAAGTACCGTTATGGCAATGCCGGAATTCGGACCGTGGCAATTCCTGCCGGCATCGTGCGGCTTCCGGTTCAGATTACTACCATTTTACCCGCGCCGGATGAGACTTTTATCTTAGGTCTTTCGCATTCAGGGGCTCTGATCTGGAAACCATCCCAGCACTTTTTTAAATTATTGCCATACCCAACCGACGCGCTCACACAACAGATGCGCTGGATTCAGGATCGCCCGTATGCTTTTACTGACAAAGGTGTTTTTACTGCGGATTTGAAAAAAGGAAACTTTTCGGTTTTTTCTCCGGCATCATCCTTATTTAAAAATACAGATTTCAAAGATGGACTGCTGGATAAAAAAGGCCGTTTGTGGATTGCCAATCTCAATGAAGGTTTGAAAGTAATAGATCCTGTAACAAAGCGGGAAATTAAATTATGGTCGGAGAAACAGGGACGAAAATTGTTAAATTTGACCTATCTGAAAGCAATTATTGAAGGTGTTGACGGCCGCATCTGGGTAGCCACATGCTCCCGGGGACTATTTTTTTTCGATGAAAAAACAGGTGAATTTGTAAATATTGAAACGCTGCCAGAAAATAAGGGGAAATTGATTGGAGGCGATTGTATCAATGGAATGCAAAAAGGATCAAATGGCTCCATTCTGATTTCCAGCTGGGGAGGTGTTTCGAAAATTTCTTCCTCAGGCCGGATTTTAAGCACATTTGAGTTTAAAACTGATGCACTCAACGATACTTATTGCGCCAATATTGCAGAAATGCCGGGAGGAAATCTTTGGTTCAGTACCAATGAGGGCATTCACATTGCAGACCCTAAAACGCATGCTATCCGTTACCTGACCACAATCGAAGGATTGAAAAGCAATGCCCCGGTCGGATTTTATCATAGTGCAGCTAATGAGCTTTTTTTAGGACATACCAATGCTATCAATATTTTAAATATCAACGCGCTTGGTAATAGTATGGTCACGCCCAGGGTTGTTATCAGTTCGATTGAAGTCAAAGGGAAAACTTTGCATAAGGATCTGTCCAAAGAAATTTTTCTGGAACCCGACGAAAATGCGATTACCTTCAATTTTTCAACATTAAATTTTGAACCCGCTTCCAAAAATTTATTCAGTTTCAAACTTGAAGGTTTTGAATCCAACTGGATAGATCTGGGCAATCAGCATACCGTTTCTTTTACAAACCTTCCGGCCAAATCTTACCGGCTGCTCGTTAAGAGCAGAAATAGTTCGGGTAAAGTAAGTGAAAAACCACTCGTTGTTCGGTTCCGTGTTGCGCCTTATTTTATCAATACATTGTTTTTCAGGACACTTATAGGATTGGCAATTGCTGCGATGATTGTCGCCATGATGCGTTGGCGCGTCAATACCCTGGCAGAGAGGAACAAGCTGGACCTGCAAATTGCAGAATGGCGGCTAAAAGCATTGCAGTCGCAAATGAACCCGCATTTTTTGTTCAATTCACTTAACTCTGTCCAGAATTATCTGCTGACAAACAGAGGTGTGGAAGGTGCAAAATATCTGTCGAAATTCTCTAAACTGGTGCGGCGCATCATGGAAAATTCCAACCATCAGTATCTTTCTTTTGAACAGATTATTGATACCCTGCGGATGTATGTGGAAATAGAATCTTTTCGATTTAATCATGAATTCAGCTACACTTTTGACATTGAAGATAATGAAGCCCTGCTGGATGCCCATCTGCCCCCGATGCTTCTGCAACCCTATGTTGAAAATGCGATCTGGCATGGTTTAATGCCAAAAGAGGGTGAGAAAAAATTAAAAATTACGGCCAGGATTGTTGATAAACACATCGTTTGTACCATCGAAGACAACGGTGTCGGCCGCACTTTTGCACCACGAACAGAAGGCCATATTTCGCGGGGTCAGGAAATGACCAAAGGTATTTTTGAGTCACTTCGCCACAAGGATAGTGATGCCAAAATAGAATTTACTGATTTGTTTGACGCCGCTAATCACCCTGCCGGAACAAGAGTGAGCATGACTATTCCACTTGAAAATGTATAACGTATGAAACAAGATTTACGCGCTGTTATCATTGATGATGAAACTAATGCCCGCGAAGCACTGACCAACCTGCTGAGGTTGGTATGCCCTGAGGTTGAAATTTGCGGTGAAGCGAAAAATGCCGATTTGGGTATTGAATTAATCAAAGAGAAGAAACCCAACCTGGTTTTTCTTGATATCCAGATGCCGGGTAAAACGGGATTTGATTTACTGGCTGCTTTTGAAAAAGTTGATTTTGGCGTTATTTTCACCACGGCCTATCAGGAATTCGCCATTCGTGCATTCCGGTTTAGTGCGATAGATTACCTACTGAAACCAATTGATCCGGATGAATTACTGGCTGCCGTTGAGAAATATAAATCTCAGACTGCCAGTGTCAATCCCCAGCAGATTCAGATTTTACAGCAGCAGCTGGATGCTCCGGGAACAGTCCGCCTGCTTAATCGTCAAAAAAATGATAATCAACGAATTGCATTGCCGACGGCGGAAGGGATCCATTTTGTCCAGATGACAGAAATTATTCAATGTGAATCGTTGGGGTCTTACACCAAGTTTCATCTCATCAAAGGACCGGCGATAGTGGTTTCCCGACTGCTGAAAGAATATGAAGAGATTCTGGATAACTATTATTTTTTCCGCGTACATCAATCCAATATTATCAATCTGGAACATATCAAACGTTATGTAAAAGGAGATGGTGGCCAGGTATGGATGAGCGATAATACAGAAATTGAGGTGTCCCGCCGACGTAAAGATGAATTTTTGTCTCTCTTGTCAGATTTTTATGTCAATTCGGGGAAATTGAAATGAGAGATAAAATTGGGTTACAGTTTATGCGGAACAGAATGTTTCAAACAAGCCACCGGATTTATAGTATTTTTCAACCAATTGTACAGCATTTCTCACCGCCATTAAAGTAAAACCTGCCTAACATATATTCTGAAATTTGAAGGCTTCCGGTTGTATTAGTTTTGAAATGTCAAAGGGAAACAAAGAAGAAAACAATACAGTTTTTCGTCATTTTCCGGGTTCTCATCCTTAACAAACAACTTTTTAGTGTTATGAAAACGTCTTCGATTTTAGTACTTTTTGTTATGATTTGCCTTGCAGGTTTTATGTCTTGCAGCAAAAAATCCGATGATGTCACACCAGATCCGGCAGCCACAGTTGGGTTCAAAGTAAAGGTAGACGGAAATAATTATGCACCGGATTATGCCTATGCATTGGCCAATTTTCCGGGAGCAAACGGTTACTATGCCATTTACGGAATGGATAGCAAAACCAGCGATGTCATTGCCATTGCATTGCCAAACTCCGCGGCCGAAGGCACTTACCCGATCAATGAAGTTAACTTTGGTATTGTTACAATCAGCAAAGAAGATTTTTCAACGATTAACGGAGGAAGCGGCAGCGTAACCATTACTAAAAAGACAGAATCAAGTTTATCAGGCACTTTCAGTTTCGTAGCTTACGATGCCTCAGGTACTAAAAAACGTACTTTGACAGAAGGCAGCTTCAACGTTAATGTGCGCTAATATTTCAAAAACACTTCATTCTTACTAAATTATTCAGGCTGCCAGATGGTGGCTTTTTTTGTTAAAAATTGAAAACAAAGATTTGCACAAACCGGTAAACCCGGCATGGTTAATGCTTTATTTAATATTGAAAATGTTCAATTCGAGCCAGAAATAGAATTAATAGAAATCATCATCAATTCCTGAATAATCCGGAAACTCTTATGAAAAAACTGATCCTGAATATTCGTTTTTTATTGATTATCACATCAGTTTTTTCATTTAAGGCAACGCATAGTCAACCGCTGAAATCCGCTTTTCTTCCCAAAAAAGGTGATCATATTATTCTTCTTGGAAACACTTTTGCGGATAGAATGCGGCACTATGGTTATTTTGAAACTTTACTTCAGAAAAATTTTCCAGGTCAGCAGTTAACGGTAAGAAATATGGGTTGGAGTGCAGATGAAGTTGGCCTCCAGCCTCGACCGTTAAATTTTCCCGGTTTTGGCGAAAAGGCCTCTGTTCCTGTCAAGCCATCCAAAGAAGTTACTTTTCAAGGTTTCACTCATGAGGGAGAACCGATTCATATGCCGGTTGCGCTTAATTTCAACGGGTTGAATCAGGATTTGACCGAGCAAAAAGCAGATATTATTTTTCTATGTTTTGGCATGAACGAAGCTTTTAAAGGGCTTGCAGGATTGTCACAGTTTGAAAAGGATCTGGAAGTATTTATTAAAAACTTGCAGGACAACCAGTTCAACGGACATTCAGTTCCGAAGCTTGTGCTGGTTTCTTCGATTGCGCATGAAAATCTTGGTCACTATTATCCTGATCCGTCAGAACACAATAAAAATCTGGCATTGTACACCAAAGCCATGCAAAAGGCAGCGGATAAAAGCGGTTTATTTTTCATCGATTTATTTACGCCCTCGCTTGCCAGAATGGCTTTAAAGGACAAACCTGCCATTACAATAAATGGAATTCATTTGAATGATGGCGGATACCGGCTTGCGGCAGAATGGATGGGAAAATCACTTGGGATGACTAAAAATCAGGATTTTGATTCTGAAAACAGCCGAAAATTACGGCAGGTGGTTAAAATGAAAGATGATCATTTTTTCTACCGCTGGCGCGCGGTTAACGGGGAATATATTTATGGAAGACGACGTGAACCTTTCGGCATAATCGCATATCCACCTGAACTTAGAAAATTGAATCAGATGACGGTTTCGCTTGATTCTGTTATCTGGGAATTGGGGAAAAGTACCGGAATCGAAAGTTTTAAGAAAGCGATCGAAATAACGGATTTGAGAGGAAAACCAGTTGACCCTTCCATGATTCCAGCTATACCGATGACCGGACGACAGGGAGAAGCTGCCAAGGCTGCCGTTGCCCACGCGCATCATCAGGAAAAAACCTGGCCTGCCACTACCGAAAAATTTAAGTTGCCAAAAGGGTATGAAATCAATCTTTTTGCATCAGAAAAAGACTTCCCGATTGAAAAACCGGTAGCCATGAATTTTGATGCGCGCGGTCGCTTATGGGTAGCGACTATGCCAACTTATCCGCAATATTATCCGGGTATTCCCGTACATGACAAGATTGTTATTCTGGAAGATACAGATGGAGATGGTAGGGCTGACAAGCATACAGTTTTTGCAGATGACCTGTATCTTCCTTTGGGTTTTGAATTTGGAAACGGAGGTGTTTACGTATCCCAGGAGCCTGATATTTTGTTTCTTAAAGACTCGGATGGCGATGATAAGGCGGATCTGCGGGAAGTTATACTGACAGGTTTTGGATCAGAAGACAGCCATCACGCCACACATGCTTTTACATTCGGACAGGATGGCGGACTTTATTTTAATGAAGGGACATTCCTGAACTCTCAGGTTGAAACGCCTTACGGTCCGGTACGTTCTTACAGTGGCTCGACCTACCGTTTTGAACCCCGGACCGGAAAATTGTTTCACTACATTTCCTATCCTTATTATAATCCCTGGGGCAGCGTTTTTGATAAATGGGGTATGCATCTGATAGGCGATGCGTCTGATGGTTCCAATTATTTCGCTCCCCCGATGACCGGAAAGTTGAACTATCCCAATAAACATCCGCGTATCGAAATGTTCACCGAAACCAGGGTAAGACCAACCGCCGGGATTGAAATTGTTTCAAGCCGCCAGTTTCCGGACGAGGTGCAGGGTGATTTTCTGGTCAACAATAACATTGGTTTTCAGGGTACCAAGCAGCACCGGATCATTCAGAAAGGATCAGGAATCGGGAGTAAGGAAGTTGAACCCATTTTGCAATCTTCTGATCCAAACTTCCGGCCGATTGATCTGAAATTTGGGCCTGATGGTGGTTTATATATTGTTGACTGGTATAATCCGTTGATTTCGCACGGCGAAAATCCTCCGAGAGATCCTGCCCGAGATAAATCTCATGGCCGGATCTGGCGAATTACTTATAAGGATAAGCCTTTATTAAAACGAGTTGACGTTTCAAGGCAAAGCGTCCCGGAACTGCTTGACAATCTTAAAATATATGAGGACAGAATGCGCTACCGTTCGCGGGCGCAAATTCGTCAAAAAAACGCTTCTGATGTACTGCCTGCATTGAAAAAGTGGGTATCAGCTCTTGATAAAAATGACAAGGAATTTGAGCATAATCTTCTTGAGGCATTGTGGCTTTACCAGGATTTTGATGTTGTTGAAGAAAATATCCTGAAAACATTATTGAATGCAAAACAATATCAGGCACGTGCGGCAGCTACCAAAGTTTTGCTGAACTGGCGCAACCGGGTGCCGGGTTCTCTGTATTTGATTCGTGCCCGGGTCAACGACGAATCTGCCCGCGTGAGACTGGAAGCCGTAGTAGCTTTGAGTTTTTTTGATTCCAAAACGACCGTGGATGCAGCGCTGGATATTTTCAAATATCCCACCGATTATTATCTGGACTATGCCATTAAAGAGACATTTACTTATCTGAAACCGCTTTGGCTTTCTGATTTTAAACAAAACAAAAACCTGACTGAGGCACAATCAAAAGCACTTCCTTATTTGCTGGATTTGGTCACTGCCAATGAACTTTCAGGTTTTGTACAAAGTACTCCGGTGCTGTCAGCATTAATTTCAAGAAATGATTTTGACCTGAAACAAAAGCAAAATGCGGTATCAGAAATGGCCAGGATTGAGAGTATCAGTAAGTCCAGAGTTTTGATAAACGCGATTCATGATCTTGAATATGGAAAAAAAGGAAATAGACAAAAGGGTGTACAGGACGAGCTGGTGAGTATGTTATTAAGTACTGACGGCTCAGAATTAAAAAGCAATGAAGCCGAATTTCTCAATCTGATTAAAAAAGATACCAGTGAAATGCTTAGGTTAATTGGTTATGCGGGTATGATTACGGCTGAAAAGTCGGACCAAAAGGTATGGGGTTTGGCGCAGAAAAATAAGGCGAACCAACAGGATTATCTGCACGGGATTTCGCTGCTAACGGATAGCAACCTTAAAGCTTCATTTTACGAAAAGGTAAAAGCTTTGACAGCATCACTCCCGGAAAATGCTTACCCACTGTTGCTTACGATGAGCGGAAATGACTCAGAAAAAACACAAACGATAAAAAACTACATTAAATACCTGAATGATACGCCAGAAGCAAACCAGTCTTCGGAACGTTTTGCCCAAACGATTTTAAACCTGAAAAGCAGAATTCAGGAGTTGCCAGAGAAAGACAAACCGGAAATTTTGTCGATGCTTGAAACGATGGGAACTGTGGAAATCAGACTTACTGCTATTGAAGCAAAAATGGCTTTTGACAAAAAAAATATAAGCGTTCGGGCCGGGAAATCAATTTCACTTATTTTTGAAAACCCTGATCTGATGCCGCATAACGTTGTGATTGTCAAACCAGGAACCGCTCAGAAAGTGGGAGAGGCCGCGGACGCAATGGCAACACTTAAAGATGGATTTGAAAGAAATTTTGTCCCGGATTCCAGGGATGTGCTTTTTGCCACACCACTTGTTAATTCGGGAAAAAGCTTTCGTCTTAATTTCAAAGCACCGGACCAACCCGGAGAATATCCATTCATTTGTTCTTTTCCTGGTCACTGGCGCGTGATGACGGGAATCCTGACGGTGATTGCAAAATAAGATTCCCTTGTGATTCTGCAAAGATCTATGAAAGTGGTTCGTTTTTTATATGTACAAATTATGATTTCGCTGAAAGGAAATTTGATATTAATGAACAAAATTTACCAGTATGAACTTGGAAGATGACATGGATAAATTTGTAAGCGCGCAGAATCGTGATTACAATCAGGCACTTGCTGAAATTAAAAACGGTAGAAAACAGGGACACTGGATATGGTATATCTTCCCACAAATTTCCGGCCTTGGCATGAGCACTACCTCCGCATTTTATGGTATTAAAAATATCGGACAGGCCAGCCGTTATCTCGAACACCCGGTCCTTGGCAAAAGACTGATTGAAATTTCAAATGCTATTTTGGAAATAAAAGGAAAAACAGCAAATCAAATTCTAGGAAGTCCTGATGATCTGAAACTTAGGTCAAGTATGACTTTATTTAATTTGGTAAAAAACACAGATCCAGTTTTTCAAGCTGTTCTGGACAAATACTTTAATGGAATTCCGGATCAGAGAACAATTGATCTTGTTAAAAAATCATGACAATTTTTGTGTTCAATTTAAACACGGTTTAAAGTTTTTTGTAAGCAAAGCAAGACAAATGTGTTAATTTCGTCCTCCCGGCCTTGTAAAACCGTTGGCATTTTGTGCATCCAGTTCTGCCTTTAATTTCTTTGCAATATCAGGAAATTCTTCAACGACGTTTTGGCTTTCGGTTGGATCTTTGCCAAGGTCATATAACTGCGATTTTAGATCCACCGTGGCTGATTCATCTTTTGACCAGCCACCGCTTCCCTGTCCATCTATATATTTCCATTTTCCACTTTTGATAGCAAACATTCCCTGGATGGAGTGATGTATTATACTTTTTCTTATTGATTTGGTTGACTTATTTCCGTTAAATAATATTGAGAAATCAAAACTGTCCTGTGCTACATTATCGGGAATTTTCTGTCCGGTTATCGAAGCGAAAGTTGCCAACAGATCCGTCAGACATATTGTTTCGGTAGTACTTTGATTTGGTCTGATATTTTTTGGCCAGCTTGCAATAAAAGGAACATGATGCCCTCCTTCCCAGATATCAGATTTTTGCCCTCTGAAAATATAGTTGGCCTGATGATCTGGATATATCTTTTTATCACCCGGTTTCCAGTCTGCACCATTGTCGGAAGTGAAAATTACCAGCGTGTTTTCAGTTAGACCCAGACTGTCGAGCGTGTGAAGAACTTTGCCAACAACATTGTCTGTATGCGCAACAAAATCACCGTATATTCCAGCCTTTGATTTGTCCTTGAACTGAGCAGAAGGAAGCCAGGGTGTATGCGGACTAGTCAGCGGTAAATACAGAAAAAATGGTTTTTTCTTTTTTGACGAATTTGTCAGAAATTCTGATGCTTTATAGGAAAAGTGATCCAGCGTTTTTTCTATTTTAAAATTTGTGGAAGCTTTTCCTTCACGCCAAAAAACACCGCGCGGCGAATTTTTTCCTTCCATTTTCACAATTCCTTTTTCTGATGGTTTTCCATTTTCAAAATAGATATACGGCGGTATATCCAGTGACGACGGTATGATGTAGCTATAATCAAATCCAAGATCATTTGGACTTTGAAGAAGCGGTGTTTCTACATCAATTCCTTCGCCTGTTGGCCAGCCGTTTGTGGAGTCAACCTTGATAGCGGCTGTATTGCCGGCGTATCCAAGTCCAAGATGCCATTTCCCGATCACAGCAGTATTGTAACCTGCATTTTTTAGCAAGTCGGCAATCGTAAATCTGTCCTTTTCGATCAACGGCGGTGAATAACCACCCAATACTCCTTTTTTTAATGAGGAACGAAAAGCGTAACGACCAGTGATCAGACCGTAACGGGTAGGGGAGCAAACAGCGGATCCGGAATGAGCATCTGTAAATTTTATTCCGCTGCCGGCAAGTTTGTCAAGATTAGGCGTCGGAATCTGAGAGTTTGGGTTAAAAGATTTTATATCACCGTAACCCATATCATCCGCAAGTATTACAACGATATTTGGTGTTTTTGCCACTGAATTTGTATTATATTCTTTACCTGTGAAAGCCAATAAAATACTAAAAGCGAAGGCAGGGAATATCAGCAGCAGTTTTTGTAAGCCCGAGGATCGGTTTATTAAATTCATATTGAATCTATATAATCTATCAATTTTATATTGTAATGATAATGTAAAATTGTCGAAAAGCACATTTGTTTGGTTAATATTTCTCGGTTAAAAAAAATTTGAAGAATATCAGAAAGACAAAGAAGCTCTTAAATTGTTGGTTTTCCCCGGATGTATCCAATCGATTCCAGAAAAATATCTGCCTGGTTCAGCGTTTTCAGGTAATACTCACCTTTGTTAAAAAAGCCATGTACCTGTTCAGGATAAAAATATAAGTCACAGCGGTTACCATTTTGTTTCATTTTTGACTGATAAGCTTTTGCTGTTTCCACGGATACAAGCTTATCTTTTGTCCCGAAAAAGACAATGGTTGGTGCTGCGCCTTTGGTAATATTATGGAAAGGGGAAATTTCCGGATAGCGCTCACCAATCCGGTCGTAACCATATTCTCCGGGTCCATTATTGAAAACCGGATTAAACAAAACCAGGGCATTAGGTCTTGCGCTTATAGTACGATCCGCTGATGAATCTTCCAGTTTTGTTAAATCAGCTGCTGCCGCAAGATGACCTCCCGCAGAACCTCCGGCTGCTGCAATTCGCTTTGGATCAATATGTAGGTTTGTAGCATTCAACCTCAAATACCGGATTGCCGATTTGGCATCAGCAACGGCATCAAAAGGGGAGGTATGATTTCTGGATGCGACTCTGTAATCGCACAAAACTGCAATCATACCACGTGAAGCAAAGTAAAGAGCCTGATTTTTAAATTGCGATATATTGCCATTTATCCAGCCGCCACCAAAAAAGAAGATAATTGCCGGGTATTTTTTGTTGGTTGAAAAGTCCGCTGGTTTGTAAATCGTTAGATTTAAATCTAGCGTATCAATTTTTTTATAGGTAAGAATTGTCGGAATTGTGTCCTGTTTTACTTGTTCAAAAGCAAGCGATTTCAGGTGAAGAGTCAAAGAACAAAAGACAATCAGAAGAGTTTTGAGCATTTTTTTAATTGTTTCGCCTTATCGGTAAATTCCTGTTTTATTTTACCTTCAAAGTTATCCGCAAAAAAATTATTACGGGATTTTTAAGCGGTACAATCGCAAACCGTACAACAAAATCTCAATCTTACCCCGGTAAATAAATGCAAAATGTGGCCCCTTCGCCAGGCTTGCTAATTGCTGTAATACCGCCGCCATGGTTAGCTACCACGCGTTCACAAATCGCCAGACCGACACCGGTTCCGGGGAATTTACTCTGACTATGCAATCTTTGAAAAACCTGGAAGATGCGGTCTACATATTGTGGCTCAAAACCAATGCCGTTGTCACTAATGTTAATCTGATGGAATTCATGAGCAGTACTTCCGGGCTGTACATCAGCAGGCAATTCACTTCTTTTCTTTTTAAAGTGCTGAATCCGGATATCAGGCACCTGATGATTAGGAGTAAATTTAATAGCATTGGAAATAAGATTCTGAAATAAATGAACCAGCTGGGATTTATCACCCTGCAATCCCGCCATCTCATCCACCTTAATTCGGGCATTTCTTTGCTCAATTTCGAGAGATAATGTTTCCAGCGCGTCGCTTACCACGGAATTCAAGGAAACATGATCAAATTTCTGTTGTTTATTATCGACAAGCGAATAGGTCAATACATCTCGGATCAGGGAAGACATTCTGGCGGCGGCAGAACTTATTCTTTGCAGAAGATGCGATGACGGTTCGTCCAGCTGAGTGCCCAGTTTTTGCGTTAACATCGAGCTGAATGTCTGTATTTTACGCAAAGGCTCCTGCATATCATGACTGGCAATATACGCAAACTGTCGGAGGTTGCTATTCAGACGAACCAAGTCTTCATTGGCCAAGGTAAGCTCCTGGGTGCGCTGGTCTACACGTTTTTCCAATTCTTGTGAAAATTGACGGTACCTGGCTTCGCTTGCTTCAATATTTTGCCGGTTTCTGACCTGCCCAGTCACATCGGTAGCGATAACCAGAATTCCGCATATTTTACCATTAGCATTTAGTCTTGGCTGATAAGTCAAATCAACAAAAATCGTTTCTTTTTTATTTTCACGCGTAATTATCACAGCCGTTTCCGAAGCAACATAGGGTTTGCCGGTTGCCATTACTTCTTTCAACAGATCATCAAATCCCTGTCCTGCTAATTCAGGCAGTGCCGATAAAAATGGTTTTCCGATGAGCACTTCCGGTGTCCGGCCAACCAATTGTCCATAAAAAGGATTAGCCATTGTAAAAGTGAGATCAGGTTCGTCAATCAGCGCAATTGCAACTGGCGATTGTTCAAAAGAAGAAAGAATCTGACGCTGGGCTTCATCAATTTTTTGTTGTGAAAGAACCCTTTCGGTAACATCAATGGCCATGTCCATCACGCCGTAAATTTCCCCTTCTTTGTTGCGTACCGGCTGATAAGTGAAGTCGAAATAATGGCTTTTCAACACCCCGTCCACTACAATTTGCGCATGCATGTTTACGGCCTGATATGGTTCACCAGTGGTTAAAACGTTATTGAGTATATCCAGAAAAGGCTGGTCTTTGAGTTCGGGCAGAACCTCGGCCAGGGGTTTACCAATGGCGGAAGAATTTTTCCCCCAATAGCTTAACATCAAATCATTTGCCAGTTCTATGTTAAGATTTTTGCCCGTGAATAAGCAGGTTGCCACAGGAGCTTGGTCAATCAGCGAACGAAAACGTGCCTCACTTTCCGCAAGTGCAGCACGAATTTTGATCTGTTCCGCAATTTCTTCACGCTGGCGTTCATCTTTTTGCCTTAACTCTTTATTTTGTTTTCTGATAGTCAGTAGGTTAACAACCTGTCTGGCTAAAATTTTAAGCGCCGAAAGTTGAGAATCACTTAACTGTTTTGGAACATTATCGATTACACATAACGAACCTAATGCAAAGCCATTCTCGTCAACAAGTGGTGTTCCGGCATAAAAAATAACATTTGGATCTCCGGTGACAAGTGGATTTTGTGAAAAACGTATATCCTCTCTTGAATCATTAATTACAAATGTTTCTGTGGGATTATTGATGGCATGTGCACAAAACGAATATTCACGAGGTGTTTCCCGGGCTGCAAGCCCATAATTGGACTTAAACCATTGCCTTTTATCATCCACCAGACTTACCAACGCAATAGGTGTTTGACAAATCTCGGATGCTAACTGGGTGATATTCTCATAGTCCTGCTCAGGTAAAGTATCAAGAATGTCGTAGCTTCTAAGAGCGGTGATACGGTCATTCTCCTGAGTGGAAATAGAATCAATCATTATAGCAAATAATTTAGAACTTAAATTCAAGTTGAAGCAGTTTCAATCTCACCTTTATAGAGGTTAATGGAATTGCTAAAAAATGATGCCAATATAATTTATCTCAATTGGGCAGAGGATGAAAATACTTACGTGGAAAAGCGTATTCCGGATGATTTGCAGATATTCATTTTCGGTGTAAAACAATTCAGGCGCGAAAGCTATGCCTTCGCGCCTGAATATCAATACTGAGATTTTATATTAACCTGCCGGTTAGATCAATCTTGATTCACGATCTTGTCTTTTTTTCTTTTGTTTGTAAGCAATTTTTTCAATCGCTACAAAAAGTACTGGTACTACAAAGATCGCCAGCGATGTCGCAGCAAGCATCCCTCCAAATACCGTCCAACCAATGGTTTTGCGTGATTCAGCGGCAGCTCCACTTGCGAATGCCAAAGGAAGTACCCCGAGAATAAAGGCAAGTGATGTCATAATGATCGGACGAAGACGAAGCTGAACAGCTTCCAATGTTGCCTTCACCAGTTCCATACCACCATCCACACGCTCTTTGGCAAATTCCACGATAAGAATCGCGTTCTTGGCTGCAAGTCCGATCAGTGTGATAAGACCGATCTGCGCATAAATATTATTGGTAAGATTCGGAAGCAATGTCAGCGTAATAATCGATCCCAAAGCTCCAATCGGTACGGCAAAAAGTACTGAGAATGGAATAGACCAGCTTTCGTAAAGCGCAGCAAGGAATAGGAATACGAACACAATCGAAATTGCAAAGATCGTTGTTGTCGCGTCACCCGCTTTTATCTCTTCCGAACTCATACCGGAGAATTCATAACCGTAGCCATCAGGAAGCGTGGCTGCTACTTCTTTAAGTGCCTGAATAGCCTGGCCAGAACTGAAACCTGGTTTTGGAACTCCGTTAATTTCAACTGACCGGTAAATATTATAGTGGGAGATAAGCGCCGGGTTTTCAACAACTTTGCTGGTGATGATCGCAGATAACGGAATCATATTACCTTGCGAATTTCTCACATAAAACTTGTTAAGCTGATCCAGATTTGAGCGGAAACTGCTGTCTGCCTGTACCATTACCCGGAAATTACGTCCGTAAAGGTTAAAGTCGTTCACATAGGTACTACCTAAAAGTGTAGACAAAGTGTTAAAAACATCATTTACCTGAACTCCCAGTTTCTTGGTTTTATCACGATCCACATCAATCTGGTAAGAAGGTGTTTTTGCATTAAAGAAAGTATAGGCCATTCCAATTTCAGGACGCTGGTTTACAGCACCAAGGAATTTTTGGGTTACAGCTTCAAATTTCTTGATATCATCCGTACTGGTTGTCTGTTGAAGTTCAAAAGTAAAACCGGATGTCTGACCAAGACCAGGAATCGCGGGAGGAGCAATGGCAAGAACTCTCGCTTCTTTGATGTCACCAGTCTTTTGTTGTATTTGTTTGATCACAGCCTGTACATGGTGCTCAGCACCTTTCCGGTCAGCCCAAGGCTGTAAGGTAACAAACATGGTACCTACGTTAGACTTATTTGAAAAGCTGATTACGTTAAGACCTGCAAGACCACCGACGGTTTTAATTTCCGGAATAGACTGCACACGTCTCATAACTTCCTTAATCATCGCAATGTTACGGGTCGTTGAAGCACCTTCCTGCATTTCATAGGTTACAAAAAGACGCCCTTCATCTTCCACCGGAATAAAGCCGGAAGGTTTGTTTTTGAACAAAAACACAAGACCAACGATCAGACAAACCATCATGATAATTACGTAAGGTGTGCCTTTGATCCATTTGGAAACGCCTCTTGTATATGAGCGGGAAACGCCGTCAAACCATTTGTTGAATTTATCAAAGAACTTTTCAAGCCAGTTCTTTTTCTCGTTTGCACCTTTGGTTGGTTTGAGCATCATCGCACAAAGCGCTGGTGTTAAAGAAAGCGCAACGAAGGCAGAAAGAAGTACTGAAACCGCAATAGTAATCGCAAACTGCTGATAAAGTCGTCCTACAATACCTGGCACAAAACTTACCGGTACGAATACCGCTGCAAGAATAAGGGCGATCGCAATAACGGGTCCGGATATTTCATCCATCGCTTTTTTGGTCGCATCTTTTGGCGACATACGGCCGTGGTCAATATTATGCTGGACGGCCTCCACCACCACAATCGCATCATCCACCACAATACCAATTGCAAGTACGAAGGCGAAAAGTGTCAGCGTATTGATTGTAAATCCGAAAGGAATAAAGAATATAAATGTTCCGATCAACGATACAGGAATTGCAAGGATAGGGATAAGTGTTGCACGCCAGTTCTGAAGGAAAAGGAATACCACAATTACCACAAGGAGCATTGCTTCACCAAACGTGTGTAATACTTCTTCAATAGAAACCCTTACCACAGAAGCCGTTTCAACAGGAATTACGTAGTCGATATCCTTTGGAAAAGTTTTTTTCATTTCTGCAAGCGCAGCCATAATACCATCGTAAGTATCAAGTGCGTTTGCACCCGGCGCCTGATAGATCAAAACAAAGGCAGCAGGTTTTCCATTAACAAAAGCATTGGCGTTATAGTCAAATTTACCAAGCTCTACGCGGGCAACATCTTTCAAATAAACCACACTTCCTTCCGAAGGAGAAGAGCGTACAATAATATTGTTAAACTGCTCCTCAGTATTCAGACGGCTGTTTGTAAGAACGCTGTATTCAAATGCTTGCGCAGTTGGCTGAGGTGTTGAACCAACGGTACCGGCTGCAATCTGAAGGTTATTTTCTGCCAAAGATGCCGTAATATCAGAAGGCGTCATATTTAAGCTGGCCAGCTTTTCCGGGTTTAGCCAGATACGCATACCAAAGTCATCCGCACGGGAAACAATATCACCTACACCTTTTACACGCTGGATTCTGTCTTTCAGATAAATGTTGGCATAGTTACCAATAAACTGCGCGCTGTGCGTTCCTTTTGGTGAATACAAAGCCACCGCAACCATAATAGCCGGCTGTCTTTTACGAACGGTAAGACCTAATCTTTTTACAACATCCGGAAGGGCGGGCTCAGCCACACTTACACGGTTCTGCACGTCAAGCGCTGCAATGTTAACATCAGTACCAATATCAAAAACAACGTTAATGCTGCTTTGTCCGCTACTTGTACTGTTGGATGACATATAGCTCATGCCGGGCGTACCATTCACCTGCGTTTCAATCGCAGTCGTCGTAGTCTGCTCGACCGTCTGGGCGTCGGCCCCGGTAAAGGTACCCGAGATCGTCACTGTGGGCGGGGTTACATCCGGATACTGGGCAACGGGCAGTGTCGTCAGGGAAATAAGGCCTACCAGTACAAGCACGATTGAAGCAACAATCGCTGTAACAGGCCTTTTTATAAAAATATCTGCAATCATTTTTTTAGTATTTAAGGAAGTCAGAAGGAGGCTGACATAATCAATATCAAGTCCTGTTTATCTATCTTATTTTTTTGCAGGGGCTGCTGCTGTTGCGGCCGCCGGCGGTGTTCCCGTAGAAATGGTTGCTCCTTCACGTAAATTCTGAACGCCTTCCACAGCAATTTTCTCACCTGCTTTAAGACCTTCTTTTACAATAATATTGGTACCAATCGGCTCTCCCAATAGAAGTTTACGCTGACTAACTTTATTTGAATCGGCCGCTACATATACGAAGAATTCACCCAGCTGCTCAGTAACTGCTTTATAAGGAATAAGTACGGCTCCTTTTGAAGCAGTATTTAAAACTCTAACTGTTCCGGTCATCCCGGCACGAAGCATATTGTCTTTATTTGGAAAAGTCAAACGTGTTTTGATCGATCCTGTTTGTGGATCAACTGCGCGGTCGATCAAAAGAATTTTTCCAGGATACGGATAGATATCTGTCCCAAAAGCAATCGTAAAAGTTGAATCAGAAGCTTTTGAGTTTTTCAAAAGATTAGTAAAACGATAGATTTCTTTTTGGTCAACATTGAAATCTACTGCAAGCTGTCCGTCCGTTGAAACCGTATTCAAAACGGTTTGTCCTGCGCTCACTGCTGCACCAACTTTTACAAGAGAAATGCCGATTACACCATCAAAAGGTGCCGTAACCTGTGTATAACGAACGTTGGTGTTCGCTGCTTTGATACTTGCGCGAGCTGCATCTTCTTGTTTTTTTGCTACTTCAAGAGCTGCGTCTGCATTGTCTACAAGTTGTTTTGCAACCGCGTCATTTTTATCAAGCTCGTGGTAACGGTCGGCATCTTTCTGCGCTTTCACCGTATTTGCTTTTTGTACGTTCAAATTCGCAACTGCCTGATCGTAGTTGGCGGCATAGAGCTGCGAATCCACAGTATAAAGCAACTGTCCTTTTCTTACTCTTGCACCGTCCTGGAAATGAATGCCAGTAATAAAACCAGTTACCTGCGGACGAAGCTCAACTACATTTAAAGCATTTACGCTGGCAGGATATGTATCGTGATATACTGCATCCGTAGATTTTACTTCTTCAAGTGTTACGTTAACCGGCGGCGGACCTTGCTGAGCGGCCTGATCGTTCTTTTTTGCGCAGGAAACCATCACCAAAACTGATAATGCTGCTGTATAATATTTTGATGAATTTAAAAACATGGTATCAAAGGGATTTCAATAATTAATAGTTGTTTAACTGGCCTAGGGCTTTTTGTACGTCGATCTTGTTGGCAAGCACCTGATAGAGTGCGTTGTAATAATTAATTCTGGCCAGACGAAGATCTGTTTCAGAAGTAATTACTTCCAGATATGTTTTGATACCTGATTTATATTGAAGCTGAATTACATCATATACTTCTTTGGCCAGGTCAACATTATCTTTCTGAGCCAGCAGCGTAGCAAGGCTTCCCTTGTAATAACCAAGCGCATTGGCATATTCAGAATTTATATTGTTTTTCAGGTTCGTTATGTCCAGATTGGTTCTTTTCAACTGCCATTCAGCGGAGTTGATATTATACTTTCTCTTTCCGCCCTGAAACAGAGGTAAAGCCAGGGTTACAGCAGCAAAAGACTGAGGATAATTATTGATGTAAAGATCCCCAAATCTGTTGTTCTGATAGTTTAAGTTATAAGCTCCGTTGGCCGCAACCGTTGGCAGGAAACTCATTTTGTTATAGCTAACATTAGCCTCCTGAAGTCTTTTCTGGGTTGTTAAAAGCTGGAACTCGATTCTGGAATTAACATCCGGTCCCTGAATAGTATCAATAAGCATTTCTCTTTCCATTTGAAGAGAATCGTAACTGATTTTCAGTTCTTTTTCGATCGGATATCCCATCAGTGATTTAAGATATTCAAGTTTTCCCTTCAGAATATCCTCGTTGCTTTTCTTGGCAGCTTTGGTATTGTTAAGAGAAATCATGGCTCTTTTGTAATCAATCTTATCGGTTACACCAGATTTGTACTGATTTTGAGCATCCTGCAAGCTTCTTTCCAAACGAACAATATCTTCCTGCGAAACATAAATCTGCTGTGAAGTAGCCAGCACATCATAAAATGCTTTGGAAACATTTACAGCAAGATCAACTTTATTTGCGGTTGTGGTCTGGCTCGCCTGAAGCTGCACATCGCCGCGTGTTCTTTTTGCAAGAAGCACGTCCCGGTTGAAAATCGCCTGTGACAGCGTGAATTGTGCAGCAGAAGTATTATTCACACCAAGTTTTACAGGGTTTCCTCCGATAATACTCGTCTGAATTAAAAAGTTGTGCTGCAAACTGTAATTGAAATTGATCTGCGGATACCAATCTGCCAGTTTTGTTTTAACTGTATTTTCAGTAATGCGCTCATCAATAACAGATTGACGGATCAGCGGCTGGTTTTTCATAGCATACTGGATGATTTCTTCCAGCGTTCCATTTGTAACTGTACCTTGCTCAGTTCCTTCCGATGCAGTAGTGACCTTAAACTGGGCAGTTGCAAAAAGGGGTGAAAGCAGGATGAGTGTAATACTAAGTGCTAAAAGCCTTATCGTTTTAGCGTTATAATAACAATTCATGAAAAGGAGAACGTTAATTGGACAATGATAAAAATGGTGTTAATACATTCAGGGGTTAGTCTATTTTAGCTCTAACCGTCAATTGTTTGGTTTAATTCCTGAACAAGCGAGAAGCGAAAAAATTTTTTGAGGTGAACACTTAAATTTTGCCTAAGATGATTTTCCAATTCCTGCTGCGTAGAATTTTGAAGACCGTGAACTTTCCGGTAAAAACGCTGCGTGCTAAGTGATTGATTAGTAGTGCCAAAAAGTGTCGTTGACAGCATCAGTACATCAACATCACTTTTAAATTCTCCGGTTTGCTGTCCTTCCTGAATGATTTTTTTCATGGCAGCAAGGTTATTAGCCTTCATTTCATCGAGCAAATCAGCAATGATTGGGCTACGGGCATCTCCCGCTAGCTGCTCTCTTAAAACAATGTTATGGAAACAGTGTTTTTCTATCAAGCGGTTTAGAACCCAATCAATCATCAGGTTTACTTTTTGAACTGGTGACAGATCCAGGTCTCTTAAAAGATCATCAAGTTTTGATATGAACTCGTGAGAACGGAGGGCAAAGAGCGATTCAATGAGTTTATCCTTCGAGCCGAAATAATAGGATATCATCGACACATTTACCTCAGCTTCCTGAGAAATATCCCGGATAGAAGTTCCTGAGAATCCTTTTTCAGAAAATAGCTTTTCGGCTACTTCAATAATCTTTAACTGTTTTGGATTGTATTTCATCTTGGCTTTACCGGCACTTTATAGTATTCAAATGCCAGATAACAGCTCAAAGGTAGACGAATAAAAAATTAAATCAAACGTTTGTTTGAAAAAATCAAACACTTATTTGATAAATAGAAATTAATATTTGTAAAAGACAAATAGTACAAAAAATGCACCAGAAAATTTAGGCTTACAAGGTGGAGGTTGGCGCTTTTTCAGGAGATTTCTGCGGCCAGATTTTCTCTATGACAAAGGCAAAACCGATCACAAGTACGCATCCAATCAAATTTAGCCACAAAAATGCGGTAAGATCTTTCCAATAACTAAGTACTACAAAAATTTCCCCCAGCACAGATGCGTAAAAAACGGCACGGCCACCTATGCTTTTAAAGTAAAAGGCAACAAGGAATATTCCTAAAATTACTCCGTAAAACAATGAACCTAAAACGTTGACAGCTTCAATCATACTGCCAAGCCGGCTTGCATATTGGGCAACAACAATGCAAAAAATCCCCCAGAAAAAAGTAGCCCAGCGGGAAGCTTTTACATAATCTATGTTTTCATTGTCCTTATGATACATCCGTTTGTAAATATCCATAACCGTGCAGGAAGCCAGTGAATTATAAGCCGCAGCAACCGAACCCATCGAGGCCAAAAGAATGACTGCAATCAAAAGTCCCAGCATCCCGACCGGCAGATAATCAATCACAAAACGAAGAAAAATATAATTGACATCATTCACTTCTCCACCGTTGGCTTTGGATAAAAGTGTTTGTGCTTTGCCTCGTACCTCCTTGACTTTGTTTTCATCGGCTGCTAAAACGGTACGTGCTTTGTCAACCGCCGATTCATCTTTCTTATTAAGTGCATCGGTGAGCGCAATGACATGCGGTCTTTTTTCTTTTTGAATTAAAGTATGCTGATCTTCCAGTACTTTAAAATCCCGGGCAAATTCGGTTTTCCGGATCTTATCAACTTCCACCTGATTAAAAAACAGAGGCGGATTTGTAAACTGATAAAATGCAAAAACCAGCACTCCCACAAGAAGGATCAAAAACTGCATGGGAATTTTTAAAAGTCCGTTCATCGCCAGACCAAGTTTGCTTTGACCCTGCGAGCTTCCGGTAAGATATCTTCCAACCTGCGATTGATCGGTTCCAAAATAGGAAAGCTGCAAAAAGAAACCGCCAATTAATCCCGACCAAACGTTATATCGGTTATTCAAATCAAAACTAAAATCGATCAGGTTGGTTTTTCCCATTTTTCCTGCCACATGCAGCGCGTCCGAGAAGGAAACATTATCCGGTAAAAGTTTGACAACCATAAAACCGGCAATGACCATACCGACTGTTACGATACCCATTTGCTGTAAATGTGTGTGGGAAACGGCCTGTGCGCCACCTGAAACGGTGTAAAGCATAACAATTCCACCAGATATTATGTTTGTCAGCGTAATATCCCAGCCTAAAATAGAAGACAGAATCAACGACGGCGCATAAATGGAAAGTCCGGTTGAAAGTCCCCTTTGTAAAAGGAAAAGAAAAGATGTTAAAGTACGTGTTCTCAGATCGAAACGGCCTTCAAGAAACTCGTAGGCCGTAAATATTTTCAGTTTTCCAAATTTGGGAACAAACGTAATGCAGAGCACAACCATCGCCAGCGGCAGACCGAAATAAAACTGCACAAACCGCATCCCATCCGTATAGGCCTGCCCGGGGGCAGAAAGAAATGTAATAGCACTGGCCTGTGTAGCCATCAGTGACAAGGTTACATGATACCACGGAAGTGATTGATCAGCAAGAAGATAAGAATCAATACTATTATTTTCACGGCTTTTGTAAATACCGTAGGCAACAATAAACGTAAGTGTTAAAGAAAGTACAATCCAGTCAAGGTAGCTCATTCGAAGTGGGTCATAAACAGATAAAAGAGAGCAATTAAAACTACTAATGTTGCAATCAGCAGCTTGTAGAGCTGTGGCCACGAACTTACGAATGGCGGTAGTCCATCGCGGTCCTGGTCGGTGCTTACTTTTTTATCCATTATAAAGGTTCAGGGTTTTATTTACAGCAGTATTTACTGTTTTGCAAAAATAGAACGGTTTTTGGTTTGTTTTAGCATATAAATCCCGTCGGCCGGGTTCATTTGCATTTGTTAACAACTTGTAAGAATAATGCTGAAAGCAGATGGTCGCGCATTACACTTCGCTATTTCAATAAATATTTTGATTGTAGAAAAGGTTGGGCATTAAAAACTGAATCGTTGTTTTTCCTGGTCATCTGTACTTTTTTCGCCTCAAATGCTCTAAAAACATTGTTTAACGCGCTCATGAAGGTCTTTTTTTTACTGATGGAAAAGATGTCAAGTGAAGCTTCTTGATATATTAACAGTTTTACCCTGCTTGTTTCAATTGGTTACCTGGGTATAGTTGTTGCGTCTTAATGGCAAATCAAACAACTAAAAATGAAAAATTTATCGATTATCATTATTACAATATTTAGTTTGTCCATCAATACCTACGCACAGGAAGTAAACAAGGATTCGCTTCAATCCTTGAAGGACGAAAAGAAAAACATTGAAATCAGCAAAAGTATCAATGATCGGAAAACGGATTTGGCAAAAAGCCAAAATGACCTGATTCAGAAAACACAGGAAGTTGAAAAAACGGCGGCTGATGCTCAGAAAGCGGCGGATGAAAATAAAGCACTGGCAGCACGATTGGGAAAAGATCCGCAAAATAAAAAACTGGCAAGTGATGCGAGCAAGGCGGCACGCCGGGCTGAAAGAAGCGCAAAAAAAGCAAGAAACGCAGCTGATGATCAACAAAAACTGACCAAAGATATTGCTTCACTTCAAAGTAAAATTGCAGAAGATGAAGCAAAACTTGGAGTGCAAACTTCTGTTGCAACGACAAGCATCCAACCTGCGACTACTCAGCGCATCGACCCACAACCTGTTGCAAATGGCGCCTTACAATCACCAGTACCTTCTAACCAGCAGGTAATGGGAAATTCAGGAATGCCCTCGCCTCAGGTTATCACACAAAATATTAATATCGATTCGCTTCGGACGGCACAGAATGCGCAGGGAATTGCTCAGAAAGTAGTTGAGGCGACTTATAAAAATTACCCGCAGCAGAACGGCCAGCCGTCGATCATTATTAACAACATTATCATTCCTTCGGATTACGAGCGTCCAAAAGCAGCAGTAAATGGTCCGCGTCCTGAAATGGCACAAATGAGTGCGCAGGAAAGAGACGAATATGAAGACTATAAAGCATGGAAAAAACAAAGAAATGCAGATAATCTCAATAGGGCTGACCAGCGTCGTTACACTGAAAATCGCGAAGAGAATTTTAAAAATGAGACTCAGCAATTACCTTCTCAAAATAACAAATTGACTTTCAAAGAACGTTTTGGAAAAAGAACGCCAAGAAATTCTGGCTTATGGGTAATACCGGTTGTCGGCGTTCACGCATCGAGTTTCAAGGCTGATTTCAGTGATGGAAAAGCAGATGGACGTATCGGTTGGAATGCTGGTCTTGATTTCAGGATTCATGAAAAAAGATTTTTTATCCAGCCGGGAGTACATTATTTCAGCTCATCGATGCGCATCAGTTCGGAGGATAGCTTATCCAATGCTCCTTTGCTTTCCGGACCAAGAATTCAATCACTGAAAGTTCCTTTGCTGCTTGGACTTTATTTAACTAAGGCCAATAAAGGATTCTTTAAAATGAATGTTAAAGCCGGGGCGACAGGAACTTATGTACTTGCCGTTGACAAGAGCGATCAAAGACAATTTGACAGAGATAACATCGAAGATTTTTCTTATGGTTTAAATGCAGGTATAGGACTGGAATTCGGTCTGATCACTTTGGATATTTCACATGAGTGGGGGATGAGCACTTTGTTCAAAGACAGCAACAATAAAAATAATGTGCTTCGCGCTACGATTGGTTTGAAGCTTTAATCTAAATCAAAACAATAAAAAATGCCTGAATTAAGATCATTATCGATTATTATTCAGGCATTTTTTATTGATAACAGATCCAGTTATATAATAAATGCCTTTCCCTTATTTTTATAACTCTGAGCTCCGCAGCTGATAAAAATTACAACGGAAGCAGCGATAGCGGTATAAGCAACGGTTTTGTTAACCTCCCAATTTGCAACCGCCACTGCTATAAGCGCCCAGACTCCAACAGATGCCGATTCGCGAAGATTTCTGTTCCAGGTTACAAATAAATTGATGAGCATCGCCGCCAAAATCATAGTGATCGTCCAGTTTTCTGCGGAAATTCCAAATCCATCCCATTGAATTTTGGTAAGATAGGCAGCAACATTAGCTATAATGGCAACGGTAATCCAGCCAAAATAGATCGCAAATGGCCACCATTCGAGAGCTACCCGTTTGAAAGTAATCAGGTCAAATTCCATTCGCGTGCGGATGATGATGCTGCAAAGTGATAATAAAAGAACGGTCATGATGATTACGGACGCCCCTGTGTAATCATAAAGCCACGCCAGAATCCACAGACAATTTGCGATACAGGAAATCACAAACATCCATCCGATTTTTTCAACCACGGCAGGAGTTTCTTTATTATTAAAAAGCCCCTGACTCTGGTAAATCGCAAAAGCAATCAAGCCAATATAAATCAATCCCCAGATCGAAAATGCATAACCGGCCGGTGTAAATAAATTCTGGTATTTAGCCGAAACGGTGGCCATTGTACTTTGATTGAAAACGCCTGTATTTGACAGGTAATTCATAATTATTGTAACAACAAGCGCGATAATATTGGATAGTTGCAGGGTCTTTTTCATATCTGGTTTTTGAAATTAAATGCGGGAAAAGGTGCCTGGTAAACAATTTTGTAATGCTACGCATAAATAAATGATATGCCAAAAACGGATACATTCTCCATATTAAAATTGTACCGTGCCCCTTTTTTACAATAAAATTGATCAGGAATTCGGGGGTGAAAAATGGCTCTTTATCCGGTTTTTCTTTCTCTTGGTCTGAGCGGTTTTCTTTTAATGGCGCTAATGATTCCCTTTGTAGCATAGAAATACCAGACTTAATGCTCCTGTAAATTATAAACTCTTTTATGATTAAATTTTTCCTAAAACGATACGGTAAGCGTGGTCCTAAATTTGTGAACAATGAATATTATCAATTTTAGAAACAATCATAAAAGCAGCTCAAACAGCGAAGAGCAAAATTTTGAATCCATCATTGCCGGCTGTCTGGTTCAAAACAATCAGGCGCAGCGGCTTTTATACAAACAGTATTTTGGTTATGCAAAAAGTATTTGTCTGCGTTACACATCCTGTGCAGAAGAAGTGGATGAGGTTTTGAATGAAGGATTTTTGAAGGTTTTTACGCATTTGAAAGAATACGATTCAACCTATCCATTCAAGGTTTGGATCAGGACAATCATGATTAATACTGCGATCAGCTATTACCGTAAGCACAAAAAACATAATGAAAACCGCGCTTCATATGAAGACGCCCCGTATCTCGGATTTGAAGAAGATATCGTTAGCCAGATCACGGCCGAAGAAATCCTTTTGTTGATTCAGCAGATCAAACCAAAATATAAGAATGTATTTCTTTTGTATGTTGTCGACGGCTACAACCACAGGGAAATTGCAGATTTGATGGAAATGAATGAGGCCACAGTAAGGTCACATTACGTACGCGCACGTGTGCAGTTGCAGCAATTGATCAAAAAAAATTATCCTCATCTTTTCCCGGTTGACTGGTCTGCCCGAATAGCGCAGGATAGATATTCTGAGGTGATTCAGGCAGCTGGCTAAATACAATTATTGTCTTTTGTTCAATGAATTGCAGATTTATAAAAAAAGAAATCTGATTTTTGCAGGTCTTTTTCCCGCACAGATTTTTATGTGATCAACCTCATATAAAGTAATGGCTTAATTTTTTAGTAAGAATAGAATCTACTCAAACTAAAAATAAAGGCCTCTTGAAGCTAAGATATATTTGCTTGTTTTTATTTACCTGTATTCCCGTTGAAGAGGTTTTTGCGCAAAAGAAGCCGGGATTTATAAAACGCTTTATACAGAAATCCGTTTCAGATACCACATCGCCCGGAAAATCCAGTTTCCGGATTTATCCCACGCTGGCATATGCGCCGGAAACCAGTTTCGAATTTGGATTTTCTTCCCTTTTTTTATTTCAGGCCAAACAGGATTCTCTAAACCGTCTGAGCGAAATTCAGGCTTTTACGTTTGTGACGCTTGAAGCACAATATGGCATCTGGCTCGACAACGCCATTTATGGAGATAAAGACAAATGGTTTATTTTAGGAAGAACACGTTTTCAGCGGTTCCCGCTTTTGTATTACGGTATAGGGCCTGAGACAAATGGAAAGGAGCCGGCGCTTATTGATGCGAATTATATTTTGCTAAAACAGCGCGTGTTAAGAAAGATAATTCCAAATCTTTTCCTTGGGCCGGAAGTTGATTATCAGCAATTATACAATACGAAATTTAATCAACCTGATGGACATGACGTTTACGAACCACCTTTGGGAAGTCACGGAACCCGAAATCTTGGTTTGGGAGCAGCGCTTGTTTTTGATAACAGGCATAACGTGCTCAATGTCAGAAAAGGCTTTTTCGGCGAAGTCTCCTTTTTGAAATATAACCAGCGACTTGCCAGCGATTATAATTTTTACGGATTTAATGTCGATGTCCGTTCGTCTCACAAAACCAATGAACGGAATGTTTTGGCCTGGCAGGTATATGGCAATTTCATGACGGGCGATATTCCTTTTAACCAGCTTGCTTTGATGGGCGGAGAAATGATCATGCGCGGATTCTATACCGGCCGTTATCGTGACAAAAATATGCTGGCTTTTCAAACCGAACATCGCTGGCTTCCTTTCAAATTCAGTAAGCGGATAGGAGGAACCGTTTTTGCCGCCGCCGCCGTCGTTGCTCCACAGGTTAGTGAATTCAGCTGGAAACACATCCGGCCTTCGGGAGGTGTAGGATTGCGGTATTTATTATTTCCCAAGAAGGATATTTTCCTGAGACTTGACGTAGGTTTTACAAAAGAAGGTCCCGGATTTTACCTTTTTACAGGAGAGGCATTTTAGCACATAACAAGCAATTGCCTAATAGGTTAATTTCCTGATCAGCTCATTTCTTGATTTGTCATCAATTTGCAGTTCATTTTTGATGAATTTGTCCATGCCTCCGTATTTTTTATCAATTACCTCAAAAGTTGCGTTCAGATAGCGTTCATCCACTTTCATAAAGTTTTCGATCACTTTTGTATTGATATGACGCTTGACCACTTTTGCCAGTTTCACCTTACCCAGCATTTTTTCGATCTTGTCTTTCCGGTAATAATTGGAAAGAAGATATTCATCCATAATCGTTTTTCTATCCACTTTAAGAATCGAAAGAATTAGCGCAGTGGTCATGCCTGTTCGATCTTTTCCGGCTGAGCAATGGTATAAAACCGGTTCATCCGAAGCCAGGACCTTTTGCAGAAGTGTTCGTACAGTCGGCAGATTTTCAGACACGCATCCTGTATAGAGTTCCAGCGTTAGTTCGATTGATTTCTCTTCGGAAATTTCGCCATTTATAACCTTGTTTTTCAATTGGGCCAGTAAATCGCCATTATCCTTCACCGTTGAAAAATGTACATAATTGACATTTTCCGGAAGCTTATCTTCCTTTCCTTTTATTTCATTCGCAGTTCGCAAGTCGTAAACTGTCTGAATATGCAGATCATTAAACTTACGGAATTCACTTTTTTTCAATCCGGCCAGATTATCGGAACGGAATATTTTACCCCACCGAACCGTTTTTCCTTCCATTGTTTTAATGCCTCCAATATCTCTGAAATTGATCACATTTTTAAAATCAATGTGCCGGTTGGAAACGGTAATCGTATCACTTTTGGAAATTAAATTGAAATAAGGCCTTGTCTTATAGTCCTTCAGCAAAACCGGATCGTCCGTCTTATTCCACTTAAAAAGGTTAGGCGTATTTTGAAGATTAATTTCTGAGACTGTGCTTTTATTAAAATGAAGCGTGTAATTGTTTCGGTAATTTTCAAGGTAATTCTCCTCTTTAAGCGATTTTTCAGAGTAGGACTTTGGCAGCTTTACACTGCAAGAGGAAAACAGCAGTGAAAAATAAAATAAAAGAAACAGATTCTTCATCCTGGAATTAGCGGTTGATTATAAAGGAAGCTTTTTTTACCCGAAATAATTCCCTGATACGAACTATGTCATCGCCGGGTACAAACGTTTCTTTTTGTTCCGTGAAATTCTGTGCTTATAAATTATTTGTCGTCTGCCCGGAATTTAGGATTATTAATTGGATTATAGGAACATAATCTATATCAAATTCTGAGTTATGATTCATTTTTGAAATTAAATTCTGTTATTTATAAAATGTGATATTCGGAGTTAAGAGAATCCATATTCTTTGGCTGCCCTGAAAAACCGAATCATTCTTATGCCGGAATGGCGGGGCAATAACATTATAGGAACACTTCAATAATTTTATCTAAAATGATCAACGGCGGAAAATTCTCTAAGTCATTTTCAAACAAAAAATTCGTAAATCATTTTCTGATTATTAGTACTATATCGGCATCATTGATATTTTCAGCTCATCAGGCGATGGCCGATGTTGCCGCAGATTCTGTCAAAGTAACATTGACAGAAGGTACCAACATGGCCACTGATTTATCTCCGGACAAAAAACTTATTGCAGTCGATATCCAGGGAACAATCTGGAGCATACCAATAGCAGGTGGCGACGCTAAGGCATTAACGGATGGTATGGGTGACGACCGTCAGCCGCGCTGGTCACCTGATGGAAACCGGATCGCTTTTCAGTCATTTCGTGATGGATATTATCATATTTGGGCAGTCAACAAAGACGGTTCCGGGCTGACGCAACTAACGTTCGGCGTTTTTGATGAACGGGAACCGGAATGGTCGCCTGATGGTAAGTTTCTTGTTTTTTCATCGGATCGTGGTGGGAATTATGACATCTGGAAAATGGATCTTTCTACAAGCACTTTGACTCAGTTAACCAACGATCCTGCGAATGATTATTTCCCTGCTTATGCGGCTGATGGCGGTAAAATTGCCTTTGTATCAGAACGTACCTCCGGACCGGGAATTTATCTTTTAAATACTGACGGCTCTCAGAAACTGGTCGTGAAAAATACTGCAAAACTTGCTGCGCCATCTTTTAACCCTGCCGGAACACATATTTTTTTCAACACCTTTACCGGTGCTTATAGTAATCTGGAAGATGTTGAAATTTCAACGGGGCATGCAACTGCTTTGACACTTCCGTGTGAAGATGTTTTCCCATTCCGGGCCAGCTGGATTTCCCCACAAGAATATTTATATAGTGCAGACGGAAAAATCAAACGCGCCAAAGTGGGTGAAAAAACGGCAAGTACTATTGCTTTCAAAGCAGTTGCCACTGTCACCAAAGCATCATACACCAGAAAAACATACGATTTCAATAGTGGTAAGCCCAAAACAGTAAAAGGCATAAAAGGACTGAATGTTTCACCTGACGGGAAAAGTTTTGTTTTTTCTGCTTTGGGCGATCTCTGGATTTTGCATAAGGGAACTACAATTCCAAAGCAGTTGACCAAAGATGCTTTTCTGGATGCTGATCCTACCTTTTCACCGGATGGAAATACCATAGCGTTTCTTACCGACCGCTCAGGCGTAATGAACCTTTGGCTGCATGATGTGAAAACAGGAAAGCAAACGCAGCTTGCCAAAACCGAATATGATATCAATTATCCGGTTTTCTCTCCTGATGGGACCAAAATTGCTTTCTATCAGGCAGATTCAAAGAATTCCTGGGGCAGAGGAACACTTCAAACCATCGAGGTAAAATCAGGAAAGATCGAAAAAATCCATGAATCACTTTTTGTACCAAGTCAGCCAAGCTGGTCGGCAGACGGAAAAACGATTGCGCTTTCAGGACTGGAAGTTTATTCGACGCGTTACCGTGAAGGAATTAACAAGATTTTGCTTGTATCGCTTGATAAAAAACCGGACCGTTTTGTATCGCCCGTTTCTGAGCGTTCTCTGGGAACGCGTGCTAAAAACGGACCGGCCTGGTCGCCTGATGGAAAGACGATTGCCTATGTGCAGGATGGTTTATTATGGATAATTGCTGTGGATCCTTCGGGTACAATTGTTGGGCCTCCGAGAGGGCTGACTCATGAATTATCAGAAGTGCCAAGCTGGACGGCAGATTCCAAAACGCTGGTATACATGGCGACGGACACTATTAAACAAATCCGTATTGCGGACGGAAAAGTTGAGTCCATTCCGATGAATTTTAAATGGGATTACAAGCAGCCCAAAGAAACGATCGTAATCCACGCCGGAAAAATTTTTGACGGCAGAAATAAAGAATATGTTAAAAATGTCGATATTATCATTGAAGGAAACCGGATCAAAGATATCCTCCCGCATAAAGCAGGACGAGCGGGAAAACTGGTAGATGCATCTGACAAAACGATCATTCCCGGGTTGTTTGAAATGCATACACATCAGCACGCAATGGCTGGGGCAAAACTGGGACGTTTATGGCTTGCGTATGGTATCACTTCTTTGAGAGAAACCGGTGCGGATCCATATGACGCTTTGGAAAGAAAGGAATCCTGGGATAGCGGAACGCTTACAGGACCACGTGAATTTTTTACCGGCGGTTTGACGGACGGCAGCCGGATTTATTATGGATTGGCAAATAGCGTACATTCTACTGCACAGCTTGATCTGGAACTGGAACGCGCCTCCCAACTTGGCTATGACATGATCAAAACGTATGTCCGGATGCCGGATATTTTACAGCAGCGGATTACCAATTATGCACATCAGATTGGTATTCCGGTGTCATCTCACGAAATTTTTCCGGCGATGCGTTACGGCGTGGATGCGGTTGAACATATTGGTGGTACGAGCCGCCGGGGATATTCACCGAAAATTTCTCAAATGAATTTTACTTATCAGGACGTAACAGAGCTGCTGGTAAAATCTCAAATGAATATCACACCGACTGCATCCCTGCAAGGCGGTTTTTACGCCATGGCGGCAAAAAATCCTGATTATTATGAAAATAAGCAGTTCAAGGTTTTTTATTCAGAGGAATTCAGAAAAGGACTGAAAGATGCAGCTTCACAAATTGAAAAAATGATTCCCGGATATCTGTCTAATTTTGGTACGATTCAAAAAACGGTTAAAAGCCTGATCGCCAGCGGTGCAAGAGTGACTGCGGGTACCGACAGCCCGTTTGTCCCTTATGCGATGAGTCTTCATTCTGAGTTGCAATGCTGGGTTGATGGCGGAATTTCTCCTTTCGAAACACTTCGTTCCGCTACATTATGGTCTGCTGAGGCAGTGGGAGTGAGCAAAGATCTTGGCACAATTGAAAAAGGAAAACTGGCGGATCTTGTCATTGTTGACGGAGATCCGCTTGTAAAAATTGAAGATGCCTGGAATGTGAAACAAGTTATGAAAAACGGAATCCTTTTCTCGCTTGAAGATCTTTTAAAACAGCCTTAATTTATTTGAAATACAATGGTTTTGAAATCAATTAACAAATCAGCGAAAACTGCTTTGGCAATACTGTTCGCGGTATCTGTTGCGAGCAGCAGTCATTTATTTGGCCAGAAAATTCCGGCAGAAAAAAGTGATGTTTTAATTTCAAAACGGATGTTTCCAGCTTTGGAAGAACTCAAAGAATACGTCGCAATCCCCAATGATGCACTTGTTGCCGAAGATATTGACAAAAATCTGATATGGTCACAAGAAGCTTTCGCCAAACGTGGTTTTAAAACGGCAATCCTGAAAACGGGAAAACTTCCGCTTTTTTCAGCAGAAAAAACCTATCCCAAAAATACCAAAACCGTTTTGTTTTATTTCCATTTGGACGGACAAGCTGTTCGTCCGAGCGAGTGGTTTCAGAAAGATCCTTATACGACGGTTTTGAAGGAACAAAGTGCCGACCGAACCTTCAAGGAAATTGACTGGGATTTGTTAAAAAGTGATAAAATCAACGATGAGTGGCGGATTTTTGCCCGTTCGACTTCTGATGATAAAGGCCCGATTGTGATGCTTTTGCAGGCATTGGATATTCTGGCCGCGCAAAACCAGCAGCCTCCTTTTAATGTAAAAGTCGTTTTGGATTGTGAAGAAGAAAAAGGATCGCCGGGATTAAAAGATGCATTGGCTCAATATAAAAACCAGTTAATGGCCGATTACCTGATCGTAATGGATGGCCCGATGCATGCAACAAACCGGCCGACACTGACTTTTGGCTGCCGCGGAGGGACGAGTTTTTCGCTCACTACTTATGGCGCAATTACCCAGCAGCATAGTGGGCATTTTGGAAATTATTCTCCGGATCCGACATTTAGTCTCGCCAAAATCATTTCAACAATGAAAGATGACGACGGACGGGTTTTGATCGACGGATTTTATGACGGAATTAAGTTTGATGCCGAAGCTGTAAAAATAATGGCGGCAGTTCCGGATAATCTGACGGCAATCAACGATCGTTTGCAAATCGCAGAGGCGGAAAAAGTGGGAAAAAATTACCAGGAATCCATGCAGTATCCTTCTTTGAATGTCAGAGGATTAAAAGCGGCTGTGACGGGAAAAGGCGGAGGAACAATTATTCCGGAAGAGGCCCTGGCCGAATTTGGAATCCGTCTTGTACCGGAAACGGAAGGTGCAAGGATGAATTTGCTGGTTAAAAAACACATTGAAAAATTAGGTTATACGGTTCTTGATCATGTGCCAACCAAACTAGAACGCATGGCGCACAAAAAGCTGGTTTTCATGAATAGCGGAGGTGCAGGAAGTCCGGCTTTTCGCACTGAGGTAAATTCTCCGATTGGTGACTGGCTAAGAAAAACAGTAACTGAAAATTTCAAAGAACAGCCGGTTATTATCCGGATTATGGGCGGTTCTGTTCCTGTGGTTCCTTTTATTCAAACCCTGGGCGTTCCGGCGGTTATCGTGCCGATGGTCAATATGGATAACAATCAGCACAGTCCCAATGAAAATCTGCGGATTGGTAATTTGAGAATGGGAATTAAAACGTGCCTTTCAATTTTAACCACACCGATCTGATTGTTACGGAATTAAACAGAGGTAAAGATTTATCTTAACTTGCGTAAATGAAATATAGATTTATCATTTTCTTACTTGCTGTTTTAAATATAGATTTTTGTTCAGGACAAAATGCAGACAGTATCAGGTTTGTCCTGGATAGTGCTAACCATCAGATTCCTTTGAGCGCTAATATTTTAATTGTAAAAAATGGTCAGCGTTTTTTTGAAAAAAGTTATGGATATGCCGATGTTGAAAAACATAAAATCTTAACCGCTAATAATTCTTTTCAGCTCGCTTCAATCTCCAAACAGTTTACTGCTTACGGGATTATGATCTTGAAAAACAAGGGAATAATTGCGTATGACAGTTTGGTCGTGAAATATTTGCCCGAATTTCCCTACCGAAATATAACCATCCGTAATCTTCTAACCCATACTTCGGGTCTTCCAAATTTTTGGAATGATATCAGGCCTAATCTTGATACGTTACGTTCGAATGGCAATAATGATGTGCTTCAATATCTGATTAAAAATCAGTTGCCACTTCAATCTTTGCCGGGAAGCAGATTCGAATACTGTGATATCGGTTATGATTTTCTTGCTACAATTATTGAAAGGCTTTCCGGGAAAAGTTATGAGCAATTCATGAGGCAGAATATATTTCAGCCGCTCAAAATGAACGACACATACGCGTATCTGGTCACAGACATAAGAAGGATTCGTAACAACAAACTCGCAATAGGAAACATTTGGGATCCGGCTAAAAAGAGGTTTTTATATGCTCATTTGCAACCCAAATATAACTTTGTGTTTTATCTGGGCGACTTTTATGGTGATGGATCGTTGGTCTCAACGGCACGCGATCTTGCTGCCTGGAATCAGGCTTTGACAAATTGCACGCTGCTGCCTTATGAAGTGCAGAAAGAATCGATGACACCGTATTTATATGCAGGCAAACCGGTAAATGACAAAAATGGGAAGCCTGTTAATGTAGGATTTGGCTGGTTCTTTTTTCAAACTCCAAAGTTAGGAAATGTCATCACACACGGAGGCGGACACCCTGGAAATCAACATAATATCTTCCGAATACCGGACAAAAATCTTACATTCATCTTTTTATCAAACAGCGAATCCGAAGATCATCAAAAACTTGTTGACAGAATTTTACAACTTTTGTAAGCTCTGTCACCGTGTCGGCAGCACAAAAGAAAAATTGAATTAGTGGATTGCAACTATTTGGATATCTGAACGGTCATATATAAAAAGCCGGGCAAACCCTCTGAATATTTCTCTCGTGGTTAAACAAATCAATATAAATCTCCAAAGTAAAGCACTCATCACTTTGAGCAGGTTTTGCTGTTTACAGCTTTTTATTTTTTTGTTAAGTCTCAATAATTACAACAGGGCTCAGACGCTTCGTGTTTGTTACATACCCGATTCCCGTTCAACCTATCAGGATCATGGTTACACTTTTGACGGGCAGTACATGGCAGGAAGTGGGGCCGCAAAGCTTCTGAATACAGATAATTTTGGTAATAAAGGTATTGTAATAAAGCAGGTTGAGCTTGTTCCGCTCAAAGATATTCCAATTTCACCGGCTACAATTTCAAAAGCAAATTGCGGTGCCGTTTTCGTTGGAATGTTCTATAATCCGCAAAGTCCGGAGGTTATAAATATTTCTGAATTGAGGACAATAAGGGATTGGTCTTTGCAAAAAGAGGAAAATCTCGCTGTGATTTGTGAGTCGCATGCGGCCGTTTGGGGTTATGAAAGAATGGATAGTGAATCCAGAATGAGTACCGCGACGGCGGATGGAGAAAAAACAAAAATTTTTGACGGACCTTTCGGCAAAGTATCCAGGTTTGTACAAGGCGGACATGCCATTGGTTGGCTGAAAGGTGGGGCGCCGGTTGTCCTTTCAAAAAATGAACAAGGAAATCCATCCATGGTTTACGATCATGTAACGGGCGATATTATCTTGGGTGATGTTGATATTTTAACTTCGTTGGGAGGAATTTCTCCCGGAAAATCCATCAACAATGAAAATGATATTCTTTTTGCCAATATCTGGGCGTATGCCATCGATCTGACGAAAAAACCTTTGTCGCAAGGCAAAGTAAAAATTTCCTTTCGCGTGTTTGACAAGGCCACTTTGGCCAAAATTATTACGCCTGTTGTAATCACGGACAAAGCGGTTATGAGTTCTGAACTAATGTCGGATAGTTCGGGAGTAACTTCCGTTTTGCTTTCTCCCAATCAGATTTACCGTTTTCAGATCCGGGCAGCAGGGTATGGAGATTATTTTTCAGAGAAATATGTGAGTGATACACTAAGCGGAATTTTTGATTTTGGCCTTACTCCCAAAGTGGAAATTGAGGAAAAAACAGAAAGAAAAGTAATAGCAGAAAAGATTGAAGATCGGGTTATCAATAAGCCGGCTGTTTTAAATAATCTGTTTTTTGAACAGTCACAATTCAACATTTTACCGGCATCTTTTGGAGAACTTGATTCGCTTGCTGAACGCTTGAAGTCAGAACCAAATCTTAAAATTGAATTACGCGGTCATACAGATAAAATCGGCCCGGCGGATAAAAATCTAATATTATCTCTCGACCGGGTTAAAGCTGTAAAACAGTATTTGATAAGAAAGGGTATTGATCAATCCCGAATCCGGACAAAGGGTTTTGGAGATACAAAACGTGTATATCTGGGTCAGGACCAAGAGCTTAGAACTAGAAACCGGAGGGTGGAAATTGTTTTTGTGGAGTGATGTGAAGATGGATAATAAACTACATTCCGCTTAAATTATTATTCACTCAACTCCACCAATTTCTTTTTCAAATCTTTATTGTGAAGATTTCTTGCAACAATTTTACCATCCGGACCAATAATCAGATTAAATGGGAAACCCTGAACGCCATAAGTTTCAACAAGTCTGTTTGTGCTGTCTGAAAGAATTTGTGTCCAGGGTAACGGATTTTTTTTCAAAAAACCAGAAAGTTTAACAGGGGAATCCAGGCAGGCAATACTAATAAATTCTATCTTGTTCTTATTGATGGCTTGATATGTTTTTTGAAGATCCGGTAACTCTTCCACGCAGGGTTTACACCACGTTCCCCAAAAATCAATAAAAATATATTTGCCCTTATAAGCGGAGGTTCTAATCATTTTCCCGGTTGCAAATTCTTTGCTTTCCAAGGGCTTGAACTGATAGCCAATCTGTGTGGAATATAGCTTTTTGTCTTCTTCTACAATTTCCAGCTGTAAAGTTTTATGATCTGGATCAACGCCTTTGTTACGGTAAGTTACCTGATTCGGTGATGTGCCAACAGAAAGCAATTCACCCTTCCCAATTCCATCGAAAAAATTGTATTTTTTAATGGAGTCGGATTTACTTAATAGCACAATTTCTGGACTTTCATAATCCGGGGCGCTGAATCCTCTCCTGATAGCAAGCTCATAATCCCGACCATCATGCCTTAAAATGGTTTGAGCATATTGAGGAATGCTGTATAAATAATCCCGATTTAACGGTTGATCAGCTACATGTTTTACAATCATAGGCAAACGTCTTAACTCCACTTTTCCTTCGCTGAATATTTCATAGGATACTTTCGTAATCTTAGAATAGTTACGCATGGCATGCCCGAAATTTGCAGATTCAGGATAAAATGGATGTTCATCTTTAAAATCAAGATCATTGTTGATGTCTATCATGACAGCTATTTTTCCGGTTGCATCCATTCCCCTGATAACATAAACGAAACACTTGATTGGTTTTTTAGAAAGATATTTTTCATCGGGAGTCCATTCCCAGGATTTTTGAAAAGACTTGTATTCTTGTTGACTAATGTTTCCTGCATGAAAATTCTGGTAAATCAGCTGTCTGTAATCAAAAGTGACCATGGATTTTACAACGGATTTCCAATTTGATGGAATTCCTGTCACCGGCAGATAAGTTTTTACCCATACAGATCCTCTTGAATTATCAGCAGTATATTCCGGTGAAATAAGTACATAATCGGCTTGAAACGGGCCGAAACCATCAACAATTTTAAGCGGCAGACTTACAATTGCGCCGGCTAGTTCAGACTTGGGATTGCAGGAAAACAAAATGTCAAAAATGATCAGGATACATAAAGCTGTGTATTTCATTATGAGTCAGTTAGTCGGGTTGTGGCTTAACAGAGAGATGTAAATTTTCTAGTAATAACATATCTACCTGGCTGATTTACTGGATCTCATAATATATACACAATTCTGGTTGTGGTCAATAAGAATTATAATTTAATCCATTACTTTTTAAATAATAGTAGTCCCAAGTTGAAAATCGCTTTTGATACTAAAAAAACGCCGCCATATGTTTAAATTAAACCGATTTCGCTGCTTAATATTTTTTGCTGTTTATTCATTTTCGATCTTTTATTCTCTAAAAATATATGCACAGCAAATATCTTCTACGGTCTCCCAAAATAAAGATTGCCACTGTCAGGATCTTGCAAAACAAATATTTCCAAATGCGATTCTCACAACGGTGGAATGCGTTGCAAAAGGAAGTTTTACACCAAATGGAGCGACTTCTCCGATTGCGGATCTGCCTGCATTTTGCAGAATCGCTGCCACTTTAAAACCTGTATCGGATTCAAATATCCGGATTGAAGTGTGGCTGCCCGAAAAAGGATGGAACGGAAGATTTCTGGGAACTGGCAATGGGGGAGGTGCAGGAGCTATCGGTTATGGTGTGCTTGCCAATGGTTTGAAACGTGGTTTTGCTACGGCAAATACCGATATGGGAACTTCGCCGGGTGCAAATGAAATCGTAGGGCATCCTGAACGTTGGGCTGATTTTGGTCACCGGGCTACGCATGAAATGACGGTTACGGGAAAAGCAATTACAAAGGCATACTACAAAAAAACTATTCACCATTCCTATTTTGCTGGCTGTTCCACTGGCGGGCAGCAAGCGCTGATGGAAGCGCAGCGATATCCGGAAGATTACGACGGAATTTTGGCCGGTGCACCAGCCAATAACAGGACTCATTTGCATACTGGTTTTGTCTGGAATTTCAAGGTAACCAATCAGATTCCAGGTAGTTTTCTTCCAAAGGAAAAAGTTGATTTAATCTCAAACGCGGTGCTGAAAGCATGTGGCGGAAAGGATGGAGGAGCTCCGGGAGATAATTTTCTGACAGATCCGGGCGCTTGTGATTTTGATCCGAAAACGCTGCCGGTTTGTGCTGACGGAAAAGATGAAAAAACCTGTCTTACGAAAGCGCAGTTTACAGCCATTTCGCAAATCTATACCGGGCCGAAAAATCCGCGGACTGGTGAGAGGATTTACACGCCTTTACCGATGGGATCCGAGAATTCCGCACTCGGACTGGATTATCAACAAAATCCGAATCAGGCGCCATCTTCCCTTTTTTATCAATATAAATGGGTTTCAGGCCCTCAGTTTGATTACAGCAGCTTCAATTTTGATACTGATCAGCAGAAAATGGATTCAATTCTTGCACCGATTTTAAATGCAAATAATCCTGATTTAGCGCCGCTGAAAAAACGTGGAGGAAAAATACTGATGTATGCCGGCACTGCTGATCCGCTTGTACCATATCAGGACGCAGCTTATTATTATGATCGTGTGGTAAAGAAGCAGGGAGGTTTAAAACAGACACAGAATTTTTTCCGCTTTTTTCTCTTGCCTGGCATGGCGCATTGTGGAGGCGGACCGGGTTTAAATGATTGTGGTCAGCATCTTACTTTTTCAGTGCCCCAGGATAGTGAACATGATGTGATGACTGCCTTAATTAATTGGGTTGAAAAAGGAAAAGCGCCGGAAAAGATAATTGCTGCTGCCTTCAAAGGCGGAGATTCAAAAAGCGGAATTCGTTTTGAGCGCCCGGTTTTTCCCTATCCCCAATTTCCAAAATATATCAGTGGAGATGTAAATGCTCCATCAAGTTTTGAAGCTGGCGAAAACAAAAATTCACATATTTTGGCTCCGGCAGATAGGTATTTGCGGTGAGGATGTGATAATACCGATGAATGAAATTATCTTTAATAAACAAATCATAAGTCTATGAGAAGACTATACACACCGTTGAAAAATCAATTATTACTTCTGGTTATTACTCTTTTTTCTTTTCAGGCATTTTGTCAAACAGCGCCAACCACGCCGGTCACAGATTCTTTGAAAATGGGGCTGAAATTCAAAACGGCTCCGATTTATGCCAGACTAATGCCGTTTGCCATTTATACAGGCCCCGGTATTACCAGGGACCGGATTGCGCAAATGATTGAAGTTGGAAAAACATTTAACGTAGTTGACATAGGTATTGCCTTCGGCCGAAATTCTTTCCGGCCGGATACTTCATTATTTTTGGAGGGAAAAGTGACCATGGATGTTTGTAACATTGGGATTTTTGCAAACGAAATGACCATTGGAGGTGGCCGTGTTTTCGATACGAAAGGAAGTTTGATGCTGGAACTTTCCTACAATTTATTTGCTCAGCTTTCGAAAAATTTCGGCATCGGACTTACGACCGGTTATTACGATTTTAGTAACCAGACCTACGGAAGTTCTAAAACATTTTTTGGAGTTTTCGTACGATATGGATTGCAAAGAAGTGATTCAGGTGGAATTTTAGGTTTGGGAAGAGCCAGGCCTGGCCGTCCCGGGCATAGGGGACATGGCAGATAGACAAAAGCCGGCAAGAAATTATCTTGCCGGCTTTTGCTTTTCAAGATATTGGAGGATTTAAATTTTCCCAAGGTAGGCTGAGACAGTAAAGCGCGACTTCTTGATGTTCCTCTTTAAAACCACCGTGGGCGTCAAAAATAAATCAAAAATCCGCTCAATGCCGATTGTTTTGTTGATGCAGTAGGAATTAAAAGTTCGCCTATGTTTGAAGAACTGCGACCGATGTGTAGACAAAAGTTTTGTTTTATGGGTCGTTGACAATTTGGTTTCTGTAAAAAGTGCTGATCCTATGCAACACTTAATTTATTTGAATAAATTCGATACAAAAAAAGGTTTCAAGTCATCGACCTGAAACCTTTTTTGATTACATTATTTTTTAGAATTTGAAGGAAATCCCCGCATTAACCGAGTAATCTGCAAAAGCTGCGTCTCCACGGATATAAGTATTGTAAGTAGCAGAATTTTCCTTGTCTGTTACACTTTGAGTTCTGTTTCTTGCCAAAGCAATCGGCACGCTTACATAGATGCTATATTTTTTTGTAGTGTAATTAATACTTGGTTCTGCGCTCCACACATAACCCGGGCGACGAAAATCACCGCTTCCGCCCACAATATCGTGAACAGGAATTCCTTCCAAACGAGCCCCGGCAGCAACGGTCAAACCACGAACAACATTGCTTAATGAATAGCTGAAACCACCTCTTGCCATGTATTGATCAGGAACACTCATGATGGCTTCGTTGGCCAAACGTGGTGATAAAGTTTCACGGTAAGTACGCACGCCATTTTGCTCTCTTGGATTAACGAGATAGTAAAAATTCGCATATACGCCAAAGTTGTGTGATACATTGTAATACGTATTGGCCTCGACTGTAAAACCGGTTCCGCCATCTCCAAGCTGAATGGACTGATCAACCGTGCGAAGTTCTTTACTACCGTTAGGGCCAACATTATACCAATAATCCTGATAGTCGTAATCTCCGGTTGGCAGCTTAATGCCTAATCCCAACTGGATATTTCCGCGTGTACTTTTCTTGGGATCAAAAAGCCAGTGGTAAGCGGCAATACGCATATCGCCAATTCCAAAAGAATGTGTACTATGGCGTTGGTTGAAATTATTCACTCCATTAATCAGCCCATGTTCGTACAAAGATGAGCGTGCGTTTGAGATAACGGGCAAATCAATCATGATGGACCAGCGATCATTCAAAATTCTGGTCAGGTTGATATCCAGCGAAGCGGTATGGTTAATCACTTCTGTATGTTGTTTAAGCCTGTCCTTGTTTTCTTCTGTGCCAGAAAAGTGGCGGAACGATTTGAAATAACGCGCACTGGTGGTCAAAACCCACTGCTGATGATCAGTGCTATCAGCATGAGCGAGCATACATGCATTTCCGGTGCTGCGAATAGCCACACAGCCCTGACCGTTTGCCTGATAGGTTGAAAATGAAGATATAGAAAGTATAACGCCTAGTAATAATACAAGTTTTTTCACGTGAAGATTGATAAATAAAAATGGTTGAATTGTCCTAATAATTTTTAGTACAGCCAGCCTCAAAATGATAATGAAGAATAGCATACACGAGATCAGCGAAATGAAAATTCATTTTGCAAAACCGGAATTTTGTTTTGTAAGTAAAAATAAATCAGGCCAATTCGGGCGGGGGAGACAAAATACGGCGATGCGTTTTTGAAGCGTGATAAACGTAATGATCTTTCGCAAGCACAGCAGTTTCAGACCATTCCAACAGATAAAATGTATGTTTTCTGTCCAGTGACAAATATTCCTTAACGAAATTCTTTAAGATTGTTGCGTGTGAGGTTTTGTGCGGATCAGATGGCATTCCTCTAACCTCATTTATAATATTGGAAACCAGCGAACTAAACCGCTCACGGGCATTTTGGTCCAACTCACAATGTACATAGAGTGTATCATTGATGAGTTGCCTGGTTTTTATCTGATAGTAGTTGCCATTGTGCTGAATCACCCCTTCAACGGTTTCGGAAGATTTCCAGTTTGTCTGGTAGGGAAGAGGCACAGGAATTTTTATGACAATATCCTGGGAGTAGGCATTCGTTTCAATATAATTCTGCTTTTTGGAGCTGATTGTATGATTACTTTCACACAGATAGACAACAGAATAGCCGACCGCATTATAAAGTAAAAGCCCAAAAAGCAGAATTGACAGAATTCGGATCAAAGAATTAACATTTAACAGATTCGTCTACAAAATTAGAAGAATGTTAATAAGTTGCAAGTACTCCGGGGTCTGCTGTTTTATTTTTGTCTGGTTTCAGATTAATGATTGAATGGAAACCTCGCATTATTTGCTGTTCCTTATCGTACCTGATTTGGAAATCACAGCTTCTTTTTTTCGTGAATCAGGGGATGTCATCGGATTGTGTTCGGGACGTTCATCGCCAAGCAAAATTCCCCATTGTCTGAACATGTCCGTCCGGTCAAAAATAACTTTTAGTACCGCAATAATGGGCATTGACAGAAACATACCAGGAACACCTGCAATACTTCCTCCAACAATAACGCCAAGAATAGCAAAAAGAGCATTGATCTTAACTTTTGACCCAACAATTCTTGGCATCAAAATATTATTATCCAGAAACTGAACACCAGCAATAACACCCAGAACCGTAAATATCGGCCAAAGTTCCGTTGAAGAAGTCATCGTAAGAATGACGCCAATTACATTTCCTATCAAGGCACCGACATATGGAATTAGATTAAGAATGGCAAAAATCACCCCGATTAAAAGTGCGTGTTTTATACCAATGATCAACAAAGTTCCGCCGACAAGAATAGTCATATAAGTGATCTGGATCAAAAGGCCGATCAGGTAACTTTTAATGATCGTCTCACTTTCATAAATAGCATCTTTTACTTTCGGATGGTGCTCTTCACTAAACCACATAAAAATAAACCTGAGCAGAAGATTTTTGTAAAAGAGAATCAGGTAAATATAAATGGGTAAAAGTCCGACAAATACAAAAACTGAGCTGAGCGTTAAAGCGAAAGTACTTACCCTTTTGCCGGCAAAACTGAGAAGCTCATTTGTGTTTTTATTTATAAAATCGAGCTGTTCTTTTGTAGAATAATGCGTGACACCCGAAACCCAGTTGCTAAGTGTATTGAGGTGGATACTAACATTACTTTTTATTTTAGGAAAATCTGCCACTAGTGAACCCACCTGTGCAGAAAAAAACCAGATAATACCGGCCAGTAAAATGAAAACCAGAAGGATTGGTATGACAATAGCGATTGCTTCGGGTACTTTTCGTTTACTTAAAAACCGGAAAACAGGAAGAAGGACCAGACTTATAAAAAATGCCATAATGATCGGCATCAATATACTTCTTCCTACATAAAAAATGGCTGTCAGAAGAACCAGACCAAGCAGCTCGATCGATCTTCTGACGGTTAATGGTAAATTATTCATGTATTAAAATGCAACAATTTTGTTAATCTTTTATACTTAGCTAGCTGGTTCTGGTTCCAGCAATTCAACTTCAACATGTAATGATTCCAATGTGGCATTTCCATATTGAGTAATCATGGCAACATCTGCTGCATCACGACCATGTGCAATTTCTATCCGGTAACCTTCCGTATGTTCCTGAACGGCGTCAAAAGCATACCAGTCTCCACCAATATATACTTCAAACCATGCGTGTAGATCCATTTCCTGAAGCTTGTCTAGATAACCCACAGTCATACGTGCAGGTATGCAAAGATTTCTGCAAAGTGCTATTGCCAGATGTGTAAAATCCCGGCAAACACCTATGCGGTTTCTAACAATATCCAGCGCAGTTGTTGTGGCGTCAGTTACGCCATATTGATATTTAATATTTTGATGAATCCATTTTCTGATTTCTTCAACCTGATCGTATCCGGGTACAAAATTACCTGCGATTTCCATGGCTAGTTTGTTGATTTCAGGCAAATCTGACTGGCAATAACGGCTGGGAAGAATAAAGTGCATGACCTCATCAGGTAAGTTACCTACAAGTACATACGCCGGTACCGGATTGGGAATAGGTTTGGTCGGATTCACCTGGGCCTGAACTTCTGTGGTGATGGTTACCTGGCCAACGGGCAACACAGCACGCTGACATGGATTTCCGTATAAATCTGTATACTCTGAAAATTCAACAGAGGGGTCAATACTGAATCCTTCCTGTAAAACAGATTGGCCGTCCTGTCTTCTGGGACGCAGCATTGTAGTAACATTTGTGGGCGAATAAACACTGTAGGTGATTACGCTCCTTCCTTTCATTTTCATAAAATCAGAATTAAATCTTTTGGTTAAAGATTTGACCTAAAATTTCATGCCATGAGGATTTTTAAAGTTAAGCAGAATTGATCTTGGTCCCAGACAGATAAAACAGAATTGGAAACCACGACATTGTTAACAATGATCATTTTGAGATTTAACAATATGGAATCCTTTCGAAAAAATTTCAAACGGCAGGCGCTCTGAAAGGGTGAAGGAATTCAGGTTTAAATAGAAAATTCAGCCCCGGCAACAGATGCTAACGCTTTATTGTTACTTTTAAGATATGAAGAAAGTATTTCTATTTTACTGGATTTTCTGTTTTTCAGCCGCACAAGCGCAAACGGCTGTCGATAATTTCGACCTTGCAATTTTACAAAAACTAGAAGCCAGCCGCTCTGACGGGCAGACAAAATTCATGAGGGGTATTTCGGATGCAAACAATTATGTCAATGCAGGAATTCCGGCTGGATTGTTTGTCGCTGGCATTATTGATCATAACAAAAGTATGCGGCAAAACGCTTTTTATATATTTAGCAGCACAGCTTGTACAGCAATTTTAAATCATTCGCTGAAAAAAATATTCAAACGGCCAAGGCCTTTCCTCGTTCATATTTCACTCACGCCGGTTTACAAACCGGGTGAATATTCATTACCTTCGGGCCATACCTCGGCATCTTTTAGTACGGCAACATCATTGTCGATGGCTTATCCAAAATGGTACGTCATCGCGCCATCCATGTTATGGGCCGGGACGGTAGGTTATTCCAGAATGTATCTGGGTGTTCATAATCCATCTGATGTAGCTGCTGGCATGGCGCTTGGTGTGGGCACAGCGCTTGGATTAAGTTTTATGAGACATTGAAATGCCGTTCGAAATCTATTTTTAGCTGGCTCACGGATTAATAAATAAGCCAAAAATAGCCGGAAGCCAATAGTATTTGGCGAAAAAGTAGGTTCCGGTCAGAAGAAAACCTGTTACAAAAAGCATAACAAAAGCAGCCATCCAGTTAAATCCTTTACTCGCTCTGCCGCCACCCGACCGGATGAAAAGTTCGGCAACAATCAAATTTGGGATGTAAAAGAAAAAGGACATAACGTTGTCAAAAGGCCCGTTGAATTGTTTCAAATGTCCCAGCCCATCCGTAAGCATAATCCAAAAACCATAATCCATTCTATAAAGCCACGAACCGATCGCCAGTGCATACAATCGTAGTGCCCAGGTGCTGTGTTTCTCAAACCTTCCGGCAACCGCATGGCGATACGTTTCAATACCGCATAATAACATCAAAATTCCGTAAAGAGAAAAACCGATATCCATGACAGTGCCGCCAATGGTTCCCTTTATCACGATGAAAACCAAACCGCCAATGGCTGCAAGCAAACACGACAGCACGTAAATTCTTCCAATCCATTTATGTAAAAACGAATATTTCACTCTCACAGATTCCATTAGCTGGATACTTCCCAAAAGTAAAATAATGCCGCCGCTGGCGAAATGAATTCCTATGCCGCTGGTTTGAACCAATTCGCCTTGCTGATATAATCCGGGAAGTACATTATTCCATTGTCCCATGTTGCCTTCGTACAAAGCCGCAGCGTAAAAAGCGAGTATATACAACCCAAATAAACCTGCACTGACCCAAACGGTGGAAACGAGCAGAAAACCTGTAATGCGCACTGCCCTGGCGTCGCTTTTGTTTATCCTTGCTTTTGGAAGAGATTGTTCAATCATGCTTTTTAAAGGGCGGGAGTATTTGGAATTTATTGACTGGTACCGAAAACAGCCATACTAATCAGACAAATATAACAGTTAAGATCGGGAGGAAAAAGGACAGTTTCTTCCCTGAAATTGAATTTGTTAGAAAAAGCAGCAGCCAGTTATTCGTTGTAATATCAAGCGGTTTTTGAAAAAATTATCTTAATAAGGTAACTATAAAGACAACGAACCAGGCTTTTGCCGTTCAGTAATATTAACAAAGCGGTAATATTAAAGCTGTTAATTTGCAGTGTTTTAGAAAGGAATAAAAAGACCAGCCGGTCAACTTTAAAGTGTAAATGATCATGACAACTTTCACCTCAGATTATCCGGAAGATTTTGCCAGTGAACTGCGGGCAAATAAAGCAAGCGCACGCATTCCAAGAGAAGATGCTGTGACTGATCTTGCCAACAGAGTAGCGCAAATGTCGGACAGCGGTGCTGGTGTTACCAGAATTGATTTGGAAAGATATATGGGGCGAAATGATCTTTTAAGGATCAATTATCTTCAAAGAGGGGTGAACGCTGCCAAAGCCGTTTGCAGGATTTATATTCCTGATCTTTTTGGTGCGCAGGGTGAATGGGGAACCGGATTTTTGATCACGCCAAGATTAATAATTACCAATAATCATGTCATAAAAGACAAATCCGCAGCGGCTCGTGGATTTGCAGAATTTGATTTTGAAGCGGATGTAAATGGCAGGATGAAGGCTAGTAAGACATTCTCGTTTCTTCCTGGCGAATGCTTTATTACAAGTAGTGAAGATGAGCTGGATTTTACCGTCATTGCCGTTGCTGAGCAATCCGAAGACGGCAGCATAACGCTGGATAATTTCGGTTTTTTGAGAATGATCCCTGCCTTGAATAAAATTGATGAAAAAGAATTTGTGACAATTATTCAGCATCCCGGCGGAGGTGAGAAGTATATTGCGGTTCGC